>CANBOV010000055.1 GCA_947371275.1 Flavobacteriaceae bacterium | reverse complement strand
CAAAGACGGGAACAAAATGTAACGTAACGGTTTTAGTGTTTTGAGATACTAGTGCTTGACTAGTACTCAATACTCCTAACAATAAAAATAAGGCAACTATTTTTTGCATAAATGATGAAACAAAAGCACTCAATAAAAGTAATGAATTAGAACGATTAGTGGGCGTATAGTTAAGACGAGAAATCAGGTTTTATCTTGTGAGATTAAATTAAAATTGTTCTTTACTAAAAGATTATAAACTTTAAGCTTATTTTCATTGCAATAGTAAATAAAAAAACGTCCAAGTATACTTGAACGTTTTTTGTGGGGAGAGCAGGATTCGAACCTGCGAAGATGTAATCAGCGGATTTACAGTCCGCCCTCGTTGGCCGCTTGAGTATCTCCCCATCGCCTAACGCGGTTGCAAATATAAAAACACTTTTGAAGTTCACAAATAAAAAGGACTTATTTTATTAAAGGTTTTTTTAAAGGTTTGGTCCTGAATTAAATAATAAAATCTCCCGAAGGAGATTTTATACTATTACTTTTTATATTTCTTATTTCGCAGCCAAAAGCTCACTTACTTTAGCTTTTAATTGTTCTCCTCTTAAATCAATTGCCACTATTTTTCCAGTAGCATCAATTAAAAAGGTAGTAGGGATTTGTGTAACTCCATATTGAACCGCAATTGGATCTTTCATTTCTTTTAAATTAGAAACCTGAGTCCAAGTCAATTTGTCTTTCGCAATGGCCTCTTTCCATTTATCCGCTACTTCATCAAGCGATACGCTTATAATGTTTAATCCTTTGCTGTGAAATTCATTGTATAAAGCTACTACATTGGGGTTTTCGGCTCTACAAGGCGGGCACCATGAAGCCCAAAAATCAAGTAAGGTAACTTTGCCTAGGTTCTCTTTTAAAGAAGTCAACGTTCCATTAGGAGTTGGTGCTTTAAAATCGGGCGCCACTAAACCAACTGTAACAGTTTTTTTAGTGGACAACTGCTTTTTTACACCATCAAGGTTTTCTTTTATTTTCTTAGCGGGTTTGGTTTTTTTCAAAGAAGCGTC
This sequence comes from Flavobacteriaceae bacterium, assembly GCA_947371275.1. Taxonomy (GTDB): domain Bacteria; phylum Bacteroidota; class Bacteroidia; order Flavobacteriales; family Flavobacteriaceae; genus Flavobacterium. The sequence goes on along the minus strand of CANBOV010000055.1, from coordinate 15,350 downwards.
TAATGAATTGAAAATTGTCTCAATATCTTTCGTCTTAAATTTAGGATTGCTAAACATCGCTTGTGTAATCAAAACACTAATAAATGATTTTGGATGGGTCTTTGGATAATTAAAGGTGTAGTCCGTCATGTCTTTTTGTAAAACATCATATTGTTTACGCAAAGAATTAATAGTCACAGTATCATTGTTTTTACGGGCATCATTCATAGCAGTCATGTTTTTCATTTGAAAATCCATAACTGATTTTTGAATTCTTTTTCTAATTTTAGCCGACTCTTCATTAAATTTTGAAAACTCATCATTGCTATAAGTACCTCCAATTTTAGATTTAAAAATACTGTCTTTATCTACCTCCAATGTGATTTCGCCATGCTCTAAGATAAAAGGTACTTTACCATTTACTTTTTGAATTTCAATCATACTAATAGCCGGTTCATCAACTTTACCTTTGATTTCAAATTTTTCATCAACGATCTTTACGGTGTCAATGTTGACTAAGCTCATTCCATCAGGGCTCTCTTTTTGTAAAAAAACCATGCCTGTTTTCATTCCTTTTACTTTTCCTGTAATTAGGTATTCGCCATCAGCTACTTTGCTGCACGAGTAAAGTGCTAAAGTCACAGTAGCTAAAAGAAGTATTTTTTTCATTTTTCTATTATTAAAAATTTGTGTGCAAATGTATCTATTTTGCTTAATGTAAAATATGTAATTGTTTTTTTTTTAAGATTTATTTTTTTGTGGACGGACATTCAAATTGTGTGCATGGTATCGCTGTCTGTTTAATGCCATTAAATCCGTTTTCAATATTGATGATATTGTTTATCCCTCTTGATTTTAATAGAGAGGCCATGATGACAGAACGATATCCTCCTGCACAATGCAAAAAGAATGGGTCTCCCGTTGGAACACTTTGAAAGTTGTCGTTGATCGTGTCTAAAGGAAGGTTAATAGCATTTTTAACGTGCTCCGCTTCAAATTCTCCTGGTTTACGAGCATCGATTATAATGCTGTTTGAAGTAAGTTGTTGTGCGAAAATTTCAGGAGTTATAGAGGTAATAGTATCAATTTCAAATCCTGCTTTTGACCAGGCTGTAACTCCACCTTTTAAATAGCCTAAAACGTAATCAAAACCAACTCGAGAAAGACGAGTGATAGTTTCCTCTTCTCTTCCTTCAGGCACAACTAATAAAAGTTTTTGAGTAACATTACCCAATAGCGCCCCGACCCAAGGAGCAAAATTACCTTGAATCCCAATAAATAGTGAATTCGGAATATGAGAGGTTATAAAATCATTTTCATGTCTAACATCCAGTACAATTACATCTTCCTGAGCAGCAAGGGTCTCAAATTCAGTAGCTGATAAACCGACATTACTTTTTTTAAGCACACTATCTAAGCTATCATAACCTTTTATGTTCAACAGTACATTTTGTGGGAAGTAGGGAGGGGGCGAACCTAATCCATTCAATAACTCATGAATAAACTCTTCTTTCGTCATATCTGCACGAAGGGCATAATTGGTTTTCTTTTGATTTCCCAAGGTGTCCGTTGTTTCTTTACTCATGTTTTTTCCACAGGCACTGCCAGCTCCATGACTTGGATATACAATCAATTCATCTAATAAAGGCATGAGTTTATTGCGTAAGGAATCATACAAATGGGAAGCTAATAGTTCCTGAGTTAAATCTTCAGTTAAAGCTTGTGCTAAATCGGGGCGACCAACATCGCCAATGAATAAAGTATCTCCGGTTATGATCCCATGCTGTTTGCCTTTTTCATCAATCAAGAGATAACAAGTGCTCTCAAGTGTATGACCTGGCGTATGAATGGCTTTAATGGTGTAGAAACCAACTTTAAATTCTTGATTATCGGTGGCTATAATTGCATCAAATTCGGGTTGTGCCGTCGGACCATAAACTATTTTACCACCACTTTTTTGAGATAAATCTAAATGCCCCGAAACAAAATCAGCATGAAAATGGGTCTCAAAAATATATTTTATTTTGGCATTGTCTTTTTGTGCTTTTTCTAAATAAGGCACTACTTCTCTTAAGGGGTCAAAGATGGCAGCTTCACCATTACTTTCCAAGTAATAAGCGGCTTGGGCTATACATCCAGTATATAATTGTTCAATTTTCATCATGCTGAATTTTAAGCAAAATTAAAGATATGCAATTTAAAATCTGATTATTTTAGAATACTTTATGAAAAAAGCTCTTTATATAAAATCAATAGGGACATCGCTAGAACAAATAGTCCAAAGATCTTTTTTAATAATTTTTCGTCTATAAAGTGTTGAATTTTTAAACCAATAAATATTCCTATAATCGATACAACAGTAAATGGGATTAAAAATCCCCAATCAATTACTGTTGTTTCAAGATCTCCTACGAAACCAAATAATGAATTAATCGTGATAATTAATAAGGAGGTGCCTATCGCCTTTTTCATAGGAAGCTTGGCTAGTTTTACTAAGGCAGGTATAATTAAAAAGCCACCGCCAGCCCCAATCAAACCAATCAGTATTCCAACAAAAAACAATTGCACACTTACAACAACTATACCTTTACTTTTTTCCTCAATCATTTCTTTTCGAGGTTTGAGCATGGAATAAGCTGCCATAAACATTACCACAGCAAAAAGTATCATTAAAAAAGTAGCTCTTGTAAGTTGGAGTGACCCAAAATAAAATAGTACCTCAGGTAACTGATGAACAATAAATTTTCGGGTTAAATAAACCCCGATAACAGAGGGTATTGCAAATTGTATAGCCGTTTTAGGAGCAACTAAGTCTTTTTTGAAGTTTTGAAAGGTGCCAAAAGCAGAAGTGGTTCCTACAATGAATAGTGAATAGGCAGTAGCAATGAGTGGATTTATACTCAAAACATAAACTAAGATAGGAACGGTCAAGATAGAACCTCCTCCTCCAGTAATTCCAAGCACTATACCAATGAGCATAGCGCCAGTATATCCAATAAATTCTAACATTAACTAAAAAAATTATTAGGTAAAAATAAACTAATTAGATGAAAACCGAATGATTTTTAGCGCTTTCCTTTAATTGCTTTGGTGATTTCCAAAATTTTACCACTATCCATAGGTTTAGAAAAATAGCCCATGATTTCAGGAAATGTTTTAGCCTTTTCTTTATCTTCATGGGCAATGGAAGAACTCACTATATAAATGGCCGTTTTTTTATTCTTTACAGTTAGCGCCTTTTCAATATGATCCATAAAGTCCCAACCATCCATTATAGGCATTTCGATATCAAGTAAAATGATTTCCGGTAATTCTTTGTCTTGATCTAAATTGCTTGTTAAGCTATCCAAAGCTTCTTTTCCGTTTTTAAATGAAATAATATCATATTCGGTTTCTGCCAATGCAATAATTTTATTTATCAAAAGTTGATAAATAGGATCGTCATCAATAATACAGATTACTTTGTTTTTCATTTGAAATAAATAGTAAAGGTGGTGCCAACACCTAGTTTGCTTTCAGTCTCTATTCTACCCCCCATAGCATCAATTTGATTTTTAGTAATAAATAATCCAATGCCTTTCGAGTCAGGGTTGTTGTTGAATGTTTTATACATCCCAAATAATTTAGTACCGTTTTTCTCCAAATCGATACCAATGCCATTATCTGCAATGGTTAATGTTTTTAACTGTTCATCATACGATATTTTAATCATCGGCTTGCGATCGGGATGACTATAACGTACTGCATTAGAAATAAAATTCAAAAGAATACTTTCCAAATAAGCGGCATTATAGAGTACCTCAATCCCTGGTGTAACTAAATTTTGAACTTTGGCAAACTTGCTTTGCATCTGTTTACTTAAAACGACTTTTGCGTTTTCTATATAGTCATGAAGATTCAGTTGTTCCACCGTTAAGTTAATATTGGTTCTTATACTTACTACTTCATTCAAATTACTCATCGTTTCGTTAAGGGAATGCGAAACCTGTTTAAGCAAGTCAATCATGTCATCCCGCTCTTTTTTTGTTTCTGCAATTTCTAAAAAACTAGAAATAGATTGAATGTTACTAGTATGTGATCTAAGATTGTGAGAAACAATATAAGAAAAATTCAATAACCTCTTGTTTTGTTCTGAAACCACCTCAAAGGATTGTTTAAGTTCTTCTTCCGCTCTTTTCCGCTCCGTTATATCCTCAACTATCGTAATATGATTAACTACATTTTTTTCTTTCTTCCATATTTTAGATACAATTAGAGTAACCCATACTGTTCTGCCCGTTTTGTGAATATAGCGTTTGGTCACTTCCAATGAGTTTAAATCTCCTTTTTTAATGAGTGCAATGTTTTTTAAATCATTTTCAATATCATCTTCATGGGTGATTTTTTGAAAATTTAATTCCTTTAATTCAGATTCACTATACCCAACTATTTTACAAAAAGCATCATTTACATCAATGAATTTTCCCGTATTTGTCTCTAAACGCACTATGCCTACGGGTGCTTGATCAAATAAGGTCTTAAATTCTTGTTCTCGCTGCATTATTTTTTGAGTTTGCTGCAGTATTTTTAGTTCTAATTCTGCAGGTTTTTTCAAAATAGAGACCACCCAAAGCCCACAGATTAAGGAAAATAAAAAACCAAATATAGAGGAAGTGGTTAATTGCTTTAGTAAAGCATTTTTATCCCTTACAATCAAGTATAGTTTCCAATCCCCATCAGGAATAGTTACCGTTTGATAGTATTTTTCAGAAAAATCTTCTTTGTTGGATAAGAAAAACTCTTCTTTTCCAGTATAGGGATTGATTTTTGAAAATTGAAAGTAATATTTAGAATCGTCAATGGCTGCTATTCCAGTCGATTTTAATAATGTTTTCATCCGAATCATCACGGCAGAAAATCCCCAAAATTTATTTTCCTTAAAAATAGGTAAGCGACCTACGACGCCCATACCACCTTGACGTAGTTCCAAAGGGCCAGCAAAATAAATCAATTTAGTCTCTATGGATTTTATAGCTCCTTGTCTTAAATTGGAAGAGTGTAAAATATCAAAACCTACGGCAGCTTCATTTCCCTTTATGGGATAAATATATTTAATGATGCCATCAGGAACCATTTGTACCGCATCTATACAATCGTTAGACTTTATTAATTGAGGTGCTATTTTATAAAAGTCATCGGGAACCCCTTTGTCATTGATAGACATAGCAAGAGTTATAGTGGTAGTATAGCTGTTCTTAAGAACCTGTTCAAAGTTTTGATGGACAACATTAATAATGTTAGACATCTCCCTACGACGATTCTCCTCTACAATCTTATATCGTAGGTTTAAGACAAACCCAACCAATATAAGCAACAGCACAAAAACAAAAATTCCTGTGATATAAGGCCTTGTTGAAAACCACTTTGATAGCGCAATCCACTTTCTTTTTATTTCCATGCACTTAAGTTTAAGATTGGGGGTAAATCTCTTAGTATTATAAAGATAAGTAAAATATAATTCATACAAGATATAGATTACATTTTTTTGATTAAGAAAGTGTTAAATAGTTCTTAAGGACTGGGATAAATAGAGATTTAAAACAACTTTAGTCTTAGTTTTGCACTTCTTTTTAGACCTAGCTTCATGAAAATACTTTTCTCTTATATCAAAACACACAAGCAACTCTTGTTTTTAGCGTTGTTCTTAGCCGCGATAAATCAATGTTTTTCTTTGTCAGACTCCATTATCATTGGTAAACTAATGAATCAGTGCGGCGTAGGAGTAGCAAATTTTCATCACAATTACAATAGCTTTGTAAAGGTAGTCATCGGCTGGTTAGCCCTTTCTTTAGGAGCTGCGATGGTTTCCCGAATTGCCAAGAATTTTCAAGATTATTTTACCAATATTATTATTCAACGCACCGGTGCCCAAATGTACACTGACGGTATCAAAAAAGCTTTGCAATTACCCTATCAAGATTTCGAAGATCAACGTAGTGGCGAAACCCTAGGAAAATTACAAAAAGTCAAAATTGATTGCGAAAAGTTTATTACCCTTTCTATTTCAATGATATTCCAAACCTTAGTCGGAATAACGTTTGTTATTGTCTATGCGATTCACATTCATTGGTTATTAGGTCCCATTTTCTTAGCAACGGTTCCCGTAATTGCCTTTATTAGTTCCTTCTTAGGTAAAAGAATCAAAATTGTATCACGTCAAATCTTAGGGGAAACTACCGCCTTAGCGGGAGCGACAACCGAATCATTACGCAACATTGAATTAGTAAAAAGCTTAGGGTTAACCAATCAAGAAGTGAGTCGCTTAAATGCTACTACCGTTAAAATTTTAGGACTCGAACTTAAAAAAGTACGGTTTATTCGTTCTCTTAGCTTTATTCAAGGTACTACAGTGCATTTTATGCGCACCAGTTTGGTTTTTGCTTTATACTTGTTCATCTTCAACGATATCATTAAACCAGGTGATTTAATAACACTAATGTTTTTCTCGTTCTTCTTGTTTAATCCTTTACAAGAATTAGGAAATGTGATTGCAACCTATAACGAAACCAAAGCTTCAATGGATAATTTTAGTAATTTAATGAATTCCAAAAGTGAAGCAGTGCCATCAAATCCAAAGACAATTGGTACAATCAATAATTTGCGATTTGCTAATATTTCCTTCAAACACCAAAGCGCCAAATCCTATGCGGTGAAAGATATCTCATTTGAAGCGCATGCTGGAGAAACACTCGCCTTTGTGGGGCCCTCTGGAAGCGGAAAGACTACCCTAGTTAAAATGCTTGTCGGTCTTTATAATCCTGCAGAAGGGGATATTTTTTACAATGAAAAAAAGGCCAATGAAATTGATCTGACCGAATTGAGACACCAACTTGGTTTTGTAACCCAAGACGCTCAATTATTCTCCGGTACCATAAAAGACAATCTATTATTTGTTAAGCCTTCAGCAACCGATGATGAAATTAATGATGTCTTGCAAAAAGCTGCCTGCCAAAATTTACTAAGTAGAGCAGAAAATGGTATTTATACCACTATCGGAGAAGGCGGAATTAAAGTTTCAGGAGGAGAAAAACAACGCTTATCGATTGCTAGAGCCTTGTTGCGCAATCCTAAACTTCTAATCTTCGATGAGGCTACTTCAGCGCTTGATTCTATTACCGAAGAAGAAATTACCCAAACCATTCGTAACATTTCTTCGAAACAAGATCAAATTACAGTATTAATAGCACACCGTTTATCAACCATCATGCACGCCGATAAAATATTTGTGTTAGAACAAGGCCAAATCATCGAACAAGGAAAACACCAAGACCTTGTCAATGAAAAAGGATTGTATTATGCCATGTGGCGCCAACAAATAGGGGAACGAAGTAGAAGTGAGGTGTAAACCGTTGGCCTTATTTCCTCAAATTTTTATAATAGACCTAAATTCCAACTCCAATAAAAAGTAGAGAGGAACCTAGAACAACAAAATCAACCGTTCTAATGTGTTCATAATGGACACGGGTTAGCTGTTGCCCAAAAACTGCAGTTCCAATGATCAATATCGGAACGCTCAGATTTCTTTTTATAGGTTCCATAGTCGCTTCGAGGTTTGGGTTAAAGATAGCAAAATGCACTTAAAGCGAAAACTTAAGCATTTCTTAATCAAAACGCAATCGTTTTCGTGAGAATAATCGTGTTATATATTTCTTTTTTCTTTTTTCCTATTTCTTTTTTTCTGTAATTTTGACCCCATTATGAGAGTAGTTGTATTTATAGCGTATTTGTTTTTTCTCCTTCCAGTCGGAGGACCTAGCTACTATCCTAATTCTCAAACAAAAGTAGTAAGCTCAACAGCACAACCAATGCTTGCACTAAATAAACTTCTTAATTTTAACAAAAAAGAGGATAGAAAAGTCCTTCTTGAAGTGACTGATGTTGATTTCGAAGAAGAACATCTTACTAGTGAAGAATTTCACGAAATAAATAATAATTTAATGTTTGGAATCAAGCCTCTAACATTACACAATACTTTTCTAGCAAACTCAAATCATTATTGGGCTTTTTTTTGCAAAAAATCTAGTCCTTTGGTTTTGCCTACTCAAGGCAATCGAAAACCAATTTATATTGAAAACAAGGTTTTGAGAATTTGAAATCAAATCACTTTGATTTAAACTCCTGCTTTACGCACGATGGATGTTATAAATAGAAGATAATTTTATCTATAAATACCCTAATAAATCATCAAATATAATTGCAATTTACACTTAATAATTTTCGAATTCAACGCGTTTAATCGCTCCAATTTTATTTAAAACCATGAAGAGAAATGTTCTAATCGCAGGCTGCATTGCCCTGTTAAGCTTAACGAGCTGTACATCTAAAAAAGAAGTAAAAGAAGAAGCAGGTAAATTTACTGTTACCAATGCTGCCGTTATTGATACTTCCTTTACCAAGGAGTATGTTTCACAGATACGCTCCTTGCGTAACATAGAAATTCGCGCCCAAGAAAAAGGATTTCTGCAAAACATTTATGTTGACGAAGGGCAATTCGTTAAAGCCGGACAAGTATTATTCCGTATTATGCCGCAACTCTATGAAGCCGAATTGCAAAAAGCACAAGCTGAAGCCCAAGCTGCTGCAATTGAATTGCAAAATGCCAAAGCACTAGCCGATAAAAATGTAGTGTCAAAAAGCGAACAAGCCATGGCACAAGCCAAACTAGAACAAGCCAAAGCTGAAGTTGCTATGGCTAAAGTACATTTATCATTTACCGAAATCAGAGCGCCTTTCGATGGTACTATTGACCGTCTTCCTAAAAAAATCGGTAGCCTTATCGATGAAGGTGAATTGCTAACCAGCCTCTCTGATAACAACCAAATGTTCGCCTACTTCAATGTGTCTGAACCTGAATACTTGCAGTATCAAACCGACATCAAAGACCGTGGAGATAGTCAAGTGAGTTTACTTTTGGCCAACAATGACCGCCTGAAATACAAAGGTAAAGTAGAAGTAATTGAAAGTGAATTCGACCCTGAAACAGGAAATATCGCCTTCAGAGCTAAATTCCCAAATAACGATAAATTATTGAGAAATGGCGAAACAGGGAAAGTGTTAATGACAATTCCAATTAAAAATGCTTTAGTAATTCCTCAAAAAGCAACCTACGAAATTCAAGATAAAAAATATGTGTTCGTGGTGAATGATAAAAATGTCCTAAAATCCAAAGAAATTAAGATAGTAGGGGAGTTGCCCGACTTATACATCATAAAAAGTGGTATTACCGTCAACGACAAAATTCTGCTCGAAGGGGTTCAAAAAGCTAATGATGATGATAAAATTAAATTTGATTATCAAGACCCTAAAAAAGTACTTTCTCACTTAAGAATTAAAGCAGAATAGTCATAAATCATAAATCATAAATAAATGTTTAGTAAATTTATACAAAGACCCGTTCTGTCGATAGTAATATCATTGATGATTGTCCTATTAGGGGTGTTGGCAATTAAAAGTTTGCCAGTAACGCAGTTACCATCTATTTCGCCACCAAAAGTTAATGTTACCGCAGATTACCCAGGAGCTAATAATGAGTTGTTGATTAAATCAGTAGTTATTCCATTAGAAAGAGCCATTAACGGAGTGCCGGGGATGAAATACATCGCTTCCGATGCTGGAAATGATGGTGAAGCTGCCATTCAAGTAGTTTTTAATTTAGGTACAGATCCTAATCAAGCTTCTATTAATATCCAAAACAGAGTTGCTTCCGTAGTGAACAAACTACCACCTCTTGTGGTAAGAGAGGGAGTAAAAATTACACGCGAAGAATCCAATAACTTAATGTACATTAACGTGTACAGTAAAGATCCAACAATGGATCAGAAATTCCTATATAACTTCTCAGATATTAACATTCTTTCTGAAATTAAACGTGTCGACGGAGTGGGGGATGCTGATATTATCGGAAACCGTGATTATGCAATGCGTATTTGGTTGAAACCCGACCGTATGTTAGCCTATAAAATATCTGCCGATGAGGTAATGGAAGCCTTATCGCAACAAAGTTTAGAAGCGTCACCTGGGAAGACAGGGGAAAGTTCCGGGAAACGGTCACAAACTTTTGAGTATGTACTTAAATACTCAGGAAGATTTACCACCGAAGAACAGTACGGTAACATTATCCTTAAATCAAACCCTAATGGCGAATTACTTCGCTTAAAAGACGTGGCCAAGATTGAATTCGGAAGTTCAATGTACGATATCTATTCGACGTTAAATGGAAGACCTTCTGCTGCGATTGCGATAAAACAATCCTATGGTAGTAACGCCAGCCAAGTAATTAAAGATGTAAAAGAAAAATTACTCGAAATCAAGAAAACTTCCTTTCCAAAGGGTGTAGATTACGAAATCAGTTATGACGCTTCTAAATTTTTGGATGCTTCCATAGAAAAAGTGATTCATACCTTGGTAGAGGCATTTATTTTGGTTGGTTTAGTAGTGTTTTTATTCCTTGGAGATTGGCGTTCTACTGTTATACCTGCCATTGCAGTTCCCGTTTCCCTTATTGGAACCTTTGCCTTTATGCAAATATTTGGTATCACGATAAACCTAGTAACCTTATTTGCCTTAGTATTAGCTATTGGTATTGTGGTAGATGATGCCATCGTCGTCATCGAAGCTGTACACGCTAAAATGGAGGAAGACCACCTCTCGCCATTAAAGGCCACTAAGAAAGCTATGGGCGAGATTAGTGGAGCCATTATAGCTATTACCTTTTTGATGGCAGCCGTATTCATTCCTTTAGCCTTCATGTCCGGCCCTGTAGGGATCTTTTATCGACAGTTTGCCATAACGATGGCTACCGGTATTATTTTATCGGGAGTCGTGGCTTTAACACTTACACCGGCACTTTGTGCTATGATGTTAAAAAACACCCATGGAATTCCTAGAAAGAAAACGCCTTTAAATCGATTCTTAGACGGTTTTAATAATAAATTCAACATCCTTACAGGAAGATATCAAAATATTCTTGAAAAGATTATCAATAAAAGAGTAATAACGTTCGCTGCCTTCATAGGGTTTAGTGCAGGAATCTTTTTCTTAAACAATGGTCTGCCGTCCGGATTTATTCCCAATGAAGACCAAGGAATGTTTTATGCTATTATTCAAACTCCACCAGGTTCTTCCTTAGAAAGAACCAACGAAATTGCCTTAAGGCTTCAAAAAATAGCCGAAAAAATTGATGGCGTAAAATCGGTTTCCTCTTTAGCCGGATTTGAAATCCTTACTGAAGGTACAGGATCTAACTCAGGAACGTGTCTGGTGAATCTTAAAGATTGGTCCGAACGCAAGGAGTCGGTTACCGAGATAATGAAAGAACTTGAAGAGAAAGCCAAAAATATCTCAGGTGCTACTATCGAATATTTTCAACCTCCCGCCGTACCAGGTTATGGTGCTGCAGGCGGATTTGAATTGCGTTTGCTAGATAAAGCAGGATCGGGGGACTATAAAAAAATGGAAACCGTTAACAATGATTTCGTAAAAGAATTAAACAAAAGTCCTGAATTATCTTCAGTGTTCAGCTTCTATAGCGCCAGTTTCCCTCAATACATGATTCGTATTGACAATGATTTAGCGCAGCAAAAAGGGGTAACATTAGATAATGCATTAAATACACTGTCGACCTTAGTAGGAAGTAACTATGAAATCAGTTTCATTAAATACGACCGTCAATACAAAGTTATAGTGCAAACTTCACCAGAGTATAGAGCGTTGCCCGAAGACATTATGAAATTATATGTTAAAAATAGCCGTGATGAAATGGTTCCTTTTTCGGCGTTCATGCACATGGAAAAAGTATATGGTTTATCCGAGATTACCCGACATAATATGTTCAATTCATCTGAGATTAGTGGCCAATCGGCTCCAGGATATAGTAGTGGTCAATCCATTAAGGCAATTCAAGAAGTAGCCGATAAAAATTTACCGAGAGGATTCGGCATCGATTGGGCAGGGATTTCAAAGGATGAGGTAGGCCGTGGAAATGAAGCTATTTATATTTTTATCGTATGTCTGCTTTTTGTGTATCTAGTATTAGCAGCTCAATACGAAAGTTTCGTATTGCCGTTTGCTGTATTACTTTCACTTCCAGCGGGCATCTTCGGTTCGTTCTTGTTACTTACGCTCACCGGACTAGAAAACAATATTTATGCTCAAGTAGCCTTTATTATGCTTATCGGGTTGCTCGGTAAAAATGCCGTGTTGATTGTAGAATTTGCAGTCCAAAAACACGAACAAGGACTATCGGTGCTAGCGGCTGCTCTTGAAGGAGCAAAAATTAGATTCCGACCTATTTTGATGACTTCTTTTGCCTTTACTGCCGGATTGATTCCATTAGTTTTTGCATCTGGTCCAGGTAAAATAGGTAACCAAACTATTGGTACTGCAGCACTTGGAGGGATGTTGTTAGGTACGATAATAGGAGTCTTACTAATTCCAGGATTGTACATGATTTTCGGAAGTATAGATTCCAGAATCAAAATGATTAAAAAACAAGATCATAATCCATTAACTGAGGATATTAATTATGAAAAATAAATTTAAGTTATACACTTACCTTATCGCGCTAGGCTTATGCCTAGCAGTGGTAAGCTGTAAAGCACCAGCGATTGTTCCGGTAAAAGCTACTGCGTCTGTCCCTGATACCTTTGAGTCTAGTAAAGACACCACAAATATGTCTACCATTCCTTGGAAAACGTTTTTCAAAGATCCTTATCTCAATGAGTTAATAGACACCGCCCTGAAAAATAATCAAGAACTAATGATTACACTTCAGGAAATCGAAATTGCTAAGAATGATATCCGCATTCGAAAAGGAGCCTTGTTGCCTACCATAGGAATTAAAGCAGGTGCTAGTGTCGAGAAAGTGGGACGCTATACCAGTCAAGGGGCCGGAGATGCTACTACCGAAATAATGCCAGGCAAAGAAATGCCCGACCCATTAACCGATTTTGGTGTGGCAGCTTATGCCAATTGGGAAGTGGACGTTTGGAAGAAATTACGTAACGCTAAAAAATCAGCTGTAAGCCGCTATTTAGCGACCATAGAAGGAAAAAACTTTGTAGTGACTAGTCTAGTGGCTGAAGTGTCTAATTCGTATTACGAATTACTTTCCCTAGACAGCCAATTGGCGATCATCAGACAAAATATCAAATTGCAAAACGAGGCCTTGGATATTGTAAAAGCCCAAAAAGACGCGGCCAGAGCAACCGAACTTGCAGTACAAAAATTCCAGGCTGAGGTCCTTGCATCCCAACATATGGAATACGAAACCCTTCAATTGATTCGAGAAACTGAAAACCGTATTAACTTCTTACTGGGGCGCTTTCCTCAAGAAATAAAAAGAGATACAACCTATTTTCTCGACATCAAATCAGCAGTAGTTAATGCAGGAATCCCATCTCAAATGCTGGCCAATAGACCCGATATCAAACAAGCCGAATTGGAATTAGCCGCAGCCAAATTAGATGTAAAAGTAGCTCGAGCCGAATTTTATCCTTCTCTTGGTATTTCGGCAACCTATGGCTTGCAAGCCTTTAAAACGGGTTATTTGTTTAAAACACCTGAGTCTATTTTATATTCATTAGCAGGCGACATCGCAGCTCCTCTAATCAATAGAAATGCCATTAAAGCTGAATTTAAAAATGCAAATGCACGTCAGTTGCAAGCCTTATATAATTACGAGCGTACCGTTCTTAATGCCTACATGGAAGTGTCGTCCCAATTATCTAAAATCCAAAATTTAGATAAAAGTTATTCAATGAAGTCTAAACAAGTAGACGCACTTAATAGTGCCATCAGCGCAGCGCATGATCTGTTCATGTCGGCCCGTGTTGATTATTTTGAAGTATTAATGACGCAACGCGATGCGCTTGAATCAAAATTAGAATTGGTTGAAACCAAAAGAGACCAACTCAATGCCGTTGTCAATATGTACAAATTCCTAGGTGGCGGTTGGAAATAATTTAATTTGGGTTAAATTACAATAAACAAAAAGAGTCGTTCTATTAGAACGACTCTTTTTTTATAAGTAAATCAATGTTTATTCTTCTGACTTCAACTGCTTCATTGCATTCAAAGGTTCAATCACACTATAATCTTTCCATATCGATGGGTCATAGCGTTTAAGTTGGGTAACGGTAAACTCTGGCTCTTTTTGTTGTTCCACAGCGGTATCCGTGGTTTGAACCCGACTCATATCCAAGTACTCGGTTTTTGTATTCATATTACCCTCAACCGTAAAGTCAAAAGCCACTTCGCCTTCTGCTTCCGATAGTTCAATGAACCTTAAAGGACGGTTGATGTATATGTACTGCCCTGTTTCCATAGAGGCATAATGCAAATAATAACCCGAACCTTCAGAATTCTTTTTATACATTATGGTTCCCTTACTTACGTTCTCCGAACTTTTAACACCCAATAAAAACTTCATGTTAAAACCATTCAATGTTTTACCTTCTGCTAAGTTATAGTCACAACGCACTATGGCATAATCATCCACAGAGATGTACAGTTTTCCTGTGTATTTAGCACTTCTACGGTCGGGAGTGAAACTTACGATATAGACATAGTCATCATCGCTTTTATAAACGCGGCCTTCATAAGTATAAGTGTAATCTTCAAGCTCGGTCAAAAAGTCAAACTTTTCATTCTGCATTAAGTTGTTGCGGTGCAAAAAGGTCATCAAATCCGTTCTCGATTTCGTAAGCGGAGTCTCTACGGGTTGTTTTTTAGTACCCACACTAAATCCTTTTTTAAGCGAAATCGTATCTCGAGATCCAAACCACCCGCTCTTAATGCGGTAAAATTTATTAGGGTCCAAATGCTTCATAAATACTTTTTTCCCCATCTCATCAATGTTGTCCAAATCCAAAGGCTGATCGCCATTCTTCAAATTGGTGGCCTTGATGACTTCAAGTTTCGGGAGGAAAACTTTCTTGCCATCCTTTTCCACCAAAGCCGTGTAGTAGTTGCACAGCATGTCATTAAATCCATACGGTGGATGCTGGATTTGTTTATTAGTGAACGTTTTCAATTCCGCATTGGTCTCTTTTAGTTGCTGTTTGGTATATCCCGTTGATTTAGTAATCTCAATATCCATCTTTTTTGGAAAAAAGCCACTGCCCGTTCGCACAAAAAGCTGGTCCTTAAAAGCTAACCCATTGCCCTTATAATGCACCTTAAGATTCCTTTTCACCCCTGCCATTATACTATCGATGTTCGGTCGAACATTTGCTACACGCACCTCATCAAGCTCCACAATGCCGGCTTGCAATTTAATGGTGTTTTCTTGGTTTTTAAGTGAACCTAAAGTGGTTTGTGCAGGAGCATATCCT
>CANBOV010000054.1 GCA_947371275.1 Flavobacteriaceae bacterium | reverse complement strand
GACCATGAAAACGGCAATTATTCAAGGTTCAAACTTGGCTTCTTTCTGTGTAGAGCAATTTGGCACAGAACGAATGCAATCATTAACTAAAGAAGAAGTGACTAAGCGATTGAAACAATTTAAAGCTTTAACACAATTTGAAATAGAATTATAATAAATTTATGCCTCGAAATTTCGGGGCATTTTTTATTAAACCCCATTTTAAAAACCGCATGGAAACTGAAACAATTTCAGCATAAACAACACAACAACTACTATGAGCGACGCCATTAAACACGAGTGTGGAATTGCCTTTTTACGATTAAAAAAACCGTTAGCATTTTACAAGGAAAAATACGGTTCTGCTTTTTACGGGATACAAAAAATGTATTTACTGATGGAGAAGCAGCATAACCGAGGACAGGACGGGGCCGGATTTGCCTCCATCAAATTTGATGTAGCGCCTGGAGAACGCTACATTAGTAGAGTGCGTTCCAATCAGTCGCAACCGATCCAGGATATCTTTGCTCAAATTAATGAACGCCTGAACGAAGAGTTGTTATTGCATCCAGAATACTTGGACAATGTGGCATTACAAAAAGAGCATTTGCCTTATATAGGTGAGTTGTTTTTGGGGCATGTTCGCTATGGTACTTTTGGCAAAAACAGTTTAGAGAGTGTGCATCCCTTTTTGCGTCAAAACAACTGGATGCATCGTAATTTGATTATTGCTGGGAATTTCAACATGACCAATGTAACGGAATTATTTAACAGTTTGGTCGAATTGGGACAGCATCCTAAAGAGATGGCTGATACGGTAACTGTGATGGAGAAAATAGGTCATTTTTTGGATGATGAAGTTACGGATTTGTATCAAGAGTGTAAGAACAACGGATTATCGAAACGCGAGGCATCGCCGGTAATTGCCGAAAAATTGGATATTGCTAAGATATTGAAACGCGCTTCTAAGGGATGGGATGGCGGTTATGCTATGGCGGGTTTATTGGGTCATGGCGATGCTTTTGTTTTTAGAGATCCTGCGGGTATCCGACCGGCCTATTTTTATGAAGATGAAGAGATAGTAGTAGTGGCATCTGAGCGTCCTGTAATTCAGACCGTTTTTAATGTACCTTTTGAAAAGGTCCAAGAATTACAACCAGGACATGCCTTAATAGTGAAGAAAAACGGCGATGTAACAGAAGAAGAGATCATCACTCCTACGGTTAAAAAAGCCTGTTCGTTTGAACGAATTTATTTTTCTAGAGGGAGTGATGCGGAGATTTATCAAGAGCGAAAAGAATTGGGAAAATTAATCCTTCCTGCAGTTTTAGAAGCTATTGAAGACGACACTGACAACACGGTATTTTCCTATATCCCCAATACAGCAGAAACCTCATTTTATGGCTTAGTAGAAGCGGCGAATGATTTTTTGAACCAGCGAAAAAATCAATTTATATTGACAAATCGCAAGACGTTGACCAAGGAAAAATTGGAGCAAATCCTTTCGGTAAAGATTAGAACAGAAAAAATTGCAATTAAAGACGCTAAGTTGCGCACCTTTATTACGGAAGACAGCAGTAGAGATGACTTGGTAGCACATGTTTATGATGTTACTTATGGCGTAATACAGCCGGAGGACAATTTGGTTATTATAGATGACAGTATAGTGCGAGGGACTACCTTAAAGAAGAGCATTTTAAAGATGATGGATCGTTTGCATCCAAAAAGGATTGTAGTAGTTTCTTCGGCACCACAAATCAGGTATCCTGATTGTTATGGGATAGACATGGCTAAATTGGAAGGCTTGATTGCCTTTCAAGCAACGTTAGCATTGTTGAAGGAGCGCAATATGGACTCGTTGATTGATGAAATTTATTTGAAATGTAAGGCACAGGAAAACTTTAAAGATCATGAGGTTGTGAATTATGTCACAGAATTTTACAAGCCATTTACCGATGAGGAAATATCGGATAAGATATCGGAATTATTGACTTCTAAAGACATTAAGGCCAGTGTAAAAATTATATTCCAGAATGTAGCGAACTTACACAAAGCTTGTCCGAAGAACTTGGGCGATTGGTATTTTACGGGAGATTATCCAACAGCGGGAGGTAACCGAGTGGTAAACAAGGCATTTATGAATTTTTATGAGGGGAAAGATGCTCGGGCTTATTAAAATTTTAACATAATTTGAAGTTAAACGATTATTGATGCCGTTTATCTAAATTATTTGTTTCTAGACTTCTATCACCTTTATATTTGGTATACCATAGCATTAGTAGGTTAAGTTTATGGTAGATTTGGGGCAAAAAGGGTGAAAAGAAATTTTCACCTTTTTTATTTTATCAAAGTTCCAAAAATTACTTTTTAAAGGCTTTAACGATTATAACTGCCTTTCATCTGAATTATTTGTAATTATAACATCACTACCTGTATATTTACTATACCATAGCATTAGTAGGTTAAGTTTATGGTAGATTTGGGGCAAAAAGGGTGAAGTTTACTTCACCTTTTTTATTTTTTTTAAATTCTTAAATATCAAAAAAAGGCAGTTTCTACTCTTATTTGCCTATCATCCCAATATATTTTTAACAAAAACAATGATTATTTGATTAGTTGTTAGTAGATTTGCTTTACCATAGTATTTAGTAGGTTAAGTTTATGGTAGATTTGGGGCAAACAGGTGGAAGCAATTCCGCCTGTTTATTTTTTATACCCCAAGCAAAAAAAAACCGATTGTTTTCACAATCGGTCTTTCCAAAAAACTAAGCATTAGTTATTATTTTTCGGTAGCGTATAATCTTGCTACTTCTGTCCAGTTGATGACATTAAAAAAAGCTTCAATATAATCAGGTCTACGGTTTTGATAATTTAAATAATAGGCATGTTCCCATACATCCATTCCTAGGATTGGAAAACTACCGTTGGAAATTTCGGGCATCAAGGGATTGTCTTGATTGGCTGTAGAAGTTACTTCTAGCTTCCCACCTTTATGTACGGATAGCCAAGCCCATCCTGAACCAAAACGAGTAGCGCCCGCTTTGGCGAAAAGCGCTTTGAATTCTTCAAAAGAGCCAAAATCGCGGTCGATTGCTTCGGCTAAATCACCTGTAGGCGTTCCTCCGGCATTAGGCGCCATCACTTTCCAGAATAAATTGTGGTTATAAAAACCGCCACCGTTATTTCGTACGGCCATATTTTTCATATCGAGGTTAATCAAAATGTTTTCGATTGTTTTCCCTTCCATATCGGTACCGACAATGGCAGCATTAAGATTTGTTGTATAGGCATTATGATGTTTTGAATGGTGAATTTCCATTGTTCGGGCATCAATATAGGGTTCTAATGCATCGTAAGCATAAGGTAATTGAGGTAATTCAAAAGCCATGATATTTTTTAATTAAGTTACTACTAATAATGAATCCAAATTTATACATTTAACTTTGTATTACGAAATACTATTTTTATATAATTCCATTGAAAAAACCAATACCTGATTTAGTGCCTTTTTTGCTTCAGCCCGATCATTTACAGAATGATGTGGTAAGGTTATTGCCGTTACAGGAAGGTGATTTTGAGGAGCTATATGATGTGGCTTCAGACCCTTTGGTTTGGGAGCAGCATCCCAACCCGTTGCGTTATCAGCGCGCCGTATTTGAAACCTATTTTGAGGGTGCACTTCAATCGGGCGGTGCCTTTTTGGTTCGGGATGTTAAGACGAATGCTGCAGTGGGCAGCAGTAGGTTTTATGATTATAATGCTGCGGAATCCTCTGTGCTAATTGGTTATACATTTATTGGCCGTTCTTTTTGGGGCAAAGGATTTAACAAACATCTTAAACACTTGATGCTTGATTATGCTTTTCAATATGTTGACAAGGTTTATTTTCATATTGGGGCCTTTAATATCCGTTCGCAAAAAGCCATTGAAAAAATTGGAGCCAAGAAGGTGGCGGAAATTGAGATTGACTATTATGGCGAAGAACGGAAACTGAATTATATTTATTTGATACCAAAAGACTGATGCAAAAAAACGCTTTCTCAATCTATGATGCTTCGGCAGGTTCGGGCAAGACCTATACCTTAGTTAAGGAATATTTGAAGATCATCCTTATATCTAAAAAGCCCGATGCTTACAGAAACATCCTTGCCATTACGTTTACCAATAAAGCGGTGCATGAGATGAAGAGTCGCGTTGTTGAGAGTTTAACTGAATTTACCAAAGAACACCCTTCAGAAAAAGCGTTACGCTTGATGCAAGACATCCAAAACGAGACGGGAATGGCCTTGCCAAAAATCACTGAGAAAGCTAAGGGAATTATCAAAAATCTAATCCATAATTATGCTGCCTTTGATATCTCCACTATAGACAAGTTTACGCATAAAGTGATTCGTGCGTTTGCACATGATTTGAATTTGCCTATAACCTTTGAAGTTTCCTTGGACACGGAGTCATTGTTAACAGAAGCTGTTGATGCTATTATCGCCGAGGCGGGAACTGATGAAACGTTGACCAATCTACTGGTAGATTTTACGATGGAGAAGACGGATGATGACAAATCTTGGGATGTATCGCATGACATCATGGAGACTGGAAAATTAATTTTGAATGAGAACAATAGAGAAGAAATTACCCCTTTCCAGAACAAAACCATTACTGAATTCATAGAAATTAAATATAAGCTAAACGAGCTAAGTAAGGAGTTAGAGGCTGCCACGGTGGCAATGGCTACGGAAGCTCTACACTTATTAGAAAACAAGGGGGTTAACCTCAAATCCTTTAATTCAGGTCATTTTCCGAATCACCTCGTTAGCATACAGGAGAAGCGTTTTAATCCTACTAACAAAACGTATCACAACATTGAAGACATCAAGATCAACAAAACGGCTTCGGATACTGATTTAATCGAAAGTTTGATTCCGGAATTATTAGTCCTATTGGATTCGATTTATAAGAATTTTGAGCGTAAGCATTTTTACGAGGCCTTTTTAAAGAATATTACTCCGTTATCCTTATTAAATACCGTTAGTAACGAATTGGCGAAAATTCAAAAAGAGCAAAATGTGCTTTCTATTTCCGAATTCAATAAGTTGATTAACGAGCAGATTCAGAATCAGCCGGCGCCCTTTATCTACGAGCGTTTGGGAGAAAAGTACCGTCATTTCTTTATTGATGAATTTCAGGACACCTCACAAATGCAGTGGCAGAATTTAATTCCGTTAATAGACAATGCCCTATCGAGTGAAGATTTGAATAGAGAGCAGGGATCACTTATGATAGTAGGTGACCCAAAGCAATCTATTTACCGATGGCGGGGAGGAAAAGCAGAGCAATTTATTGCGTTGAGTAAAGGTGGAAATCCATTTGTAAATCCGGATTGGAAACCCTTTACACTAGGGACAAACTACCGAAGTTATTCGGAGGTAATCGATTTTAACAATCAGCTGTTTGGCTTTTTATCGGGACAATTTACGAATGAGGATTATAAAGATTTGTATCAAAACCATAGTCATCAGGAGTTTAATACAAAAAAAGGAGGTTATGTCCATCTTTCGTTTGTGCCTAAAATTGAAAGGGAAACCTTTGATGAAGAGGATGTATTGGAGAAAAAGGACTTGTATTTGGCCGCTACCTTGTCGACTTTAACCACGGTACTACAAAACGGTTTTACTTATAAAGACATAGTGATTCTCACCCGAAAAAAGGCACATGGAACGGCTGTTGCCAATTATTTGACGGAGCATAACATTCCGATATTATCTTCTGAGAGTTTGTTGCTAGCCGCTTCATCGGAAGTGCAGTGTCTTATTGATTTACTTCGTTATTTAAAAAACAATAATGATTTACAATCGAAAGCAAACTTCCTGTATTATATTGCTTCACAACAGCAGGTAATGGTTGTACATGATTTTATTGACCAAGGGATGAACCCTAAAAATGAAACCGCTTTCCAGGAATGGTTACTAGCATTTGACCTTAGCATTTCATTTCAAGCGATTCGTAAAAAGTCATTATATGAAGCTACCGAAATCATCATTGCGAAAGTTATTCCGATTGAGAAGCGCAATGCCTATGTACAGTACTTCTTGGATATCGTATTGGAGCGTGACATTAAAAACCAATCGGGTATTTCTGACTTCTTAACCTATTGGGATACCCATGCTGACAAATTGAGCATCCCTTCTCCGGAGGGTAATGATGCGGTGCGGATTATGACGATTCACAAATCCAAGGGTTTGGAATTTCCGGTTGTTATTTTTCCTTTTGCCGAAGAAGATTACAGCAAAGGTCCGCGCGAGAAGATGTGGTTGAATGCTGATGAAGAGCTTATAGGATTGCCGAAAGCCTTGGTTGATAAAAGTTCGAAAGTAGCCGGTTATGGAGAAGATGCTACTACATTATACCAACAGAAAATACAAGAAGAGATATTGGATAACATTAATGTATTGTATGTTGCCTTGACCAGAGCGGAAGAGCAGCTGTATATTATATCGGGTATGCAGAGTCGCAACAAAGACGAAAAATTACCTAAAAACATGGCCACGTTTTTCATACAGTTTTTGGAATCGAAAGGCCTGTATAGGGAGGAGCAGTTATACTATTCCTTTGGTGCCTCACGAAAACTTTCTGAAACCCGTGTTGAGATGAATTCGACTAAAATCATTCCGCAATTAACGGCTACACTAGACCCTAAGAGCATTAAAATTGCACAGCGAGAGAGTTTGATGTGGGATACACAGCAGCAAAAAGCGATTGAATATGGAACCCTATTACACGAAATCCTCTCCTACGTTAAAACGATAGACGACGTGGCATTGGCTGTAGTAAAAGCGATTGAAAATGGATTAATTGTAGCTTCACAAAGTGAGACGGTTACACAAACATTACTATCCATTGTTACCCATGCCGACCTAGTTCCTTACTACAATTCTGATCACAAAATACTGAATGAGAAGACTATACTTCAAAAAGACGGTCCGATTGTAAAACCCGACCGCATGGTGCTGACCGCTGCGAACGAGGTGTATTTATTGGATTATAAAACGGGAGCACATCAATCTAAATATACTGCACAATTAGAGAATTACCAATTTGCTATTGAAAAAATGGGCTACAGTGTTACTAAAAAAGCTTTGGTTTACATTGGGGAACATTTGGAAATAGTACATTTGTAGGGCTTTGAAAAGCGTATAGATAATAGGTTTTTGTTAGAAGACAACAAACAACCGACAACGAAAAACAGACAAACATTAAACTAGATTAAGCATTATGTACGGAAAAATTCAACAACACCTACAAAACGAATTGGATACCATTGAGCAAAATGGTATTTTTAAAAGAGAGCGCATCATTACTTCCCCTCAGGGAGCTGAGATTATGGTTAATGGCGAAATTGTCTTGAACTTTTGTGCCAACAATTATTTGGGGTTGTCCTCCCATCCTGAAGTAATTCAGGCAGCTAAGGACGCATTAGACAGTCATGGTTTTGGGATGTCATCGGTACGATTTATTTGCGGAACACAAGACATTCATAAGACTTTGGAGCAGAAGATTGCTCAATTTTATGGGACAGAAGACACCATCTTATATGCTGCAGCTTTTGATGCCAATGGTGGTGTATTTGAGCCCTTATTGGGTGAAGAAGACTGCATTATTTCGGATAGTTTGAACCACGCTTCAATTATAGATGGTGTTCGCTTGTGCAAAGCTGCTCGTTATCGCTATGAGAATTCGAATATGGAAGATTTGGAATCGCAATTAAAAAAAGCGACTGAGGCAGGACATCGATTCAAATTGATCGTAACGGACGGTGTATTTTCAATGGATGGCCTAGTGGCTCCATTGGACAAGATTTGTGATTTGGCTGATCAATATGATGCTTTGGTGATGGTAGATGAGTGTCATGCGGCAGGATTTATAGGTGCTACTGGAAAAGGAACTTTGGAAGCGAAAGGAGTAATGGGAAGAGTAGATATTATTACGGGTACATTGGGAAAAGCATTGGGTGGCGCCATGGGAGGTTACACTACTGCCAAGAAAGAAGTGATTGAAATTTTGCGTCAACGTTCTCGTCCCTATTTATTTTCAAATTCTTTAGCTCCAGCGATTGTAGGAGCTTCGATTAAAGTATTTGAATTATTAGAACAAGACACCACTTTGAGAGATCAGTTAGAATGGAATACCAATTATTTCAAGGCTGGTATGAAGGCGGCGGGAATTGATATTATCGATGGTGATTCGGCTATCGTCCCAGTGATGCTGTACGATGCAAAATTATCTCAAATTATGGCTAACGAATTATTGAAGAAAGGAATTTACGTTATCGGGTTCTTTTATCCGGTTGTTCCCAAAGATAAAGCGCGAATTCGCGTACAACTTTCGGCAGCCCATACTAGAGAGCATTTGGACAAAGCAATTTTGGCCTTTACCGAAGTCGGTAAGATGTTAAAAATAATTTCATAACAGTCTATATTTCAGAATTTAGCAAAAATTTTACATTATTTCCATATTTTAAGGATAACATTTTGATATTATGGTAATAGGTATTACTTTTGCCTCGTTATAATTATTATAATCTAATCAAATAAAGTATGAAACATCTTAACAAATTATTCGTTGTTATGTTAATGTTGGCTGGATTCAGCTCACAAGCGCAGGACAGCAACAATCCTTGGGCAATTACATTTGGGGTAAATGCCGTTGACACTAGAGTTAGTGCAGCATCAAAATTAGGAGATCAATTCTCTCAGTATTTTAATGCAAAAGACAACTGGAATATTCTTCCATCGGTGTCTTTCGTTAATGTATCCAAGTATGTTGGAGACAATTTCTCTTTTGGAGTTACAGGATCGGCTAATAAAATTACTAAATACGTACTTCCAAGAGTTGGAACGGACGGTTACCCAGTAGTAAATCCAGGAGATTTAAATTATTATGCAGTTGATGGAGTAATCAACTATAGCTTAATGAATTTAATTAAATCAAAAAAAATTGACCCATCGATTCATGTAGGTGGAGGATATACTTGGCTTGGTGAAGACAAACATGCTGGTACTGTAAACGGGGGTTTAGGCTTAACGTATTGGTTCTCTGAAACTGTAGGTTTATCACTTCGCTCAACTTACAAATATTCATTTGAAGACGTTCGCGATGATATGCCAGCTCATATGCAGCATTTTGCTGGACTTATCTTCAAATTTGGAGGTTCTGACCGAGATGGAGATGGAATCTATGACAAAGATGATGCTTGTCCAGATAATGCTGGTCCAAAAGCAAACAAAGGTTGTCCTGATACTGATGGAGACACTGTACTTGACAAAGATGATGCTTGTCCAGAAGTTGCTGGTTTAGTTCAATTCCAAGGATGTCCAGATACGGATGGTGATGGAGTAGCTGATAAAGACGATGCTTGTCCAGAAGTTGCTGGTTTAGCTAATTTTGGAGGATGTCCAGATACTGATGGTGATGGAACTCAAGATAAAAACGACAAATGTCCAGAAGTTAAAGGTCCGAAAGAAAACGCAGGTTGTCCATGGCCAGATAGCGATAAAGATGGTGTATTAGACAAAGATGACAAATGTCCGGAAGTAGCTGGAACAGCTGCAAACAATGGTTGTCCTGAAGTTTCTGACGAAGTAGTTAAAAAACTGAATGACTATGCTAAAACGATTTTGTTTGATACTGCTAAAGCATCATTCCAACAACAAACGTTCCCAGTATTACAATCAATTGCTGCTATTTTGAAAGAGTATCCAACCGCAGTCTTCTCAATTGAAGGACACACTGATAGTGATGGTAAAGATGCTACTAACCAAAAATTATCTGAAGACAGAGCTGCAGCCGTTAAAAATTATTTAATTGAAAACGGAATTGCGACCTCTAGATTAAGTTCTGTTGGTTATGGTGAAACAAAACCAATCGACAGCAACAAAACTAAAGCTGGAAAAGCTAACAACAGAAGAGTTGAAGTGAAATTAGTAAAATAATTTTCTCTTAAAATATTTTCTTTAAACGCCCCGAATATCGGGGCGTTTTTTTATTTTTATACCATGTCAACTCCATCTTTTCTTCATCAACTGGCTCAGGAACTACTAAAAAACAATACTAACGGCTTGTCGGAATTGGTTATCGTATTACCTAATAAAAGAGCTAAAGTTTTTTTATTTGAATCTTTAAAAAAACAAATTTCCCAAACCGAGTTGGCTCCCGACATTATCAGTATAGAAGAATTTATACAAGACATTGCTGGCGTGCGTTCAATCGATAGTGTTGCCTTATTGTTTGAATTTTATGAAGTCTATACTGAGTTAACCGACAAAGGACAACAAGAGTCATTCGAACTGTTTGCTAACTGGGCTAAAACACTATTGCAAGATTTTAATGAGATTGATCGGTACTTATTGGATCCCGATTATGTTTTAAACTATTTGGAAAACATTAAGGAGATTGAGCATTGGTGGGAAAAGGTTGAAAACAAAACTGATTTAGTAGAAAAGCATTTGGCTTTTTGGAAAAAACTTCCTACCTATTACCATTCACTCTATCGTTATTTGCTAAATAAAGGCATCGGCTATCAAGGATTGGTTTATAGAGAGGCGGTAGCTAATTTGGATCACTTTTCGGAATACAATACAAACAGATTTGTATTTGCTGGATTTAACGCCCTTAACCAAGCCGAAGAAAAGATAATACAGCATTTATTAGCTTTGGATAAAGCTACCATTTATTGGGACATTGATGAAACATTGCTAAATGACCCCTTTCACGATGCTGGGTTGTTTCAGCGAAAATTTAAATCGACTTGGTTGCATTATAAAAGCCATCCGTATGAGTGGATTGTAAATGATTTTACGGGAACTAAAAACATACACGTTATTTCAACGTCAAAGTCTATTGGCCAAGCTAAAATTGCGGGGTCCATTATTCAGCAGCATCTTGAGGATTCCAATGTTAATTTACAAAATATAGCTTTGGTACTGGGAGAGGAAAACTTACTGTTGCCTGTTTTGCATTCGTTACCGGCAGGGATTGATTCCTTGAATATTACCATGGGATTCTCTAGTAAAAACAATCCGGCGCAATTGCTAGTTTCTAAATTATTCAAGTTGCACACTAATGCCTTGACTAGAAATGCTACTAATTATGTCATGTACTATAAAGATGTCCTTGACATCTTAACCCATCCCCTTGTAGAGCCCTATGTACAAGCCAATGAATTGGTTCAGCGCATTAACCGAAACAATTATACCTTTATTACCTATAAAAAATTGGACGAACTCTTTCCTGAAGGCAATGCTTTGTTCCAATTGTTGTTTAGAAAATGGGACATAGGTTCGGTACCCGTTTTAGAAAATATTTCTCAGTTGTTATTGCATATAAAAGCGAATTTAAGTTATGACAACGAAGAAGAGAAAATAACCAATGCCTTTGTATATTCTGTTTTCAAGGTGATTACTAAGATGATTTCCTATTTTGAGTCACATGAAAAGATTGATGATATTAAAACCTTGCAAGCCATCTACAAGCAAGTGATTGACGTGGCCGAAGTTTCTTTTGAAGGAGAGCCATTGAATGGGTTGCAAATCATGGGTGTTTTGGAAAGTAGGGTACTTGATTTTGAGACAGTAATCATCACTTCGGTTAATGAAGGGAAGTTTCCAGCGGGTAAGAGCAATAATTCTTTTATTCCATATGACGTTAAAAAAGAACTAGGACTGCCTACTTTTAAAGAAAAGGATGCCATTTATACGTATCACTTTTACCATTTATTGCAACGTGCAAAAAACATCTATCTGCTATACAATTCAGACAGTGAGGGGTTTGATGCCGGAGAAAAGAGCCGTTTTATAACGCAGTTGGAAGTGGAACAGCAGCCAAATCATCACTTGACGTTTCAATATTACAATGCAGATGTTCCAAATATTGCCCATCAACCAATAGTTGTTGCAAAAACGCAAGGTGTAATGGTTCGTTTACAAGAAATAGCTACTAAAGGATTTTCCCCTTCTTCGTTGACGGCCTATATACGGAATCCAATTCAGTTTTATTATCAGCGGATACTGCGTATCTCAGAGGCAGATGAAGTAGAAGAAAATATTGCCGTGAATACGTTAGGCACTATTATCCATGGTGCTTTGGAGGAATTATACAAGCCCTTTATTGGGCGGTTGTTGACTCAAAAAGACTTAGAAGGCTGCTATCAAAATATAGCTACTGAAGTATTGACCCAATTTAAAAAAGAATACAAAGAAGGAGAAATTAACAAAGGCAGGAACCTATTGGCCTTTGAAGTGGCTAAGCGTAACGTCTATAACTTCTTAAAGCTTGAACAAGAATCGTTACTAGATGGAGATGAAGTTCAGCTTATTGCCTTAGAAGCAGCATTAAGCAAAACCCTGCTAGATGAAAGACTCCCTTTTCCGATAACCATAGCGGGTAAAGTAGATCGTATTGAACTCCGCAATGGAAAAATCAGAATCGTTGATTATAAAACGGGGAAAGTAGAGCAACGTAATGTGACTCTAAAAGACTGGAAAGGCTTAACAGATGACATTAAAAACGAGAAAATCATTCAGGTATTGGCTTATGCTTTTATGTATCAAGAACAGGCCAACGGAAAAGAGATTGAAGCAGGAATTATTTCGTTTAAGAATTTGAAATCGGGATTTTTGCCCTTTCAATTTAAGCACGACAAGGAGGTCACTGCGATAGTTACTCCTGAAATCATGGGGTTCTATATTGATGAAATTGTGGCGTTGTTATTAGAAATCTTTGATGAGAGCAAGCCATTTGAGGAGAAGATAACTTAAACTTTCTTTAAAAAGTCTAGCATTACTTTTTTGAGGGCAGTTTCATTTTCAATGTGACTCATATGACCGTCTGGGAAGGTGGTTAGTGCTACATTTGTTCCTTCAATTTGGTCAATAGTATCTTCGTAAATCAATACTCCATCTTTTTGTCCTAATACCAATTGGATGGGATAAGGAGCGAAATGGAGGATTACTTCGCGGTCTTTACGGATTTTCATTCCTTCTAATGAGGCTACGATACCTTGCAATGGGGTCTTTAGCGCTTCCTGTTTTACAGTTTCTATTTCTGAGGCGAGTTTCTCGCGGTTGTTTTGGTTAAACAAATTAGCAATTGACATGCTTACGAAGCTGGAATAATTTTGCTTAACACAAACCACTGCTCTGTCACGGTTGAGTTTGCGTTCGTCACTATCGGCTCTCGAGGTAGAATTAAGCAGAAACAATCCTTTTACATGATCGGGGTATAATTCAGCAAACGCCAAAGCGATATATCCCCCCATAGAATGGCCGAAGAGGACTGATTTTCTAATTTTTAAGAAGAGTAATAGCGCATATATCATATCGGCTTGATCTTCCATGGCGTGGACATAGCCGAGGCATTCTGTATTACCATGGCCTAGCAAGTCTACCGTTATGACCCGGTGTTTTTTAATTAATTCGGGTACATAGGCGTTCCACATGCCTTTGTTTTCCAGAAACCCGTGTAATAACACTAGGGCAGTTCCCTTCCCTTCATCAGTATAGGAGATTTTGGTGTTTTTATAGACGAGTTGTTTCAAGTTTTAGGTTTCAAGTTTAAAGTTCAAAAATAGTATTTCGCCACGAATGCACGAATGTTTGTTTAGAAAATGATAGTAACAAAAATATTTTGCGAGGTATTCCATTTCAAGCAAGGTACTATATTTGCTTTAAACACTTATATCTATTACTATGTTTACCCTTCAACAAATTCACGATGCCCATGCTAAGGTAAAAAGCGGTGCTGATTTTCCGCGTTATATGCAGGATATTGCTGCGCTTGGCGTTACTTCTTTTGAGACGTTTGTAATTGACAACCACACTATTTATTATGGCCCTAGCAATTTCAGCCTTATTTCAGAAGGATTTAAAAAAACACTTATCCTTGCAAATCATTGTGACGCAGCGCAATTCAAAGCGGATTTAAAGTCGCACCAACAAGGCAATACGGATTATCTGACCTTCTTGCGGGACTGTGCCAAATCGGGAATCGAAAAATGGGTTGTATTGATGGACAAAATGACGTGTACTTATTATGATGCCTTTGGTACTACGGTTTTGGTAGAAAGCATACCATTGCCCTCATAAAAAAACGACCCACTTTCGTGAGCCGTCTATTATCTATCAGTCTATTATCTAAACTCTTAACTATTCATCAAAGACTCAATCTCTTCTACTTCAATAGGGATGTTTCGCATTAGATTGAATGCGGCTCCCTTTTCTTGGATAACCATATCGTCTTCAATACGAATTCCGAAGCCTTCGGCAGGGATGTAGATACCTGGTTCAACTGTGAACACCATATTGGCTTTCATTGGCTCGTGGAGTAGTCCGTAGTCATGTGTGTCTAGTCCCATATGGTGGGACGTACCGTGCATGAAATATTTTTTATAGGCTGGCCAGTCGGGGTTTTCGTTTTGCACATCGGCTTTGTCGATTAGCCCTAAGCCAAGCAATTCTGAGGTCATTATTTTACCCACCTCAACGTGGTATTGTTTCCACAAGGTGCCTGGGACTAACATTTTGGTTGCTTCGTTTTTCACTCGCAAGACAGCATTGTATACTTCTTTTTGTCGGTCGCTAAAGCGTCCTGAAACCGGCACCATACGGGTCATGTCGCTCGAATAGTTGGCGTATTCCGCACCGACGTCTAACAATATTAAATCGCCTGCGTTACATTGTTGGTTGTTTTCAATATAGTGCAACACATTGGCATTGTTTCCTGAAGCGATTATGGGCGTATAGGCGAACCCTTTGGAACGATTGCGTAAGAATTCGTGAGCGAACTCTGCTTCGATTTCGTATTCCATCACCCCCGGTTTTACAAATTTTAAGACTCTGCGGAATCCTTTTTCGGTACTATCGCAGGCTTGTTGGATTAAATCCAGCTCTTCAGTTTCTTTTACAGCGCGCAGGCGTTGTAGAATAGGATTGGCTTTTTCAACTTTGTGTGCAGGGTAGTTTTCCTTCCACCATTTCACAAAACGCGCTTCGCGGGTTTCGGTTTCTATACTCGCGCGGTAATGTTCGTTGGTATTAATATAAATCGTATCGGCATAGGCCATTACTTCTTTTAAGGTCTTTTGAAAATCCTGTAACCAGATGACTGATTTGATTCCGGCCACTTCGAAGGCGCGTTCTTTGGTTAGTTTTTCCCCTTCCCAAATGGCGATATGTTCGTTAGTTTCTTTAAGGAACAAGATTTCTTTCAGGTTTTCGTAGGGTGCATCAGGAAAGAGCAAAAGAATACTTTCCTCTTGGTCTACCCCACTTAGGTAAAAAATATCGCGGTGTTGGGCAAACGGGAGGGTACTATCGGCAGATACTGGATAAATATCATTTGAGTTGAAAACGGCTACGCTGTTTGGTTTCATTTGAGCGGTAAATTTTGCTCTATTCTTGATGAACAAGTTGCGGTCTATTTGATGGTATTTCATAATTGGATTGTTGGATTGTTGGATACAAAATTACACAAAGGCACAAACTAATGCGTAGCCATATGGCGTTATTTTATGTTTTTGCGGATGCGGCTCATGTGTCGGGTTGAAATCCCTAGAAAGGAAGCTAAGTAATGCAGGGGTACCTCTTGGAGTAACTTAGGTTCGGTGAGCAAGAGTTTGTTATACCGCTCTTCTGGAGAAAGCGTTAGTAAATCGATGCGGTAATCGTCAATGAGGCAGATTTGCTTTTCGATTAGGTTATGATAAAATTGGCTAAACGCTTCGTTATGGGTGATTAGGTCTTTGAACGACTTTAAATCGACTACCCATAGTTTAGTATCGGCCAGTGCTTTGATACTTTTGCGAGAAGGCGTTTGGTTTAAAAAACTGCTCAAGGAAGAGGTTACTGAGTTGCGGAGGGCTAAGTATGTTGTTTTTTCTTCGCCAGCCACTTCGATGGCATGTTGGAGTAACCCGCTTTCCAGAAAGCAGAAATGCATACAGACTTGTGCTTCCTTAACCAAGAATTCATTTTTCTTGAGGGTTACCACTTTGAATACCTTTAGTACCTCAGCGAGTTGTTGGGTACAACGAGTGTCTGAGTCGTCCATAAAAGACAACATATAGGTTGTTAAGGCTGACGAATTGTTAAGTGTTTTCATAGGACTGACTTATACAAAAGTATTCTTTTTGAGGATATTTTGTTATTGAGCGATTAATGAATATTTTTAGAGAAAAATAAACCCATGAAAAAATACAGTATCCTTTTGATGTTCCTTTTTAGTTTTTGTCTTTGGGCACAGGACAAGCCGGCCTATCAATTGTACAACAAAAAAGGCCAAAAGGTTTCTTATGGAAAGTTGTTGAAGGCTGCTGGAAAGTCGGAAGTCGTTTTATTTGGGGAATACCATAACAATGCTATTTCCCATTGGTTGGAATTGGAATTGACGAAAGACTTAGCTGAAAAAGGTAAGCTAGTGCTAGGTGCTGAAATGCTGGAAGCGGATAATCAAAAGCAATTGAATTCCTATTTGAGAGGAGAAATTACGCAAAAGCAATTGGATTCTACGGCACGACTTTGGCCAAATTACAAGACCGATTATAAGCCTTTGGTTGATTATGCTAAAGAAAAGCAATTGTCTTTTATAGCTACGAATATTCCGAGGCGGTATGCTTCTATCGTCTCTAAAAAGGGATTTGAGGGGTTGGATGAATTAACTGTAGAGGAGAAAAGTTGGATCGCCCCTTTACCGATAGCCTATGATTCAAATTTGCCTGGCTATTTGGAAATGATGAAGATGATGGGAGACCATACGAGTCCGAATATGCCTAAGGCACAAGCCATTAAAGATGCTACTATGGCCTATTTTATCCTTAAAAACA
>CANBOV010000053.1 GCA_947371275.1 Flavobacteriaceae bacterium | reverse complement strand
TGTTTTATTTCACTTTTTGTGGTGTGTGCCTTAGTATTGATTTGAGGCTACTGCACTTTCACGATGTAAAACTAAAAAGGTTGTCTCTGTTACGCCCTATATATAGTGGTGTTTATGGTAGAATGACGTCGTTTGATAGTGAATGATGGTCAAATGCGAGTGAATGATTTTGGCAATTTGGTGCTTTTTGAATCAAAATGATGTTTGGACATCCATTATAAAAAAGTAAAAACCTAACACTGATAGCAATTTGGTGTAAAAGGATATGATATTAGAGAAGACAATAATTTACAATGGTTCTCTTTTATAAATGCTGTTTTTATTTCTTTCAGTGGAAACTTTATAATGCATAATGAATATAGGTTTTCAGTTTCAATCAAAAAATTGAAAGGAGAGAGGGCAATAAATTAAGTTTTGAATAATGAATCTTTATTACATCTAACGCAAATTCTAAATAATCCAACTGCGTTTTATTTTAGATTTTAGTATTTTATAGATTAATGTTATTTGATTCCGATTAAGAGCATAAATTAACGCCTTTAATTTTCACTCAATGTTAAATAGTATTTTCTAACGGAATAGCAAATGAAATAGAAGTGTTTTGGAAAGCTAGTGAACTTATGTTCATTTTACCATTAAGTGATTTTACTCGAGTGGCCATATTCGTTAATCCTATGCCAGTATTACTTTGTGTCACGTCAAAACCGATGCCGTCATCGGCGATTGCCATACAAATATTTGGACCGTCTAGGGCAAAAGTAATTGTAGCATTTTGAGCCTCAGCATATTTCTTAATGTTTTGACTCCCTTCTTGAATGATACGATACAAATTAATTTTTATCATACTGTTTATGGCTTCCCAATTAATTTCAGGATCCATTTCTAAGGAAAATAGCGTGCTGCTGGTTTTGTTTTGTTCTACAATAAAATCTTCTAATATTTTTAGGAAGCTATCATTTTGATGAAAGGCTTTATGATTTAGATCGTGCGATACAACCCTAATATCTTGTTCAATTTGATAAATGTCATTTATATACTGTAAGCATTTTTGAATGGTATCAGGATCTTTTTTATGAGATAGTATGGATAAGTTAAGGCGAGTGCTAGAGAGTTTATTCATAATCCCATCATGCAATTCTAGGGCGATTCTTTTTTTCTCGTTTTGTCTTATTTCTTCTGCTTTGCTTTTTTGTTGCAACAATAAGTGATTAAGCTCTTGATTCGCATTTTGTTGATCTTGAAGAAGGGCTAGTTCTTTTTGTTTTGACCGTAGGTAGGTAATGATAAGGATCAGAATAATTATTACTATGATACAAGCAGAAACGCCTGTAATAATCCACTTTTGCTGTATGGCTTTTTCTTTTTCATGTGTTATTTCATCCGTTTCTAATTGTATCTTAAAATATTGATTTCTTGCTTTTCTTTCTGTAAAAGTTAGGCTGTCATTTTTTTTATGGTATTCTTCAATATATTGAGAAGCTTTTTTGTTATTTATACTTCCAGCATAACTTAATGCTGTTAGATAATAGTAAGGAGCATTTGCTTTTTTAGCAATATCTAGAGCGTTTTCAGAAAATTGTATAGCTTTAACGGTGTCTTTTTTTATTAAATAAAATTTTGATAAATAAATATAACTAATAGTAGATTCCTTTATTTCATAGTCATTTTGTAAAAGACAAATAGATTTATTTAACATATCTGGAATTTCAGAATAATCCCTTAATTCTAATTTACAAAAAACTAAGTTATTCAGTAAAAATGCATATAAGCCGGGGTCTGTTTTAATGAGTTTTTTCTCTTTTAAGGCCTTTTTAAAATAGTATATCGCAGTGCGATATTTTTTTTGCTCTCGATAGGAATTCCCTATATTATTTATACAAGTACCTATATTATTATTTGTTAGGCTTTTAATTTTATATTTTTTTGCCAGAAATAATGCTTTTTTAAATGAAATTATGGCACTATTGTAATTTCTTAAATTATGCTCACAGTTTCCAATCGTTACTAAGTTTTTATATAAAATAGCATTATCGGAGTTATTAAGAAAATATAAATTACTTATTTCAGCTGATAATTCGGATCCTATATAATCATCCAAAGAATATTGTATAAGACTTTTGTATGAATAAACTAATGCCAAACCTATTTTGTCTTTTGTTTTTTTATAGTATTTTTCAGCTTTAATATAATAATATAATGAACTGTCAAGAACATGAATTTTTTTATAATAGCCAGCCTTATATCGATAGCATCTAGCTAGACCCAAGGTATCTTTTTTAGCAAGACTTTTTTTTAAATAAACTTTATACAGATTTTTATACGTGCACCATCTGTTAGTTTTCAAATAGTTAAGCAAAATCAAATTGATATTATACCTTGTCAACGTATCATTTTTACTAAAATCAATGAATGAATAAGCCTTGTCATTATAGTGGATTCTAAGGTTAAAATCAAGTGTATCATTTCCTGCCAAGTCAAGGTATCTTTTTATAGAGTCGTTGGTGGTGTTTACTTTTAAATCACTTACAGTTGAATTACAACTATATAGAAACATTTGAAATAGTAGTGTAATGAGCGCTAATCTTTTAATCATTTTCATAGAGTTATAAATAAGTTGAGTATCAGTTGTTAACCGATACTCAACGGGAAAATAAAAGTAATAAAAATCGATAAAAGAATAGAACCCTAACCATTCACCTTTCACCTACTAGTAGTTTTCTTTTAGTACTCTATGATCCCTTTTTTAGTTTTTAGTAGCATTAGTTGAATATATAGACCTTATTAATTTGTGTTGTAGTCAAGCTTTTTATTCCGAAACTCCCTTTAGTAATGAAAGACAAAGCTTTTTAACGGTTGCTGTAATTGTACTGCGTGGTCCTGTAGCACTAGCCACAAAGGTTATTGAAGTATCAGTAGTAATTAAGTTTACTTGAATCTCTATAGTCCGAGGTGTATTTTCAGTTAAATTTGTTTCTATTTCAGTCAGTGTCGCATCTAGATTTTCTTCCAGGTCTTTAAAGGAATCAAAATTATATTTCACAGTTTCCGAAGATGTTTTAACAGAAAGACATCCATGTTCTACCTTGTTGTCCCGATACTGAGCAACTGTTCCTATAGGTAGTGAAAGAAAAATCAATAAAATTAAAGCCCTTTTAGTCACAACAAACTCGTTTTAAGATAACAGCCCCACTCATTGTCACAATAACAAATAAAGTAGGGCTGTATTTTTTGATTTGTTTTGCATACTCTGTTTAATAACAAATCTCAAAATAAACAGAGAAATTTCTATTGCTTTTTTACCAATTCAAAAATACCACTTAATGAAAAAGGCTTGCAATGAAGTTTGAGTAGGTAAGTCTCAAAATTTACCAAGTGTACATTTTTAAATGACTTTGTAAAAGTAGCAGAGGGGAAAGAGAGGTTGGTACACAAAAAGTGTACATTTTGTTAAAATTTCATAAATGTAATGGGATAAATAAATCTTCGAAGATTGTTAAATAAAGATACTCTTTAAATAAGTCCTTGTTTCCTAGCTTCTCTGAGCAAATCTTCATCATTTCCTTTATAAAGACCTAAATAGTCCTTAATGATGACTTTTCGTTTGTCAATAGCACTTTTAGAAAGATGGAGTTCTTCTTGTATAGTTTTTGTTTTCAATCCTTTAGATAGTAAAAGGATAATTCGTCTATTATAATGATCTAAAAGCTTGGGAGCTATTTTAATGTCATTCTTAATATTCTTAACAGTAGTGCTGTAATAGGTAGTGCCCTTAAGTATGGTATCAAAAACGGAATTAAAATTATGGGCATCTATTTCACTTTTCAACAATAAACCATCCGGATAATGTTCATTTAGTATACCATTAAGTACAAGTGATTCAGAATGGGAAGTTAAAACTACAATTTTTGCTTCAGGTAAATGTTTTCGAATGACGGGAATTAAATTATCTCCCGAGTGGATATTTTTGGCAGGATAAGGCGGTAAAGTAACATCTAAAAAAACAACATCAAATGAAATTTCAGTTGATCTAATAAGGTTGTAGGCTGCTTCACAGTTGTTTACTTCCTTGAAATTTAAGGAATATCCATAAGGGTTAAAAGTTAAAAGTGACTTATAACCTTCGATAATCGGTGGATGATCATCTATCATTAATACACTTACTTCCATACTATATTTTTTGTAAATGTATTATTTTTCTTCTATATCTCCAAATAGTTTCCTCCTGCAATGCGATTGATAATTAAATCCACATTGTCTTTATAAGACTTAGAGAAAGGAAGTTTAGTCGTAGAGTTTTTAATATAACATACTGTATTGCCCGTGTGGATGCGAGAAACTTGGTCTACATTAATAATGTAACTGTTGTGAATGCGTAAAAATTGAGCCTCTGGTAAAACTGTTTCAAAGTGCTTTAAGGTTTTAAATGCAGTAATCATCTCTCCATTGTTTAAATGGATGTCTGTCGAATTATTATCAGCCTCAAAATAAAGGATTTCATTTGAATCTAAATAACGATAATCACCATAAGACTTAATACATATAATGAGTGATTGTGGTTTTTGTACCACTACAGTATTGGCTTCTATTGTTGAATTGTCAGAAGGGATAGTTGTTACAGTAACTTCATGCAATGTTGCTGTTTCTGTTTCAATTATTTCCTCTTTCTCAATTGTAGAGTCTTCGGTTAGCGCTACTGCAGTATCTACCTCTTCTTCAAGGGTTTCAACTACAGCTTCGTCCAATACTTCAAAAGTAGCTATGGGGTTTTTGACCTCCATAAAGGGCAAGTCTGATTTGATGGCTCGGTCAAATTTGAGTATCGCTTTCCGGAAATCATTAATATTGACGGGCTTAATCAAATAATCAATGACTTCATATTTAAGAGCTTCATAAGCCAAATCATTTTTGGAAGTAGTAACGATGATTTTCGGAACAACGGTCAAATAACGATACAATTCATTAATAAGGGCTAAGGAAAGGTTGCTCTTTTTGTCGGTAGGATCAATTTCTATAAAAACCAAATGAGGCTGGTGTTCCAAGACTAAATTAACACCTTCGTCATAATTAGTAGCTGAGCCCAAATAAGATAAATTACGAAAGCGCTCAGCTACAACCTGAGTTTTCGTGATGTCTTCTTGACGGTCATCAATAATTATAAAAGTGTGGCTCATGAAGGCTTTTCCAATGATTTAGGGAAAGCATCATAAGTTAATTTTTGGGTAGTTTTGGGGAACTAACACTTGCATTTTCGCACTATCGAAAATATAATTTCCAACACCATTTTTGTAAAAATGTTGACAGAATGACTAATACTGTTAATATGTGGATTTTAAACGGGAAAATTACTTACAAAAATAAAATCCCAAATTCTATAAAAGAACTTGGGATTTCTATGAGGGCTTGGTGTTCTATTTAGATTTTCATCAACCAATTTCGCATCGATACTTCATTTCCAATGATGGTTTTTAAATCGGTGATCTTAACACGATCTTGTTGCATAGAATCTCGGTGACGAATAGTGACTGTTTCATCTTCCAAGGTTTGATGATCCACAGTGATACAATAAGGGGTTCCCAATGCATCTTGTCTACGGTATCTTCTACCCACTGCATCTTTCTCATCATATGCCACATTGAAGTCCCATTTCAAATCATCAATAATTTTTTGAGCTGCTTCAGGAAGACCATCCCTTTTAATTAAAGGAAAAACTGCCGCTTTTGTTGGCGCTAAGACCGATGGTAAACGCAACACAGTGCGCGTTGAACCATCTTCTAAGGTTTCTTCTTTTAACGAGGTTGCAAAAACAGACAAGAACATACGATCCAATCCCACCGAAGTTTCAACTACATAAGGTACATAATTGGAATTCGTCTCATTATCAAAATACTGTAATTTTTTACCCGAAAATTGTTCGTGTGCTTTTAAATCAAAATCAGTTCTGGAGTGGATACCTTCTAATTCTTTAAATCCAAAAGGGAAATTAAACTCTATGTCCGCCGCCGCATTAGCATAATGTGCTAATTTTTCGTGATCGTGGAAACGATAATTCTCTTTTCCCAACCCCAAGGATAAATGCCAGTTCAAACGAGTTTGTTTCCAATACTCATACCACTTCATTTCTTCACCCGGCTTAACAAAAAACTGCATCTCCATTTGTTCAAACTCACGCATACGGAAGATGAACTGACGGGCTACAATCTCATTACGGAAAGCTTTACCCGTTTGGGCAATACCAAATGGAATCTTCATTCTTCCTGTTTTTTGAACATTAAGAAAGTTTACAAATATACCTTGAGCTGTCTCCGGGCGCAGGTATAAATCCATTGCGTTTTCAGCAGATGCTCCTAATTTGGTACCAAACATTAAGTTAAATTGCTTCACATCGGTCCAGTTTCTAGAACCTGTCTCAGGATCGGCAATTTCCAATTCTTCTATTAAGGCTTTTACATCTTCTAAATCACCATTGCCTAACGAACGCCCCATTCTTTCCAGAATTTCACGCTCTTTAGCCAAATACTCCATTACACGCGGATTGGTAGTTTTATATTGCTCTTCGTCAAAAGAGGGCCCAAAACGCTCACGGGCTTTTTCTATTTCTTTCTTAGCTTTCAGGTTTAATTTTTCGGCATAGTCCTCAATTAAAACATCCGCTCGGTACCTTTTTTTAGAGTCTTTGTTGTCAATCAACGGGTCGTTAAATGCATCAACGTGGCCAGAAGCCTTCCAGGTCGTAGGATGCATTAAAATAGCAGCATCTAATCCCACTATGTTTTCATGCATTTGAACCATGGCTTTCCACCAATATTCTCTAATATTCTTTTTTAATTCTACTCCGTTTTGAGCGTAATCATAAACTGCACTCAAACCATCATAAATTTCGCTCGACGGAAATATGAATCCATACTCCTTCGCATGCGAAACTACGTTCTTAAATAAATCCTCTTGTTTTGCCATGCTGCAAAAATATAAAAACCGAATGTAAAAAATGGATTAATAAAGACTTAGAATCTATTTTTTTTATAATTTTATGTAAGAAAATTATCTTTTTATGCTACAACATCTGCTAAATTTATTTTTTCCTAAGTCTTGTGCTGGCTGCTATACTATTTTATTAAGTGATGAAAAAGTAATATGCACTCAATGCCGCCACGAAATTCCATTGACTAATCAACACTTAATAGTGGACAATGAAATCATGCAAAAGTTTTACGGTCGAATTCCTCTAGAGTTTGGTGCTGCCCTACTTTATTTTCACAAAAAAGGAATAGTTCAGGAAATGATACACCTTTTAAAATATAAAGGGCACGAAGAAATAAGCGAACTAGTTGGAAATTGGTATGGTGCAATATTAAAAGAGGTCGAATTAATGAAGGAAGTTGACTTTATTATTCCTGTGCCATTACACAAAAAGCGATTGAAGGAACGAGGCTACAATCAAGTGGAAGGTTTTGGCAAATCGTTGTCTTCCATTCTGGATATTCCTTATGATGACCAACTTTTATTTCGAAAATTACATACCAAAACGCAAACGAAAAAAGATTTATTAGGCAGAGCCGATGTCATTGCTACCGTTTTTGATGTTGCCGCTTCTCAAGAACATCATAACAAGCATTTTTTATTGATAGATGATGTAATCACCACAGGCTCTACCCTAGAAGCATGCAGCAAAGCCTTACTTAAAATTCCAGGAGCCAAAATAAGCGTCGTCTGCATGGCAATGGCGCATAGTTAAATGTTAAGTTTTCCCCAAAAAGATTTCATTCACACTAAATATAATCGTTATTTTGTGCTTTGAAAAAATGCTCTATGCAAAAAAATAAGGCACTCTATTTTTTACTAATGCTAATGCTCTTAACCATTGGTTGTGCTAAACGCGGTACCATTACGGGAGGGGATAAAGACACCATTGCTCCAGTGTTAAACACAAGTTTTCCCAAAAACTTTTCAACCAATTTTAATGGAAATGAAATCAAATTGGTTTT
Source organism: Flavobacteriaceae bacterium (assembly GCA_947371275.1). GTDB lineage: Bacteria > Bacteroidota > Bacteroidia > Flavobacteriales > Flavobacteriaceae > Flavobacterium. The sequence continues at coordinate 9,966 of CANBOV010000053.1, read as the reverse complement.
TGATGAATATGTGAAATTGAAAAATGCCAACAAACAGTTGATCATTTCCCCACCCATGAAAAATCAACCCGAAATTTTACCAAGCAATGCTAGTAAGATTCTGACCATTAAACTAAAAGATACCTTGATTCCCAATACGACGTACAGCTTTAATTTTGGACAAAGTATTCAAGACAATAATGAAGGAAATCCCTATTCTCAGTTTAAATACGTTTTTTCAACAGGAACCTACATCGATTCGCTTGCTTTGAATGTAAAAATTAAAGACGCCTTAGAGAAAAAGACTGATAATTTTGTTTCAGTGATGCTGTATGAAGTTAATGAAAAATATAACGATTCTACTATATATAAAGAAACGCCAAGGTACATTACCAACAGTTTAGATAGTTTGAAGATCGTTAAACTAGAAAACATTAAAGCCGGAAAATACCAATTAATTGCCCTTAAAGATAACGGAAACAATAAATACAACCCCAAATCAGATAAAATTGGCTTCCAAAAACAATTTATTACCATTCCCAATGATACGGTTTTTGAATTAGAACTTTTCAAAGAAGCTGTGCCATTCAAAGCTATTAAACCTACACAAGCCGCCAAGAGTAGATTGTTAATGGGATATGAGGGACAAACCAAAGGTGTAAAAGTAACGGTTAAAAATGGAACGGATGTAATCCCCTCTGTAGTAACTAATTTTCCCAAAAAAGACTCACTCCAAATTTGGTTCAAACCCATAAAAACCGATTCTTTAGACGTAGCGGTTGATAAGGACCAATACAGCAAGAAGTTTATGGTGAAAATTAAAAATCAAAAGGCAGATACATTATCCTTTAGCCCAAATTATTCTGGAAACCTACCACTTCGTGAACGTTTTTCTATAACAAGTACCATTCCCTTAGTTAAATTTGACAAATCAAAAATCAGCATAACAAATAAAGATTCTATTGCCGTTCCTTTTGAAACCGAATACGATGAACCATCCCAATTGGTCTATTTAAATTTTAAGAACGAACCCTTAGAAAAATATAAAATCAAATTATTTCCAGGTGCCTTAGTCGATTTTTTTGAGCATCAAAATGATACTCTTAAGTACAATATCACTACCAAAAACACTACAGATTATGGCAATTTGAGAGTGCTTTTAGAAAATGTAAAACGATTCCCTGTTATTGTAGAGCTGACCGATAAAGACGGAAAAATTAAAGCAACAGCCTACTCAGAAAAGGAAACTGCCGTCACTTTTGACGCCTTGGAACCTGCTTTGTATACCCTTCGTTTAATCTATGATGATAATAAAAATAAGAAGTGGGATACTGGTAATTTTATAGAAAAGAAACAAACAGAAGAGGTAATCTATTTTCCAAAGGATATTGATGTGCGTTCCAACTGGGACGTCGAACAACCTTTTAATGTAAAAGAATAAGCTGGACGCTAATTAGCTAATTTGATAAGCATCTTGGTCCTCTAAAAAAGCCAATTTTTCTCGAGTTTCTAGCATTTTAGGTTTGTCCAACGTAATAATGTAAACCCCATCCGACTCTTGAGGTTCCAATACATAATTTCCCAAATAATCAACCACTTGTGAGTGACCAATATAATCCAATTGGTTGTGATCGGTTCCTATTCTATTGACGCCAACGGTGTAACACATATTTTCTACGGCACGTGCTTTTAGTAAGATGTCCCATGCATGCACCCGTGCCTTAGGCCAATTCGCCACATAAAGCAATATATCATAAGCCTCTTTATTCCGACTAAATGCCGGAAATCGCAAATCATAACAGATGAGCGGACAAATTTTAAATCCCTTATACTCAATAATTACTTTTTCTGTTCCGGCGGTATATACTTTATCTTCGCCCGCAAGCGTAAACAAATGTCTTTTGTCATAGGTTTTAATGCCGCCATCTGGAGTAACAAAAACCAACCGATTATAATACTTGCCGTTTTCTTCAATGACCAAACTCCCGGTAATTGCGCAGTCTTTGGCCTTTGCCAAATGGTGCAACCAAGATAAAGTTTCCCCTTCCATCTGTTCAGCCACAGCTTTAGGTTGCATAGTAAACCCCGAAGAAAACATCTCAGGAAGCACAATTAAATCCACCTCCTCCATAAATCCAGTGATCTTTTGGGCCAAATGACTGCGATTCTCCGTAGGGTCTTCCCAACTTAGCGAGGTTTGAACTAAGGCTATTTTCATAATTATTTAATTGTAATTTCATCAACAAAGATAAAGGCATCTCCACCAGCACCCTGATGCCAACCGGGTAATTTACCAAAATTATAAGCAATCACTTTTACATAGCGACCTTGAATTCCCGAAAAGTCATAGTTCCAAGGGACTAATTGCGAATCCTCTGCCTTAGGGTCTATGTTACTATCTGCCGTTTTAACCAGCGTAAAGTGCTCATTGTCATCCGAAATATAAAATTCCACCTTCTTCGGACAAAGAATCCAGGAACGACTATCCTGTAAGGTATTAAATTCAATGCGCTTAATGGGTTGCAGTTTTTGTAAATCTATCACGCATTCAAAATCCTGGCCTTGATATCCTTGCCAATCTCCTTTGCGCCAGTTTTCCGTTCCAAAGATACCATCTATCAAGCCCTCCGGACCCCCAGCATGGTACTGCGGGTTGTAAACAGATTTGATGGCAATGGTATAATTATTAGGTTTTTTGATGTAGTTCGCAAATACCAACTTACTTTGACCCATAGCATTCTCCGCAAAGGCCGTAATGCGACAAGATTGATTGATTACAAAAGGTTGGCTGTAAGTGATAAAGTTTTTGGCCGGATTTTCCTCATAGTCGATTTTATATTTTAAATCCAACTTACCTGCCGCTGGATTAGCATCCAAAACCACCGTCATTTGATCTTTAAAGGATTTCTTGTCGGCTTGAATAACAGGAACAGGGAGGATCGTTACATAATTAAACACTCCACTTTTAAGTTTTTCAGGTTTTTGACCAAAATATTTCAATTGAAGTTTGTCTTGTGTTGTTAGATTTTTAGATGTACTATCTTCAAAATTTATAGTAACATCTTTAAAATAGGGTTTTGTAGCGGTCCATTCTCCGCTACCCGGTGTCACCGCATAAATTCCCATCGAACTCAACACATACCAAGCACTCATTTGACCGCAATCCTCATTCCCTATCAAACCTTCAGGCGCATTTTTATAGAAATTATCTAAGATATAGTGCACTCTTTCTGCCGTCTTTTCGGGCTTCCCTACGTAATTGTATAAATAAGCCATATGATGACTAGGCTCGTTGCCATGGGCATATTGGCCTATCAAACCGGTAACATCAGCCTGCTCGCGTCCCGTTGTCTTGCTTTCGCTGTTGAATAATTCGTCCAATTTAGCCTCAAATTTAGCATCGCCTCCATATGCTTCGATCATACCTGGTATATCCTGCGGTACAAAAAAGGAGTATTGCCAACTGTTACCTTCCGTAAAATTGTTGTTAATCTCTTTAGGATCAAAAGGCTTGTCCCAACCCCCATTTTTCTTCGGACGCATAAAACCTGTATTCCAATCAAAAAGATTTTTCCAACTTTGAGAACGCTTTATGAAGTAGTCATAATCATTGGTTTTGCCTATTATTTGAGCCATCTGTGCAATGCACCAATCATCATAGGCATATTCCAGAGTTTTAGAAACACTCTCGTGCTCGTCATCCATCGATAAAAAGCCTTGCTTTTTATAAGTATACAAGCCTAAATGATCCAGCATCGCACTGTGTTTAGCGGCTTCAAATGCTTTTTCATAATCAAATCCCTTAATGCCTTTAGCCATAGCATCGGCCATTACTGAAACAGAGTGGTATCCAATCATACAATCGGTTTCATTCGAAGCTAATTCCCATACCGGTAATCGACCTCCTTGTTCGTATTCCTTCAAAAAGGTATTGATAAAATCTGCCGTACGCTTTTTTTCAATCAAAGTATACAAGGGATGTGCCCCTCTAAAGGTATCCCACAAGGAGAATACCGTGTAATAATCAAATCCTTCCGCTTGATGAATTTGGTTGTCTCTACCACGGTATTTACCGTCGACATCCTGCGCAATATTGGGCTGAACCATTGTATGGTAGAGTGCCGTGTAGAAAATAGCTAATTTGTCTTTATCAGCCTCTTTGATTTCAATTTTAGCCAATTCCTGGTCCCACAATTCCTCAGCGTTTAACTTTACCTTATTAAAATCCCAACCTTTGATTTCAGAAATATTTAGTTTGGCTCCTTCATAACTTGTGGGGGATAGCGAAACTTTCACCATCAGTTTTTCACCTTTAGTCACTTTCTTGGTAAAGTAAGCGCCAACCTCCGTTCCTGAAAACAATTTTTCGCTTTGTACTGCATTCCCTTGCCCTTCAATTTTCATAGGAACATTAAACTCAATACGGGCATAAACATATTGGTCTTTTGCCCAAGCTTCACTTCTTCTCAAAACTTCTACCGTTCGATCATCAATTACTCGTATTTCACCAAATAATAATTTATCCCTATGATTGAGATTTAATACAATAACCGCCTCGCCACTTTGATTAAAAGTATATTCATGAAGTCCAACTCTGGTCGAGGAAGTTAATCGAACATCAATATTGTGCTTGTCTAGTTTAACGGAATAATAGCCAGCAGTGGCCTTTTCATTCGTGTGTGAAAATGTTGAAGAATAAAAGTCACTACTCAAAATTTTTCCCTTACCCATAGTAGGCATCAACATTATGTCTCCATAATCCGTACAACCCGTTCCGTTCAAATGGGTGTGAGAAAAGCCATAAATAACTTTGTCGTCATAATGATACCCTGAACAACCATCCCAACTTCCATCAACTCGGGTGTCTGGTGATAATTGTACCATGCCAAAAGGAACCGTAGCCCCAGGAAAAGTATGACCATGTCCACCCGTTCCAATCATCGGGTTAACAGAGGCGTGGTAGTGTTGTTGACTATAGGTTGAGCCTAATAGAACTAGGCAAAGTGCAGTAATAATATTTTTCACAGTGTCGTTTGTTGGTCTCTCAAAGATAAAAAAAAACGCATCCAAATCAATGAATGCGTTTTGTATTAAAAAAGTAATTCGATTACTTAAGACTCGCTTTTAAATATTCACGGTTCATACGAGCAATGTTCTCTAATGAGATGCCTTTCGGACATTCAATCTCGCAAGCTCCTGTATTTGTACAGTTACCAAATCCTTCTTCATCCATTTGGCGCACCATGTTCAATACACGATTCGTGGCTTCAACTTTTCCTTGAGGTAGTAAAGCATATTGCGATACTTTAGCCCCCACAAACAACATAGCTGAACCATTTTTACAAGTAGCCACACAGGCTCCACATCCAATACAAGCTGCCGCTTCAAAAGCTCTATCAGCATCGTGTTTCGGAACAGGAGTGGCATTGGCGTCAATCGTTCTTCCTGAGGTATTCACAGATACAAATCCTCCTGCTTGCTGAATTCTATCAAAAGCAGAACGGTCAACTACCAAATCTTTTACTACAGGGAATGCTTTACTTCTCCATGGTTCAATAAAGATGGTATCCCCATCTTTAAATTTACGCATGTGCAACTGACAAGTTGTTGTTCCTGTATCCGGGCCATGCGCTCTTCCATTGATGTATAAAGAACACATTCCACATATGCCTTCGCGACAATCGTGGTCAAATGCAACAGGCTCTTTTTGCTCGTTAATTAGTTGCTCGTTCAATTGATCTAACATTTCCAAAAACGAACTAGCAGTGGATACATTATTTAAAGAATAAGTTTCCATGCTTCCTTTTGATTTAGCATTTTTTTGACGCCAAATTTTAAGGGTTATATTGATATTTTTTGCTGAAGACATAATGATATTATTTGTAATTTCTAGCGGCTATTTTGATAAACTCGTATTTCAACTCTTCTTTATTCAAGATTTCTTGGCTAATATCGTAGCCCATGTATTCCCAAGCACTTACAAAAGCAAAGTTTTCGTCATCTCGAAGTGTTTCTCCCTCTGCATCTTGGTATTCCTCACGGAAGTGTCCACCACAAGACTCCTTGCGTTGTAAAGCATCCATCGCCATTAATTGACCTAAATCAATGAAATCAGCAACACGTAATGCTTTTTCTAATTCTGGATTTAATTCATCAGAACTTCCCGGTACATAAACATCTTTGTAAAACTCTTCTTTTAATGAAGCAATTTCTTCAATAGCTTGCTTTAAACCTTGTTCATTACGAGCCATACCAACTTTATTCCACATAATCAAGCCCAAACGCTTGTGAAAATGATCAACTGATTTCGAACCTTTGTTATTCAAGAATTTGTTGATAGTGTCTTTTACACTGTTCTCAGCTTCAACAAATTCGGCTGAATCAGTCGAAATTTTACCCGTTCTAATTTCATCTGCTAAATAGTTTGAAACAGTGTAAGGCAATACAAAATAACCATCTGCCAAACCTTGCATCAACGCAGAAGCTCCCAATCGGTTCGCTCCATGATCCGAGAAATTAGCTTCCCCAGCCACAAAACAACCCGGTATTGTAGATTGTAAATTATAATCAACCCATACACCTCCCATAGTATAATGTACTGCAGGATATATTTTCATCGGAGTTTCATATGGGTTCTCATCGGTGATTTTTTCATACATCGCAAAAAGATTCCCGTATTTTTCCTCCAACCATTGTTTTCCTAATTTCGTTACCTCTTCTGGAGTCGGATTATGATTTCCTTGTCCATAAGCAGCTTGACGTCCTTTCGTTTGAATTTCCGTAGAGAAATCAAGATATACTCCTTCGTTAGTATCATTAGCCTCAATTCCATGTCCTTCGTCACAACGCTCTTTGGCGGCTCGTGAAGCAACATCGCGTGGCACCAAATTACCAAAGGCAGGATATCTTCTCTCTAAGAAATAATCTCTATCTTCTTCTTTAAGTTGTGTTGGTTTTAATTGACCCGCACGGATAGCTTCTGCATCTTCTTTTTTCTTAGGTACCCAGATTCTTCCTGAATTACGCAAAGATTCCGACATCAAAGTCAATTTCGATTGGTTTACACCATGCACAGGGATACAAGTAGGGTGGATTTGTACAAAACAAGGATTAGCAAATAAGGCACCTCTTTTGTGAACTTTCCAACTCGCAGTTACATTACTTCCCATAGCGTTTGTAGAAAGGAAATAAACATTTCCATAACCACCGGTAGCAATAATTACGGCATGTGCCGAATGTCTTTCTAATTCTCCAGTAACCAAGTTACGCGCTATAATACCACGGGCTTTTCCGTCAACTTTTACCAAGTCCAACATTTCATGACGGCTGAACATTTGTACATTACCAATACCAATCTGGCGCGATAATGCCGAATAAGCACCCAATAACAATTGCTGTCCAGTTTGCCCAGCTGCATAAAAAGTACGCTGTACTTGGGTACCACCAAACGAACGGTTATCTAACATTCCACCATAATCACGCGCAAAAGGAACTCCTTGTGCCACACATTGATCAATAATGTTTCCTGATACCTCTGCTAAACGATGAACGTTAGCTTCACGAGCTCTATAATCGCCTCCTTTAATGGTGTCGTAAAATAAACGGAACGTACTGTCGCCATCGTTTTGATAGTTTTTAGCAGCATTAATTCCCCCTTGTGCCGCAATGGAGTGTGCACGACGAGGTGAATCTTGAAAACAAAATGCTTTAACATTATAGCCCATTTCCCCTAAAGAAGCAGCTGCAGAAGCTCCTGCTAAACCAGTCCCCACTACTATAACATCTATCTTCGGACGGTTGTTAGGAGCAACTAATTTTAAATGGTCTTTATAATCGGTCCACTTCTGTGAAATAGGACCTTCTGGTATTTTAGAATCTAACTTCATTATCTATGAACTATTAGTGATTTAATAAATGGTGATATAATGCAATAAATATAAATCCAAACGGAATTACGATTGCGAAAGCATATCCGAGTTTTTGTACTCCTTTAGAATATTTGTTATTGAATCCTACCGATTGGAAGGAAGAACTGAAGCCATGCCACAAGTGCACAGAAAGCAATAAGAACGCTAAACAATACAATCCTGTGCGTACCGGACTTTCAAATTTCGCTACTAACTCTGAATAATATCTTGTAGGATCTACAGCTTCTGAATTGATGTATTTATAAGTGATCTCTTGAACCCAAAAATCATAGAAATGCAACCCTATAAAGGCCAAAACAACTAGACCAGAAATAATCATATTTCTTGAAGCCCATGATGCATTTGCAGCGCCATCATATTTCACATAAGAAGTAGGACGCGCACTTTTGTTTTTTAGTTCCAAAACAATCCCCATAACAAAATGGAAAACAACTCCTGCTACCAATACAGGCTGCATAACAAATTGAATCAACGGATTGTATCCCATAAAATGAGAACATTCATTAAAAACAGTTTCGCTAAATACGGAAGTAAGATTTATAAAAAAATGTAGTGCTAAAAAGGTAATTAAAAAGAGTCCCGAAAGGGCCATTGCTACTTTTTTAGCAATAGACGAACTCAAAAACGTAGATTTTGCCATAGTTGTATTATTTTAATAAAAAGCAGTACAAAAATACAGCTATTTCACCTATACTACAACCTTTGCGTAATAATTTATAATCAATTTAAAGTGGCTTTAACAGTTGTTGATTTTCAATCAGTTAAAGGGCTTTTTTAACTCAAAAAAGTTAAACAAATCTACTTCACATAGGTCGGAATCAATCCTCTTAATCCCATATCAACCACGTTTTCACCGGCTGCAGGTTCATATTTTCCATCAGCATTCACTTCATGCCATTCAAAACTATGATTGATAGACAAAGATAAGGTAACAGTTACATCACTTTTCTCCGTTCCTGTAATAACTAGCGCATTAGCAAATTTCCCCGTAACTACGCAAGATTTTGAGACTATAGGGGAAGTAGCATGCAGTGGATTAGGTACAGTGGTGGCTCCTGCAGGTGCCTGCCCTGAAGAGGAATAAGGCTGGTCATTCAAGGCAAAGGCCCAATAGCCTTGCTCTCTATTTCCATTAACCGGGAAAATATTATTGCCTATGTTAAAGGTGTTCAAATAAGTGTTAAATCCAACAAAACTTGCTAAAGTTCCTTCATAATCGGCGCCTTGGCTGCGAACACTAATTTGATAATTCTGATAGGCCAACGATACCCGTATCCATTCATAGTTTCCGGCAGCAACCTGACTCAAAGGTATTTTCATAAAAACTTCATCCTCACTCACCACTTTTTCTTTGCTGAAATCAATTGCGTTTACCCCGCCCAAAGTGGTCTCCGCACCATGATATAAAACCGTTCCATTGCCCAATTGGGTATTGGCATTCGGAGCTAATTCAATATAGTGTGAACCTATCGTATTAAAAATTGGAGTCTGTGCCGCGTTGCCTGCCGGGATAATAGAGGGCTCGCCCAAATTATTCAAGCGAACCTGATTAGAATCAAATTTAAATTTAACGATGAGCATCGGCTCAGTACTAGTCTCATTACTACAAGATAATAAAACTACCCCAGTAAGCAGTAGAGTCAATAATAACAGTGCCTTTTTCATAACAGTCTGGTTTCAAAACATAAGACGAAATCAATATGTTTTTGTTACATCTTCATCTATAACGAGAATATAGTCGGCTTTAGTATAATTTTCAGGTACTATTTTTTTTAAGTCAGCTTGCTCTACGGTCGAAATGGTTGTGATTTTTAACTTAGGCTGTGCCTTTTTCAAATACCATGAAATTCCTTCAAAGTTATCACTGTGATATGTGCCATTGTAATGTAAAAATACCGAATCAGCCTGCCTGTTTTTAAGGATAAAATAGGCCATAGTAGCATCTTTAATGGCTTGTGCCTTAGGCATATTCGGACTCGTATGGTCTCCCATCATCTTCATCATTTCCAAATAGCCAGGCAAATTTGAATCATAGGCTATCGGTAAAGGGGCGATCCAA
>CANBOV010000052.1 GCA_947371275.1 Flavobacteriaceae bacterium | reverse complement strand
ATCTCGATGCGATAGGATTGGGTTATATTAGGTGTAACGTCAATAATTCCGTTTTCTTTGGTGGACCTAATTAAACTTAATGGATACGGATTGCGCATAAACAACTTTTGAACCCTTTGACCCAATTTCTTATACCGGCCATAATCAATCAGCGCATTAACATAGCGCGTTTCATCAAAGGCAAAGGTGTCAAATTGGTAACCAAAAAAGGACTGTCCGTTTAAATAGGATTGGACACTATAAACTCCGTTAGAATTCCACGAAACATTGTCGTAGTCGGCAGTAGTAATTCCGAAACCTATTTTGCCCGTCGCCGTAATTTTTTCGGCAATATAAGTCCCGTCTTCTTGCAGGGACAAACTTAAAACGATGGGGCGTTTAGACTGATTAACAATCGTATTGTCTTCCAAGGGATAAACCAAAAGACTAGTCAACAAAGGTCTTTTATCATCTGGCAGCAAAACATCAAAACCAAAAAATAGCGGGTTGATTATTTTTTCAGAAAGGGTATTTCTAATTTCGTAATGCAAATGAGGTCCATCAGAACCTCCAGTATTACCCGATAAACCAATTACTTCACCTTTTCGAACCAATAGCTCCTCTGGCTTAAAAGCCACATCAATCTCATAAGACTTCGCTTTATATTGCTCCTTTTTAATCAAAGCTTCAACCGCCCCGAATCCCGATTGCAAGTGACCGTACACCGTTGTAAAACCATTCGGATGCGTAATATAAACCGCCTTTCCATAACCTACTTCTGATATCTTAATACGAGAAACATAGCCGTCAGCGGTGGCATAAACTTTAAATCCTTCTTTTTGCTGGGTTTTAAAATCAAAACCAGAATGTATATGATTGAAACGCAATTCTCCGAAATTGCCTGCCAATTGTAAGGGTATGTCCAAGGGAGATATAAAATAGTCTTTAGGGTATGTTTCTTGACTTACTACCCCAAAAGAAATAAAAAATAAGAGCCAAAAATAACGCATCTAGGATTGTTTTGGCTAAGATAATTAAAAGTGCGTAAAAATTTACAACCCCTATTTATTTTGTAACCTACTTAAAAACAAAATATTATAATTAGGCACTAAAAAAGAAATAAATAATTGCGAAAACTATTGTGCAAACAAAATAGAATCCTAACTTTGTAAAGTAAGTAATGAATAAAGTATTTCATGAGTGAAATTGCAGAAATAATTGATTCTCTTGAAAATAGAATTGAAAAACTTTTTAACAAAATAGAAGGTTTAGAGAAAAATTCTATTGCATTGAAAGCAGAATTAGAGAAAGCTGCCATGGTTGTTACTACTCAATCCAATCAAATTGAGGCATTAAAATCAGAAAATGAAACACTCAAAATGACCAATTCATTATTAGGCGGTGAAGAAAATAAACGAGATACGAAGCTTAAAATAAATTCATTAATCAGAGAGATAGATTACTGTATTGCACAGTTATCAGACTAAAACATGGATGGAAAGCTTAAAATAAAACTATCAATTGCAGACCGAGTATACCCGCTAACGGTAGAACTCTCTCAAGAAGAAGGACTGAGAAGTGCTTCCAAAAAAATTGATGCTATGATTAAGCAATTCGAAGAAAACTATGCGGTTCGTGACAAACAAGATGTATTAGCCATGTGTGCTTTACAATTTGCGTCACAAGTAGAACAAAAGCAAGTTGACAGTTCCACTGATAGTAAAGAAACACTGGAAAGATTAAAAAAAATTAATGATTTATTATTCGATTATCTTGATAAAAAATAACGTTCTTACCATAGATTACAACACTGCCTACATTAGATTTTAATTGGTAAACTCAACACTAACAAATTAAAATGAGCAAATCGTCGCTACTAAAGCATGCCACTTTTATCGTGGAAACTTGACCAGCGAGTTAGCTCAAAACTTGTCCTTTCGAGTTTATGCATTCACCTAATGTAGGCTTTTTTATATATAAACACTAACAAATAAAATGGGAACTATACTAATAATAATTGCTTTAATCGCTGGAATTGGCGGAGGATTTGGAATCGCTAAATACCTTGAAAAGAATAACGTCTCTAACATGATCAAAAACGCCAAGAAAGAAGCCTCTTCTATCTTGAGAGATGCCAATGTAGAGGCTGAAAACATTAAAAAAGACAAACTACTTCAAGCCAAGGAAAAGTTTTTAGAATTAAAATCAGAACATGAAAAAGAGATTTTAAACAAAGACAAAAAAATTGCAGAAGTAGAGAAAAGAACCCGTGATAAAGAATCACAAGTTTCTAGTGAATTAGCGAAAGCCAAAAAGGTAAATGATGACTATGAAGCTAAAACCCAAGAATACAGCTCTAAAGTTGAATTGCTTGAAAAGAAACAAAATGAGCTTGAAAAACTACATAAGAGTCAAGTAGAGCAATTAGAAGTGATTTCCGGACTATCGGCAGAAGATGCCAAGGACCAATTAGTGGAAAGCTTAAAAGCAGAAGCAAAAACTAAAGCAATGTCTCATATTCAAGACACTATTGAAGAAGCCAAACTTACCGCACAGCAAGAAGCCAAAAAAGTAATCATCAGCACCATACAACGTGTGGGTACTGAAGAAGCGGTAGAAAATTGTGTATCTGTATTCAACATCGAATCTGATGATGTAAAAGGTAGAATTATTGGACGTGAAGGAAGAAACATTCGCGCCTTAGAAGCGGCAACTGGTGTGGAAATTATTGTTGATGATACTCCAGAAGCGATCATACTTTCTTGCTTTGACCCCGTTAGAAGAGAAATCGCTCGTCTATCATTACACAAATTAGTAACCGATGGTCGTATACACCCTGCACGTATTGAGGAAGTGGTAGCCAAAACTACTAAACAAATTGATGATGAAATTATAGAAGTAGGGAAACGTACCGTAATTGACTTAGGAATCCATGGCCTACACCCTGAATTAATCAAAGTAGTAGGTAGAATGAAATACCGTTCTTCTTACGGCCAAAACTTATTACAACACTCTAGAGAAGTAGCTAAACTTTGTGGAATCATGGCAGCCGAATTGGGATTGAATGTTAAATTAGCTAAAAGAGCTGGTTTATTACACGATATCGGTAAGGTGCCTGATACTGAAAGTGATTTACCGCACGCTTTATTGGGAATGCAATGGGCAGAGAAATTTGGTGAAAAAGAAGAAGTATGCAATGCCATTGGAGCCCACCATGATGAAATTGAAATGAAATATTTAATTTCACCAATCATCCAAGTATGTGATGCAATTTCTGGAGCAAGACCAGGGGCTAGACGTCAAGTTTTAGACTCTTACATCCAACGTTTAAAAGATTTAGAAAACATAGCCTTTGGATTCAATGGTGTGAAAAATGCCTATGCTATTCAAGCAGGACGAGAACTTCGTGTTATTGTAGAAAGTGAAAAAGTAAGCGATGAAAATGCAGCCAGCCTTTCTTTTGAAATATCTCAAAAAATTCAAACAGAAATGACTTATCCTGGACAAGTAAAAATCACCGTAATTCGTGAAACCAGAGCGGTTAACATCGCAAAATAAAAACGAATACCAAATAAAAAAAGCGACCATTTGGTCGCTTTTTTTATACACTAAAAATATTTTTTATCGCTTCAACAGTTACCGGCTTTAAATAATAGTCACTGATCTCAGTCTTAAAATCATTTGCCCTGTTTATATCAACAGTATTATCCGAGGAACTGATAATATAGATAACGATGTCTTTTTGTAAACGATCCTTAAGTTTTTTATATTCTTCCAAAAACTGCCATCCATCTAATACTGGCATATTGATGTCAAGCAAAATTAAATCGGGAGGAGTCTCTCCATTATCCAATTTATTTTTAATCCCATTTAAGGCGAGTAATCCATTCTCAAAAAACTCTGGACTAACTTCGATTTTATTATTCATCAATAGTTTCTTAATGATAAAATGGAAAATTTTATCATCATCAACTACATAAACACCGTTATATTTTATCATTCTAAAAGAGATTTGGAGTTATGCTACTTTTTTAACTTTTGCTAAAATAATTAAAATTACGCAATTCTACTTTTTTCTAGGATGAAATCTAGCTACTATTTGTGTTAAATGTTTTCGGTCTAAATGAACGTATATTTCTGTTGTAGTAATGGACTCATGCCCAAGCATTAATTGAATCGAACGCAAATCAGCACCATTTTCTAGTAAATGAGTCGCAAAGGAATGCCTAAGGGTGTGCGGACTAATATTCTTTTCCAAATTAATCTTGACCGCCAAATTTTTAATAATGGTAAAAATCATCGCTCGGGTCAACTGACGTCCCCGTCTATTTAAAAACAAAGTATCTTCATGCCCTTTCACGATGCTTAGCTGCGTTCTAATTTGATTCTTATACAATTCGACATATTTTTGTGTAGATGCCGCAATAGGGACAAATCGTTGCTTATTCCCTTTACCTGTAATTTTGATAAATCCTTCCTCGAAGAATAAATCAGAGATCTTTAACGATACTACTTCTGAAACCCGTAACCCGCATCCATAAAGCACCTCCATCATAGCCCTATTGCGCTCTCCCTCCATTGTTGACAAATCAATAGCCGCAATAAGCCGATCTATATCATCAATAGATAAGGTATCGGGCAACTTCCTGCCGATGCGGGGCGCTTCAATTAATTCCATAGGATTATCTAACCGGATATCTTCAAATATCAGATAAGTAAAAAAGCTTTTTAGCCCCGAAATAATTCGAGCTTGCGAACGAGCATTTACCTCTTTGGAAACACTATAAACAAACTGTTGAATGGTTTCTTCTTTTATATTAGTGGGCGAAACTGCTATACCATTCTCTTCCATAAAAAAACAAAGTCGCTCCAAATCAAAGGTGTAATTAGTAACCGTATTCTTTGACAAACCACGTTCTATCTTAAGATAGGATTGAAAACTTTTTATATACGAACTCCAATTCATATCACAAAGTAACGAAATGAATACCAATAAAAAAACCACGCCTAAAGCGTGGTTTATAAAATACTATTACATAGGATTAGAATCTATATCCAACACCTATTAGGAAGTGACTTACTTTTGTATCTCCTGATAAACCAAGTGAATATCTAGGGTCAACAAAGAAATTCTCAGTAATATCATAAGACGCCCCTAAATCTAAATTAAAGGTGGTTTTGTCTTTTGCCGCTGAATCCATGTTGTAGAATAAAGCAGGACCTGCCAAAATGTTGATTTTTTCAGCTACCAAATACTTAAATGTTACGGGTACGCTTAAAAAATTTAATTTCGTACCATCTTTCGATGCCGCATGATAAGCAATCCCTGGTTCTATTGTAAACTTATCTGCTATAGCAAAATTCACAAAACCTCCTGCGTAAAAACCTGTAGTAGAAGCAGTAGCCGATACAGAATTACCTAAACCATCACTGTAAGTAGTCTTAGCAGATACCATATCAATACCACCTCTAACACCAAATTTCATATCCTGTGCATTTGCAAATGCTGCAGTTAAAACAACTGCCAATGTTAAAATAATTTTTTTCATGTTTGTTTAATTTTAAAATTAGTTGGTCCAAATGTAAGATATATTTCCATTTAAAAAAAATACGACAAATGCCGTATATAAAAAAACCACGCTAAAAGCGTGGTTTAATTTGTTGTATGTACTACTAATTACAGTTTGTAGATCAAACCAAAGCTAATAGCTGTCATATCTAAACCTAATCCTAAGTTTGTAGCAGCTTTAGCACCTGTAGTATCATCTTTAGATGAAGAATAGTTTAAACCACCCCAAGTAGAAGTGATAGCAAAACTATCAGATACGAAATAATGTAAACCTACTGGTACATTAAGACCGATTGTGTTATTTTTAACATCTCCAGTTTTTGCTGTATCATAAGATAACTCACCTCCAATAGACAAAGAGAATTGACTTGCTGGAGTCCAGAAATATTTAACACCTGCGTGTAATCCTAAACCTGTAGTTTTAGTTTCAGCAACTTTAGTTGACATGTAATTTAAAGATCCAACTAAAGCAACATTTTCAGTTAAAAAATAACCAATACCTGGAGCTACGTTAAAACCATCAGTTTTAACTTCAGCAGCATCTTTGTTACTTGAAAAACCAAATGCACCTGTTAAGTACACATCACCTTTTCCAAATCCAGCTGAACCTTCTTTTTTGTCTTGTGCGTTAGCAAACGTCAAAGCGAATACTGCAGCTACTGTTAAAATAATTTTTTTCATGTTTGTTTAATTTTAAAATTAATACACCAAAAGTATATCTAATATTTTTCGAGCACCTACAAGGGGTATTGCAGTTATCAACAATTTTATTAACAAAAAAATATCGTAACCTACTTAAAAACAAATAAATATCCCTGTTATTAACAATAATAACAATATTTTCAATTTTTAACACACGCTATTTTAGGTCAATTTGAAGCATTAAACTGATTAAAAAAAGGTATTTCTCATTACCATTTACTATCTAAAAGATTATTTATACCTTTACCTAAATAAGCATTTGTATGAAAATTATAATAATAAATGGCCCAAATCTTAATTTATTAGGCAAAAGAGAACCCGAAATTTACGGTAGCCTTTCCTTTGACACCTTCTTCAATGGTTTAAAAAGAAAGTACTCCTCTGTCGAAATCAGCTATTACCAAAGCAATATAGAAGGAGAGATCATTTCCAAATTACAAGAAGTAGGCTTCTCCTATGACGGCATTATACTCAACGCAGCCGCTTATACGCATACCTCGGTAGGAATTGGAGATGCTGTTAAAGCCATTACTACACCCGTAATAGAAGTACACATTTCCAACACCTTCGCCCGCGAATCGTTCCGTCACCAATCGTTTATTTCCCCTAACGCCAAAGGAATAATCATTGGCTTCGGTCTAAAAAGCTACGAACTAGCCTTACAGTCTTTTTTATAATCAACGGCTGTATTTTAATCTTTTCTCTGCGAATCTCTCTGATCCTCCGTGTATCTCTGTGTAATAATTACAATCTCATGAAAAAAATAAGTACTCTCCTAATTCTTCTATGCTGTCTATCTTCCGTTGCTCAAATAAAAGGTACCGTAAAAGACAACAATGGAAAACCCCTCCCCTTTGTTAACATCTTCGAAGAGAACACCTATAACGGAACAACCTCAAACGAACAAGGTAAATTTGAATTAAACATCCGTATTCCCGGCAAACACAACATCATCTTTCAATACCTAGGGTATCAAACCAGTAAACAAGTTGTTGACTTAGACAAAACAGAGTCCACTATAGACGTGGTACTACTAGAAGAAAACATATTGCTAAACGAAGTAGTAATCAATCCAAAAGACAACCCTGCCAACGACATTATCAAAAACGCAATAAAAAACAAAAAAGACAACGCGGAGAAAACTGCGCGCTATAAAGCGGATTTCTATTCCAGAGGCATCATCCGACTTAAAGATGCTCCAAAGAATATCATGGGCCAAAAATTTGACTTCTTTGACGAAGTATTAGACTCCACCCGCAGTGGCATTATTTACTTGTCTGAAACTGTATCTAAAATCACCTACCAAAAACCCGATAAAATGAAAGAGGTCATCGTGGCTTCAAAAGTAAGCGGAAAAGACAACGGCTTTAGCTTCAACAACGCCGCATCGGTAAACTTCGATTGCTATGACAATTACCTCCCCTTTGAAATCAATGTAATCTCTCCCATCGCCGATAACGCCTTTAATTATTACAACTATAAATTCGAAGGCTCCTTTTTTACCGAAAACCGTCAGCAAATCAACAAAATCAAAGTAATTCCCCGCCGTACCATCGAACCGGTCATGGAGGGTTATATCTACATAGTAGACGATTCCTATGCTATTTACGCAACTGACCTATCCATTAAAGGAAGCCAAATGCAAACACCTGTCATAGATAATCTAACCTTAAAACAAAGCTACAGCTACAACAGTCTTAATAAAATATGGGTCAAGAACACGCAAACCATTGACTTCATTGCTGGTATGCTAGGCATCAAAGTAAATGGACGTTTCACCTATGTCTATTCTAATTTTGAATTCGCCAAACAATTTGATAAAAAAACATTCACCAATCAAATACTTTCCTTCCAAGAAAATGCCAATAAAAAAGAAGATTCCTTTTGGAATACTATTCGACCTGTGCCACTAACGGAAGAAGAAAGTAAAGATTACATCAAAAAAGACATCCTGCAAACCAAGAAGAAATCAAAATCGTACCTCGATTCTATCGATGCCAAACACAATAAATTCAAACTTATGGATGTGTTGTCGGGGTACAGCTATTCCAATTCATTTAAAAAATGGTCTCTCAATTATGAAGGCCCACTGTTAAACACCGCCTTCAACACGGTACAGGGTTGGAATACCACTGCCGGCTTCTCCTATACTAAGCGCAACGAAGAAAAACGCACCTTTACCCGCATTGGAACCCAATTCAATTATGGCTTCTCTGAGAAAAAAATAAGAGGTACAGCCAGCTATTTTCACAAATTCAATAATACCAACAATAGTATACTAGTCTTAAACGCAGGGAGTTTTGTAAGCCAATTCAACAGCAACAATCCAATCTCTAATCTGGTAAATACCGTTAGCACCTTGATCTTCAAAAACAATTTCATGAAACTATATGAAAAGAATTTCGCCGCAATTTGCTTCGAAAGAGAAGTTGTAAACGGACTGCACCTGTATACCAATGTAGAATACGCCGAAAGAAAACCGCTGTACAATACCACCAACCAAGCCATTGTTAAAAGCAATGACCTATATACTTCAAACAATCCATTAGCGCCATTAGACGAAACCTCAGCTGCTATCGTCAAAAACAATTTGGTTAAAGCAAACATAGCGTTCAGAATCAATTTTGGACAAAAATACTGGACACGCCCTGATGGTAAATTCAACATCCCAAACGACGATTACCCCACTATTACCCTAGGATATGAAAAAACTGTGGCAGCCACTGAAAAAAATTACGAATATGATTTTGTTTCAACCAGAATAGGATATAATGTCACACTCGGCAACAAAGGATTCCTCCAACTCAATCTTAAAGGAGGTAAATTCTTCCATGGCGATAATATTGCTTTTACTGATTACAAACATTTTAACGGCAATCAAACCCATATAGGACAAACTGAATCCTATACTAATGTATTCAACTTGCTACCTTATTATATAGGCAGCACGAATAACAGCTATAGCGAACTTCACGTCGAACACAATGATAAAGGCTATTTAATGAATAAAATACCCGTATTGAACTACTTAAAATCACAACTGGTCTTAGGATTTCATAATCTTGCGGTTCCCGAAAGAAAACCCTATCAAGAATTTTCGGTCGGACTAGATAACTTAGGTTTTGGGAAGTACCGCTTCTTTAGAATTGATTATGTGCGCTCCTATGACAACGGCTTTAAAGGTGATGGTATTATATTTGGCTTGAAATTTTTAAATGTAGTGCAATAACTATCGAATAAAAACATCATACCCAAACCGAAGTAACGTACCGACTACGACCAATAAAAAGAAGTTTCTAATAAAGGAATTACCCTTTCTAAGTGCCAATTTTGCTCCTAGCCAGCCACCAATTGCATTGCATACCGCCATAGGTAGTGCAATAACCCATAGTATTTTACCTTTAAGAAGAAAAAGGCAAATCGAACCAATATTGGTAGCCAAGTTGACCATCTTCGCAGTGGCTGAAGCATGAAGAAAATCAAATCCCAATACCGCTACAAATGCCAAAACAAAAAAGCTGCCCGTTCCCGGCCCTATAAAACCATCATAAAACCCTATTACCACACTAATCAACACAGCGAGTACTAGTTGCCTTCTTGGGGAATGTTCTTTTGCTTGATGAATTCCGAAATCTTTTTTGAAGAACGTATAGACTGCGATCATAATCAGCACCACTAGCAGTAATGGCTTCATAAAATGATTGTCAACTTTGGTCAACAAATTCGAACCTATAAAAGCAAATACAAAAGCCACTACAGCCATAGTCAAAAGTAAGTTCCAATACATCTTTACGGCTTTCAAGTATTGTCTAGCCGCCAAGGCTGTCCCGCTAAAAGAAGGGATTTTTAAAGATCCAATCACAGTAGAAACCGCCAGATTAGGCAATAATATCAGAGCCACTGGTGTCTGAATCAAGCCTCCACCTCCCACTATAGCATCCACAAAGCCAGCAAAGAACGCCGCAAGACAAAGTAACAAGATAACATATAGTTCCATAACGTTTAATAATTCAAAATAAAAAATTCCAAATTCCAACTAGTTTATCAATTGAAATTTGGAATTTAAATTATTGGTATTTATTCTTATTTATTGGAATTTTATTTAAACTCTCACAATATTCGCCCCTAAGGCACGCAAACGCTCATCTATGCGTTCATACCCTCGGTCAATTTGTTCTATATTCTGAATCGTAGACGTTCCCTTAGCTGATAAAGCGGCAATCAACAAAGAAATCCCTGCACGAATGTCTGGTGAAGACATCGTAGTAGCCTTCAATTGTGATTTAAAATTATGCCCCATTACCACAGCTCTGTGCGGATCACACAACATTATCTTAGCCCCCATATCAATCAATTTATCCACAAAGAATAAACGACTTTCAAACATCTTCTGATGAATCAATACATCACCATTAGCCTGAGTAGCTACGACCAAAATAATACTTAATAAATCGGGCGTAAATCCTGGCCATGGCGCATCAGCTATAGTTAAAATTGACCCGTCAATATCGGTCTTTACCGTATATCCATCGGTATGCGCCGGAATATATATATCATCTCCTTTTTGCTCTAAAGTAATTCCTAGTTTTCTAAACACGCTCGGGATAACACCTAAATTGTCCCAACTTACATTTTTAATCGTAATTTCACTACGAGTCATAGCTGCCAATCCAATCCAAGATCCAATCTCAATCATATCGGGCAAAATTCGGTGCTCACAGCCTCCCAATTGTTCTACACCTTCAATGATCAATAAATTAGAACCTACACCTTTAATGTTAGCGCCCATCGAATTCAACATCTTACACAACTGTTGTAAGTAAGGTTCACAAGCCGCATTATACACTGTAGTAGTACCTTCTGCCAAAACCGCTGCCATTACAATATTAGCAGTTCCCGTAACTGAAGCCTCATCCAGCAACATGTAAGCTCCCTTCAAACGACCCTTAGTTTCTACACCATAAAAATGATCTTCTCTTTCATAACGAAATTTAGCCCCCAAATTGATGAATCCTTCAAAATGGGTGTCCAAACGGCGTCTTCCTATTTTGTCTCCTCCCGGTTTTGGGATATAACCTTTACCAAAGCGAGCCAATAACGGGCCCACAATCATAATAGATCCACGCAAACTTCCGCCTTCTTTTTTGAATGCCTCCGTTTCAAGGTAGCCTACATTCACCTCATCGGCTTGAAACGTAATTGAACCCGGTCCGTTTTTTTGAATTTTTACCCCTAAGTTACCCAGTAAGGTAATTAATTTGTTGACATCGATAATGTCGGGTATATTGTTAATTGTTACTTTTTCTGGAGTTAGAAGCACCGCACATAAGATTTGTAATGCTTCATTCTTGGCACCTTGCGGGGTTACATCTCCCTTAAGTTGTATGCCACCTTCAATTTTAAATGTTCCCATTCTTTTTGAGTTACTGTGATACCGAAATCCTTAGTCACCGAGCTTCTTGTTCTAAGTCGCTCAACCCCTTAGACCCTCAGTTACTTATTTAAGTTATTATTATTGTTATTGTTTTTTTGAAAGGGCTTCTTGCCTAGTTTATTGCTCTTAATCTTATTGTTCTGAGGAGGCAAGTTCTTATTCGACATCTTCTTGTTGGTACGCATCAAATCATTCGTATTCAACAACTCTTCCGAACTTTGCAATAAATTCAATTTCCCGTCTGAAAGCTCATATAAATGCTCAAAAATAACCGTATCGGTTACCGTGTCTTTATTCCAACTCAAATAGGATTTCTTCATATGGTTCGCAATCACTTTCACTAGAGCACCTTTCATTTCCCCCTCTTCCCAACTGTTAGCAACATCAATCATATACTTGATGTTATTCCCATAAAAACGGTATTTAGGATTCTTTTGAGGATAAGCCAGTCGCTCTGGATTCAAATGAATCACTTCCTTAGTAGGGATTGGATATGGTGAATCTACATCCAATTTAAAATCAGACATAATAAAAATCTGATCCCATAACTTATGCTGAAAATCAAGTACATCCCGCAAGTGCGGATTCAAGGTACCCATTACCTGAATAATGTATTTAGCCGCTTTATTGCGCTCCTCTTTAGTTTCAATCAACGAAGCTTGATCAATCAATTTTTGCAAATGACGTCCATACTCTGGTATAATCAAATGGGACCGCTCAGCATTATACTCTAAATGATGTACCACATCATTCGCATTCTCTTTAACATATCTTTCTGCCATCATAATGATATTATACCTTCAATATTAGAAACCTCTAAGTATTTTTCAACAACTTGATCCGGACTCTCCATCATCACATTAACAGAAAGACTAGTGTATTTTCCAGTTTTGGATTGGGTGGTTTGTATCACAGCGCCCATATTATCAAAGGCATTTTCTACCTCTTCAATTTTCTTAGGGTCTGTTGGAACTATAAATTTATACAAATACTCACTAGGCCAAGTCGAGGTAGTATTTAACTCTTCTCGCAGCCTAATATAAAATTCTTCGGTCTTCTTATCCATTAATTTTAAAATAAAAGCAAATATACAGTATTGCTTTTAGATTTTTAATTCAAAATCTACAAAATAGTAAAGCACTGCCTGAAGTCTACCGACATCCAACACAACAAATACAATAAACCAACCGCCCTAACTATGGCGTTACCGCCTGTACATTCTGCTGATTGTTACTATCGTAAATTGGGAAGTCAAAAATATCTACATACCCATCGCCGTTGATATCCGTTACCACATAGGTACCATCATAAGCACCGCCACTTTGATTGGCCGCATCATAAGCTGGGAAATCAAAGATGTCCACATAGCCATCCTGATTTAAATCACCTGAATAAAATCCATAGACTCCTGTTTCCAATAATTTCATATTCTGTCCAAAGGCTTTCGATAAGGCAGTAGTAAAATCGTAAGTAAGTGTTGTTCCCGACAAAGTCTGCGCTACACCACTCCAAGTTTCTATGGCATTTCTACTCTTAACCACCAAATAATATGATCCATTTGGTGTTACACTAAACACCGCTGAGGCCGTCCCATCTGTATGCAACATTGCAGTAGTTGTATTAACTAATGCGCCTGCAGTGCTTCTAAGCTCAACCGTAATCATATCTACATTAGTAGTACTGCTTCCCACACCTTCATTAGCACTGACTGCACGCATTTTATGCACACTGCTATCATAATATCCTTCAATATAAGCTTTAAGGTTAACCGTGGTCGTACAAGTATTTGTAGCGCTAAAAACCAAATCATTACAATCTGTATTATTCAATACCGCTAAGTGACCCGAAAAAGTCGGTGCTCCTGTACAGCTCACCAAAGGTGTAGCCGCGTCTCCAAATCCATCACCATCACGGTCTGCATAATAAGTGACACTGGAAGAAGTATAGGTTACACTAATCGTATGCGTAGTCGAAACCGCACTAAAGGTAAAAGACCCACTACTAACTGCTGTCGTATTATTCACCCCATCAACCAAGACGGTAGCGATTTGATAACATGAACTCGGCGTAAACGTATAGGTTTGATTTGCCCCACAATTCACTGCTGTAGCTCCAGTTGGTGAAATAGTTCCATTAGCACCTGCGCTAGCCGTAACCGTAAAGGTTCTTAGTGAAAAAGTAGCACTAATAGTATGTGCTGCCGCAACCGCACTAAAGGTAAAAGTTCCACTGCTAACTGCAGCGGCGTTATTCACACCATCAACCAATACCGTTGCGATTTGATAACAAGCACTCGGCGTAATGGTATAGGATTGATTGGCTCCGCAGTTCACTGCCGTAGCACCTGTTGGTGAAATACTTCCATTAGCACCTGCACTTGCAGTAACCGTAAAGGTTCTAAGTGAAAAAGTAGCACTAATAGTATGTGCAGCCGCCACCGCACTAAAGGTAAAAGTCCCACTGCTCACCGCAGCCGCATTATTGACACCATCAACCAATACGGTTGCGATTTGATAACATGCACTCGGCGTAATGGTATAGGTTTGATTGGCCCCACAGTTCACTGTTGTAGCACCTGTTGGTGAAATAGTTCCATTAGCACCCGCACTTGCAGTAACCGTATAGGTTCTAAGTGAAAAAGTAGCACTAATTGTATGTGCCGCAGCTACCGCACTAAAGGTAAAAGTCCCACTGCTCACTGCAGCCGCATTATTAATTCCGTCTACCAATACCGTTGCGATTTGATAACAAGCACTCGGCGTAATGGTATAGGTTTGATTGGCTCCACAGTTCACTACAGTAGCTCCCGTAGGCGAAATAGTTCCATTAGCACCTGCGCTGGCAGTGATGGTTTTAGTATCAAGCACTGTGGTAACAGAAGCAGTACTAGTACAACCATTTGACCCCGTCACCGTTACACTAAAGGTACCTGCCGTGCTAACACTAATACTTTGGGTCGTAGCCCCAGTTGACCAATTGTAACTTGAATTCAAAGGTGCACTCAAGGTTATACCTGTAATACAAATTGGAGCATTCCCCGAAATAGTTGCCGTCGGAGAAGGATTAACCGTTACGGACACGTTCTGTGTATTGCTACACCCATTAGAGGTAAGCGTAAAGGCATAAACTACGGTAACCGGACTAGCCGTCGTATTAATCAATACTTCACTAGGCGCTGTAGTTTGTGCCGTAGTAACTGCTGCATTGCTAATACCTGAAACCGCCGCTCTGGTCCAACTAAAGGTAGCCGTAGCGGGAGCAATCACAGGAGTATAACTAAAAGTAGCAGCACTGCATACCGCACTAGGCGTTAATGTACTAGTCAAATAGGGAGTCGGAGTAAATGATATTGGGTCTGATGCAATTCCATTGGCAGTAACCACTAGCGAATAAGTAGCTATTGGTAATCCTGCAGGCAAGGCAAACTGTACACTGTCGGCCAAATTACCGCGGCGCACACCTGTCGAATTCCAATTAAAGGTGCGACAATAATACACATTGGTCCCGTTAGTTAAGCGAATAACGGGATAATTAGTGGACATCTGCCAGTCATCCCCATAATTGGCACCTTGCGAAATCCCATTAAACTGGGTTCCCGATAGTTGATAAGCAGTACAGGAGGTTTGAGTAATCGCCGAAATGGTGGGCTTACCCGATGCCGTCTGTGCTCCTGCCGGTTTATAGATATAATAATCAGAGGAAGCACTACTTTGATTTTGAGCATACATCACCGAACCGTCTGGTAAATCCAAAAAGTTGGTTTGGTAACAGGCTATATTTAATGACATCCCTCCTCCTGGTGCATGCACCTGGGTAAAGCTGTTCGACAAATAATCAAATTCATAAAAATAAGTAGGCGGAATAAATAAGGTTGCCGATGATGTAGGGGCTGGTGAAACAGCACACAATACTTTTCCATTAGCCATCATAGCCATCGGCGCATCGGGTGCTCCTGTCGAATTAGGCAACGTAGGTCCTACAGCCCAGGTTCCCGGACTACTGGTCCCCGACGGAGTGTATAAAGCTGAAGCGCCTTGTGCCGCCAAGAAAAAAGCACGACCATCAGGCAATAAAACTGCCCCTCCAGTTTCGTCCCCGAAGGAATCATATAAGGATACTGGAACAGTAGCATCGGTGACCCATGTATTAGTAGCGGGTATATAACGCTCTGAACTCGTAGTCAAACGATCCACAAATAAAATACTGTTGTCGGGTAATTTAACCCAAGCCGATTCATTATGAATACCATTACAAGTTGGCCCTGCAGCATAAGTGTTAGTAGTCGGATTGTATATTTGAGTGCCTTTCAAGGTCCCTGCCACTAATCCTTGAATAACACGGCCATCTTCCAATATTTCTGAATTCGCATCACTAATATTCACGCCAGGTGAAGGAGCCGCTGTCCAGGTATTTGCAACAGGGTCATACACCTCAGCCTTTTGTAATCCCGTTCCATATTCTCCCCCAGCCACATAAACACGACCGTCTTTCAATACTTGTGATGAAAAAAACAAGCGGGTATCAAGCATAGGAGCCGTGGACGACCATGTTCCATTAACATAACTACCGGAAGCATCTGGCGTCAACTTATCCCACAACAAACCATTCCCATCAGTTCCTCCTGAATTGGAATGGCAGATAACACTACCATCCGAAAGCAATAGCATTACTCCGTGATTTGCATGGGGCGCCGTTGTAGTAACCTTTGTCCATATACCTTCATCCACTATCGTTTGGGTTCCTGTCGGACAAGTAACAGTTGGCGTTCTCACTCCCATAGTACCATTGCCCGTAATCTGTGTACAACAACCTTTTAATACATCGCCGAAAACGGCTGTACTCTTCGTATCATAAGTAACCCAAAAATAATTGGTTCCCTCGACCATGGCAGCCGAACCCGTAGCCGAAAAAGCACCATTAGGACCCACAACTGTGCTTCCAAATTGCGTGGTGGCGGAAAATACGTTGCTGCCTCCCGTAAAATATACTTTCGCATTTGTTAAATCTGCCGTTGGATTAGTACAACCTGTAGTGGATAATGCAAGATTCGTTACCGAAAACGGCGTTAAGGTTCCACCAACTACTACTTGAACCTGAATAACCGCATTATTAGTAGCGCCTCTAGGTACGCCCTGCGCATTATTAAGAAATGTAGTCGTACAAGAAGTAAAGGCCATAGCGGTTGCTACTGGTGGTGTCCACGTGTAGGTCAATCCCGATGCCGGAAAATTAGTCGAAGACATATTACCTACCGCATTTATAGCAGTTCCAGCTATTGACGTTGCCCATGTATTCGTCCCATTTGTTATGCTTCTAATATTAAAATCTTGTGTAGAGTTACCTACTAGTCCTACGCTACCCGACTCAGCAGCGGTGTCAGCACAAGCATTAGCTCCCATCGTAGTAACAGCCGTAACAGGTCCCCACACTACTTGAACCGTATTGGAAGTCTCGTTTAAAATAATTTGAAAAGTATAACTATCCCCAGTAGAATTGTAATGCTTGCACTCTGCCCATTGAATCACATACTTTCGGTTTGGTGAAGTACCCGTTACACCATAAGAAATTGATGACGTTGCACTAGCACCTACTAAATCTGTCCCATAGCCCGCTATAGAATTCGCCGCACTAGTCTGCAACCCGCAGTACAAAGCAGCAGTAGGGACAGCACCTAAGGTAATAAAACCATTAGAATTTATTCCAAAACTAGTATAGGCAACATTATTATAAGTAAAAGTAAAAGGAAGTGTCAATAAAGCCGAAGCTGTATCATCCCAACTAGCCCCAGAGACTAACGTTGTTCCACCGGTCAAAGGAGCATAAGTCCCCGAAGAAGACGTAAATGTATAGGTTCCTGTAGTTGCATTTGCCTTGCTAGGAACCAGCAAAAAGACAATAAGAAACAAACAAATAGTACGGATGATTTTCCAAGGATTTCTTGGCAATTGGCTTGGGTAAAACTGTTTCATTTTAGGCGGAAAGGGTTATAAAGTCAATTAAGACTTTGTTTTAGAATCTTCTTATGTAATTCAAATGTAATTATTTATATCAAATTTTAACCTTATTTCTTAAAAAACTGACTACATTCTAACGTTTTCTTATCCCTACAATTAAAAAAACCGCCCAACAGTTAAGTTAGGCGGTTCATAGTATCTTTTTTAAGGATTAACTTAACGTTTAACCACCCTTAAGGTTTTCCTATTTTCGCCTTGAGTCACTACTACATTATAAATTCCTGATGGGTAATTTCTACCAATAGACATAGTACTTGCTTCAATAGGTGTAAACTCATAGTGCGCTACTAATTTTCCTATCATATCATAAA
>CANBOV010000051.1 GCA_947371275.1 Flavobacteriaceae bacterium | reverse complement strand
GATAGTCCTATTGACGGATTCAATAAAGCCGAAGAAAACTTAGAAGATGTGTTCTTTGCTAAACTAAACGAGTTAGTATAACTTTTAAAAACGTAACGTCTTATGTGGAAATTTATACAATTCGAACTCAAATACTGGTTAAAGACTCCCATGGTGTGGATCTTCTTTTTCATCAATGCCTTGTTGGTCTTTTTTGCTGTTGCATCTGAACACGTTACTATTGGCGGCGGAATTGGCAATACTCATAAAAATGCTCCTTTTGTTATTGAACAATATTATGGAGTGTTCTCGACTATTTGTCTTTTGATGACCACTGCCTTTATGAATGCTACTGCTAATCGCGATTTTCAATATGGCATGTACCAATTCATCTTTACCGCTCCTATCAAGAAAAGAGATTACTTCTTTGGGAAATTCATTGGGGCTGCCATTGTTTCTGTTGTTCCTTTGTTGGGGATTTCTATTGGGGCGCTTTTAGGCACTTTATTTGCTCCACCGCTTGATATGTGTCCGGCGGAACGTTTTGGCCCAACGGACTGGAGTGGGCATTTCTTTGGTATTTTAAACTTTGGTATTCCAAATGTGATTATCTCTGGAGTAATGTTGTTTTCTTTAGCTATTATTTTCAGAAGTAATATTGTTTCCTTTATTGGTTCTATGTTGATTTTGGTGTTTTATGCGGTGTCTGGCATTTTTACACGGGATATTCAAAAAGAATGGTTGGCTAATATACTAGATCCTTTTGGCGCTAAGCCATTTAGTATTATGACCAAATATTTAACGGTAGATGAAAAGAACAATCATGCTGTTTCGCTTCATGGTGAGTTATTACTAAACCGAGCGGTTTGGTTGACTATTATGATTTCCATACTGATTTTTGTATACTATCGATTTTCTTTTAACACTAAAAATGTAAAGGCTAAAAAAGAGAAAGTAATTAAAGACATTGCTCCGGCTACGATCACAAATAATGTGTTTCAACCTAATAAAGCTGGGGTATTTTCTTGGTCGACGTTCATGGGGTTAACTAAATTTGAGATTAAAGCGGTGATTAAAAACCCGACGTATATCATCATTGTTTCTATTGGGATGATTTTATTGATCACGAACTTAACTAGTTTTTCCGGGCATTATGGTGCGGTGCAATATCCTGTTACTTACGATATTGTAGATATTATTGACGGCAACTTTATGTTGTTTATGATTGGGTTTATTGCCTTTTATACGGGGGTATTGGTTTGGAAAGAGCGTGATGCTAAAATCAATGAGATACAAGATGCTACTCCTATTCAAACCATCAGTTTATTTGGGTCTAAAGTAGTGGCGGTAATTTGTGCTATTGCTTTAGTATTAGTGGCTGCTATTCTTCTTGGGATTATTGCTCAAACCTTGCATGGGTATACTCGTTATGATTTGGATGTGTATATCAAATCGTTGTTGGTATTGAAATTATTGAGCTATTCTTATTTGGTAATACTGTCGTTACTGTTCCACTATTTGATTAATAATCGTTATGTGGCTTACTTTGCTTTTGTGATGTTTGTGGTCATGAACTCTTTTGTTTGGGGATTGTTGGAAATTAGTAGTAATATGGTTTCTTTTAATGCTAAGCCTTTCGTTACTTATTCGGATATGAATGGCTTTGGTCCTTTTGTGCCTGGTTTGTTTTGGTTTAACTTGTATTGGGGGTTGTTTTGTATTTTGCTTTGCTTTGGTATTCTTGCTTTTTACATCAGAGGAAAAGAAAGCGATTTTAAGCACCGTTGGCAACAAGCTAAAGTACAATTTCGTCAAACTAAGATGGGACTTTCTCTGGCTTTATTGGCTTTTATCCTTTGTGGGGGTTGGGTGTTTTACAATACCCAAATCGTCAACCATTATGAATCCGAAAAAAATATGGAAAACAAGCAGGTGGACTATGAGACCAAGTATAAAAAATACGAACATCTAACTCAACCTCGCTTTTATAAATTTGATTATACGATTGACATCCAACCTGAGGAACGCAATATGACTGCTACCATTGTGGCATGGGCTAAGAACAAAACTAATGCTCCTATCGGCGAGTTGCATTTTACTTTGCCGATGTTATCTGATAGTATCAAGTTGAACATCCCTAACTCTAATTTGAAAGTCAATGACAAGGATTTGAATTATCGAATTTATACCCTAAATAAAGCATTGGCACCTAATGATTCTATTAAAATTACGGTGAATATTGCTAGTATCACGAAAGGGTTTGAGAATGAAGTAAGTTTTACACAACTAACCCAAAATGGAACTTTCTTCAATAATAAAGACATTTTGCCTTCATTTGGGTACAACAGCGACTATGAAATCGGGGATAAAAATTTACGCATTAAACGAAAATTACCTAAACGGGACCGCATGCCAAAACTGGACGAAAACAATTTGGTCGCTCGAGGCAACACCTACATTAGTAGTGATTCTGATTGGGTCGAAGTAAACACAACTATAAGTACTTCAAAAGGACAAACGGCAGTTGCTCCGGGTTCGTTGATCAAACAATGGGAGAAAAAAGGCCGTTCCTATTTCCAATATAAATTAGACCAAAAGGCACTTAACTTCTATTCGTTTATTTCGGCCGACTACCAAATCGCGCGCAAAAAGTGGAATGGTATAGACTTAGAAGTGTACTATGACAAACAGCATGCTACTAACGTACCTAATATGATGAAGAGTATGCAAAAGGCATTGAAGTATTACACAACCAATTTTGGTCCGTATTACCAAAAGCAATGCCGTATTTTGGAGTTTCCACGCTATTCGAGTTTTGCACAAGCCTTCCCTGGCACTATGCCTTATAGTGAAGGAATAGGTTTTATTACTGATTTGAGAGAGGTAACTAAAGACGACATCGATATGGTGTTCTATGTGGTGGCCCATGAAATGGGACATCAATACTGGGCTCATCAAGTGTGTGGGGCTAATATGCAAGGAAGTGAAATGATGAGTGAGGGATTTGCTCAATATTCCGCATTGATGGTGATGGAAAAAGAATATGGCAAAGATAAAATGAAGAAATTCTTAGAGTATGAAATGAATGATTATTTGAGAGGAAGAAGTTCCGAGTTTGAGGGTGAGAATCCGATTATGAAAACAGAGAACCAACAGTACATTCATTACAACAAAGCGAGTGTCGTTCTTTACTACTTCAAAGAGATGGTTGGTGAGAAAAATGTGAATTTGGCTTTAAAAAATTTGGTGACCAAATTTGCCTATAAAGATCCTCCTTTCCCAACCTCAATCGATGCTGTAACTGAATTTAAAAAAGTAACGCCCGATAGTTTGAGTTACCTTATTCCTGACTTGTTTGAAAACATAACTTTATTCTCTAACCGAACATTGAAAGTAACTTCCAAGAAATTCGGCGCTGAATACGAAGTAACAATTAAAACCACTTCTGAAAAATTCCGTTCAAATGCATTAGGAAAAGAAACTGCAACTCCTATTGCAGATTACATAGATATTGGTGTATTTGGTAAATCAGACAAGGAAGACGTGCTGGGCAAACCGCTAGTATACAAACGCTTGAAGATTTATAAGAAAGAAAACACTTTTGTCTACAAAACCAAAGTCGAACCATACAAAGCAGGTATTGACCCTTATAATTACTTGATAGATCGAATTCCGGATGATAATGTTAAGAAAGTGGAATAAAATTAAAACCCCCGATAGTAATTTAACTATCGGGGGTTTTTTTCTATAGTACTAAGTAAGTTATTCTTTGACGATTTTCTTGGTTCGCTCTCCTTTTTCAGAAACTACTTTTAGAAAATATACACCATTCGCATAATTAGCTATATTAATAGTTGCTTGCGAAGTATTCCCTTTTTGCGTCACTAAAATTCTTCCTTGTGCATCACACAGTTGAACCGTTTGAATTGTACTATTGGCACTTAATGCTATGAAATCTTTAGTAGGATTGGGATAACATTCAAAATCAAGTGGAATAAAAACAGGCACATTTAATACCGTATTCTCACCTTGCAAATACAAAGAAACTGGGATATAACCTTGTCCACCGACAAAAACAGCATCGGGAACAGCTATTGTAAACACATGTGTACCCGCTGCTAAGTTACCTAAGGCCATTTGACGAATTGGAATAACTGCTCCAGGGCACCAATTGCTAAATGACTGCCATTGTGCAGCAGTTCTCGGTGTACTTCCATAAATTCCGTTGCCTTGTGTGTTATAAACTCTATAGGGTTCACACGTAGTTTCACCTGGTTTATAGACTAATATTTGAGTATCGTCTAACGTAATATAGTGCCACCTTCTGTTATATTCCTCACCTCCTGTATTGGACCCGTGGTTTGAAGTAATTAGATAAAACTTAGCATTATTGATTTGTGATGGAAGATCAAAAGTGATGGTTCTTTGAGTAAGTCCAATTTCATCGGAAGCTCCATCTGCATAATTATTCAAATCTTTCTTGAAATTTAATGGTAAAACAAAAGTATCATTTGGTATAGTAGCATCGGCATTAGTCACAAAATTTAGAGTCCCATAAAAAACATCATTTCGACCAGAGCAACCCGCAATTTGCGTATTAGCAGCATAAGGAACTCCAAACAATTCAAATTCAATCCAAAAATCATAAATAGAATTGAGGTAAGAGTCTTTTAGTATTTTGGTTATATTATTAACTGTAAAAGAATAGGGCACAAGGTTAGGGGCTACATTCTTATTCATAAAAGGTGTAATGAAACGTCCCAACTCTATACGTTCTGTCGTGGCCAAATCATAGCTTGTAGCACCTTTTGGAACCAATGCTAAATTGATATTTCCAATTCGATCGTAATTGTCACAGGCTGCTGAAATAGAAATACTTAGATTCAATGTACTTCCTAATTGTGAAAGGACTTCTGGAGTAAGTTTTTTCGTAAATAAATCATTTCGTAAACGTACGACATCTGGTGCGGTTGGCTCATTTACTAATCCCGCATATCCATCATAAAACAATACGTTATCGTAAATTGGAATTGTAGTTTGTCCAATTGCCGAATTGCACAGCACGAAAAAAGATAAAACAAAAAAGTAAAAGTTTTTCATTGTTAAATGGTTAGTAGTATGATTTGTAAAAATAGGAATAAAATAAATGACGGTAAAGATTGTCGCTTATTTTAACAAAAAAACCTGACTTGTATTAAAACAAGTCAGGTGAAAATTATAAAAAAAAATTATTATTTCTGTTTAAAAGCGTTTAAGCCTGGAAAGTACGCCGTATCGCCTAATTCCTCCTCGATACGCAATAACTGATTATATTTTGCCATACGATCTGAACGTGACGCTGAACCTGTTTTGATTTGGCCACAGTTTAGTGCCACTGCTAAATCGGCAATTGTATTGTCTTCTGTTTCCCCAGAACGGTGCGACATTACTGAAGTATACCCTGCGTTTTTAGCCATGTTTACTGCTGCAATAGTTTCGGTTAAGGTTCCGATTTGGTTTACTTTAACTAGAATTGAATTGGCTATTCCTTTTTCTATTCCAGTAGCTAAACGTTCTACATTCGTTACGAATAAATCATCCCCTACTAATTGTGTTTTATCTCCGATAAGTTCCGTTAAATATTTCCAGCCTTCCCAATCGTCTTCGTACATTCCGTCTTCAATGGAGATAATTGGATAATTAGCGGCTAACGAAGCTAAATATTCGGCTTGTTCTTTTGAAGTTCTTATTTTACCGGTAGCACCTTCAAATTTTGTATAGTCATATTTTCCATCTACATAAAATTCGGAAGCAGCACAGTCAAGTGCAATCATAACTTCATCACCAAATTTATAACCGGCATTTTCAACCGCTTTTTTGATGGTATCTAACGCATCTTCGGTTCCGCCAGCTAAGTTTGGTGCAAAACCTCCCTCATCTCCTACGGCAGTCGAGAGATTTCTATCGTGAAGTACTTTTTTAAGGTTGTGAAAAATCTCCGTTCCCATTTGCATAGCATGCGTAAATGAAGTTGCTTTTACCGGCATAATCATAAACTCTTGAAATGCAATTGGAGCGTCTGAATGCGAACCGCCGTTAATGATATTCATCATAGGAACTGGAAGTGTATTCGCAGAAACTCCTCCTACATAGCGGTATAGTGGCAATCCTAATTCGTTAGCTGCAGCTTTGGCGACAGCCAAAGAAACGCCTAAGATAGCATTTGCACCAAGATTTGACTTGTTTGGAGTAGCATCCAACTCAATCATTAATTGGTCGATATGGTTTTGTTCAAATATAGAAACACCCATTAATTCAGGAGCAATAGTTTCATTAACATTTTTTACCGCCTTTAAAACGCCTTTGCCCATATATGATTTACCTCCATCGCGTAACTCTACCGCTTCATGTTCTCCGGTAGAAGCACCGCTAGGAACAGCAGCACGGCCTAGTACACCGTTTTCAGTTACAACATCTACTTCAATGGTTGGATTTCCTCTTGAGTCAAGGATTTGTCTAGCGTGAACTTTTATAATAATACTCATTTTTATGATATTTATTTATTTGATATTAACATTTACAATTATTACAAATATATTTCATCTTTTTTTATCAATATGATAATCTCCTCGAATGTTATTAACGCAAACGATTTAGTGTAGTTGATTTTTTAGACTGACTGTACTTTTTTGGATTTCATTACGTTTTCAACAAACCTATCGAACAGATATTCTGAGTCATGCGGACCTGGGCTTGCCTCTGGGTGGTATTGCACAGAGAAACAAGATTTAGATTTCATTTGCATTCCTGCAACGGTATTATCATTAATATGATAATGTGTAATTTCTAAATCAGGGTGTCTTTCAAGTTCTTCTCTGTCGACTGCAAATCCGTGATTCTGCGACGTGATTTCCCCTTTTCCTGTCAAGATATTCATTACAGGATGATTAATGCCTCTATGCCCGTTAAACATCTTATAAGTTGACACTCCATTAGCTAAACCAATAATTTGATGTCCTAAACAGATTCCGAATACCGGTTGATTAGAGGCTATCATTTGTTTTGCAACTGATTGCACTTCTGTCAATGGCTCAGGATCACCTGGACCGTTTGAAAGAAAGTAACCATCTGCATTGAATTCTTTCAATTGGTCAAAAGTAGTATTATAAGGGAATACCTTTATGTAACAATCGCGCTTGGCTAAATTTCTTAGTATATTTCTTTTGATTCCTAAATCTAATGCGGCTATTTTAAAAGTTGCTTTTTCATCTCCAAAAAGATATGGCTCAGTAACCGATACTTTCGACGCCAATTCTAGCCCTTTCATATTAGGTACTTTGCCTAATTGTTGCTTTAATTCTTCAACTGAAGTACCATCGGTAGAAATTACAGCATTTTGTGCTCCATTATCACGAATATAACTTACTAATGCACGTGTGTCGACGTCCGAAATACAAATTAGGTTTTGTTTTTCAAAATAGTCATACAAGTCACTTTCAGAGTCAGGACGGGAATGGTTAAAACTGAAATTTTTACATACAAGTCCAGAGATCATAATTTTTTCGGATTCTACTTCATTAACATTTACACCATAGTTTCCAATATGAGGATTGGTAGCTACCATAATTTGACCAAAATAAGAGGGGTCCGTAAAAATCTCTTGGTAACCTGTCATACCGGTATTAAAACAAACTTCTCCGAAAGTTTTACCGCTTATACCTATTGATTTTCCGTAGAAAATAGTGCCATCTGCAAGTAGTAAAATGGCTTGTGGACGTGTAGTGTATTTCATTTATAGTAAGTTGTTGTATTGCAAAATTAAAATAATACTATTTAAAAACTAGCTTGACTTATTAATGTTTATAAACATTCTATGATAACATCCTTTTTATGCTGTTTGTCAAGCACTGCTTTTTTAAGAAAAAGCAAAAAAAAAGGATAAACAAAACTGTTTATCCTTTTATATTTATTAAGTGGTATACATCTATACTTCCTCTTCTTTAGATTCTTCATCAGCTGGAGCTTCAGGAGTTTCATTTGCTGGAGTCTCTTCTGCCTCAGCAACTGGAGCTTCTACAATTTCTGCTAATGGAGTTTCAACTACTGGAGTCTCTTCTACAACTGGAGTTACTTCTTCAGCTACAGGAACCACTTCTTTAACTTCTTCTACTGCTGGAGAGGGAACTTTTTCAGTTGGAGTCGCCTTAGCTTTCGCACGACGAGTTCTTCCTTTTTTCTCTTCTTTTTTACCTCCATTGTATAGTTCATTGAAGTCAACTAACTCAATCATGGCCATATCCGCGTTATCACCAAGACGATTACCCATTTTAATGATACGTGTATATCCACCAGGACGATCTCCTACTTTTGCAGCTACTTCCCTGAATAATTCAGTTACAGCATATTTATTTCGTAAGTATGCGAAAACGATACGTCTATTATGTGTAGTGTCTTCTTTTGATTTGGTTACTAATGGCTCAACAAATTGCTTAAGCGCTTTAGCTTTAGCGACAGTAGTGTTAATACGTTTATGTTCTATTAATGAACAAGCCATATTAGCCAACATAGATTTTCTATGTCCAGTCTGTCTACTTAAATGATTTACTTTTTTTCCGTGTCTCATTGCTATTGTAAATTTAAACCTTTCGGTCTAGATTATTCTTTATCTAATTTGTATTTACTTAAATCCATTCCGAAAGTTAAATTCTTATTGGCTACTAATTCATCTAACTCAGTTAGTGATTTTTTACCGAAGTTACGGAACTTCATTAGGTCATTTTTGTTGAAAGATACAAGATCTCCAAGTGTATCAACTTCAGCAGCTTTTAAACAATTCAATGCTCTAACCGACAAATCCATATCAACTAACTTAGTTTTAAGCAATTGTCTCATATGTAATGATTCTTCGTCGTATGACTCAGTTTGAGCGATTTCGTCTGCCTCTAATGTAATTCTCTCATCTGAGAACAACATAAAGTGGTGAATTAAAACTTTTGCTGCTTCAGTTAGGGCATCTTTTGGATTAATAGAACCATCAGTTTTGATTTCAAAAACTAATTTTTCATAATCCGTCTTTTGCTCCACACGGAAGTTTTCAATAGCATATTTCACATTTTTAACCGGAGTAAAAATAGAGTCGGTAAAAATAGTACCGATTGCTGCGTTTTGTTTTTTGTTCTCCTCAGCAGGAACATAACCACGACCTTTCTCGATGGTTAACTCCATATTAAGGTTAACTTTACTGTCAAGATTGCAAAGAACCAACTCTGGATTCAATACTTGAAAACCTGAGATGAATTTTTGAAAATCTCCTGCAGTGATTTGATCTTTTCCTGAGATTGAAATAGAAACTGTTTCATTATCCACATCTTCAATTTGACGTTTGAAACGTACTTGTTTTAGATTTAAGATAATTTCAGTAACATCCTCGACAACTCCGGAAATTGTAGAAAACTCATGCTCAACTCCTTCTATACGAACCGAAGTAATAGCATAACCTTCTAACGCAGAAAGTAAAACTCTTCTAAGTGCATTACCAACAGTCAATCCGTAACCAGGTTCTAAAGGTCTAAACTCAAATTTACCTTCAAAATCGGTTGAATCGATCATGATAACTTTATCGGGCTTCTGAAAATTAAATATTGCCATAATTTAGACTAATGTCAATTATTATTTGTTGTACAACTCTACGATTAATTGTTCTTTTATGTTTTCTGGTATTTGCAATCTAGCTGGTACAGAAACAAAAGTTCCTTCTTTAGTATCATTATTCCAAGTAATCCACTCATATACGTGAGAAGAATTTGCTAATGAACGTTCGATAGCTTCAACAGATTTAGATTTTTCACGAACAGCAACTTTATCACCTGGCTTCAAGTGGTAAGATGGAATGTTAACCAATTCTCCATTAACTGTAATGTGACGGTGAGATACAATTTGTCTTGCTGCTCTTCTAGAAGGAGCAATACCCATTCTGTATACAACGTTATCTAATCTTGCTTCACATAATTGTAAAAGGATTTCTCCAGTTACACCTTTAGAAGCAGATGCTTTTTCAAAAAGGTTTCTAAATTGTTTTTCTAAAATACCATAAGAATATTTAGCTTTTTGCTTTTCCATTAACTGAACAGCATATTCAGATTTTTTTCCTCTTTTTTTTGCCATACCATGTTGGCCTGGAGGGTAATTTCTTTTTTCGAAGGATTTGTCTTCTCCGAATATTGCTTCGCCAAATTTACGAGCAATTTTAGTTTGTGGACCAGTATATCTTGCCATTTTAATTTGTTTTGAGATAGAGATTATGAATTCAGGTCACATCCTCCGATAATCTATTTACCTATCTTTAATTATACTATTATTATACTCTACGTCTTTTAGGAGGACGACATCCGTTGTGCGGCATCGGAGTAACATCAATAATTTCAGTTACTTCAATTCCTGAGTTGTGAATGGATCTGATAGCAGATTCTCTTCCATTCCCTGGACCTTTCACATACACTTTTACTTTTTTAAGTCCAGCTTCTAATGCTACTTTTCCACAATCTTCTGCTGCCATTTGAGCTGCATATGGAGTGTTCTTTTTAGAACCTCTGAATCCCATTTTACCAGCAGATGACCAAGAAATAACTTCACCTTTTTTGTTAGTCAACGAAATGATGATGTTGTTAAAAGTTGCATTAATATGCGCTTCGCCCGTTGATTCAACGATAACTTTACGTTTTTTTGTAGTCGCTTTAGCCATATTACTTATTATTTAGTTGCTTTTTTCTTGTTAGCAACAGTTTTTCTTTTACCTTTTCTTGTTCTAGAGTTATTCTTAGTTCTTTGTCCTCTTAAAGGAAGACCTGATCTATGACGAATACCTCTATAACATCCAATGTCCATTAAACGTTTAATGTGTAATGAAACTTCTGAACGAAGTTCACCTTCAATTTTGTAATACGATACCGCATCACGGATTCCTCCGATTTCGTCATCATTCCAATCTTGAACTTTTTTATCTTGGCTTACTTGAGCTTTTTCTAAAATCTCAATAGCTCTACTTTTACCAATTCCGAAGATGTAGGTTAAAGCGATAACTCCTCTTTTGTTTTTAGGTATATCTACCCCTGCTATTCTTGCCATAACTATCCTTGTCTTTGTTTAAATCTAGGATTCTTTTTGTTGATTACGTATAATCTGCCTTTTCTGCGCACAATCTTGCACTCGGCACTTCTTTTTTTAACTGATGCTCTTACTTTCATTGTAATACTTTTAATATCTATAAGTAATTCTTGCTTTTGACAAATCGTAAGGACTCATTTCTAGTTTAACTTTGTCACCAGGTAACAATTTAATATAATGCATACGCATTTTTCCAGATATATGAGCAATTACAACATGTCCGTTTTCTAATTCCACACGGAACATAGCATTTGACAATGCTTCAATTATTGATCCGTCTTGTTCTATTGCCGATTGTTTTGCCATAAAAAATTAAGCTACTGCTTTCCTATTTTTACCACTTTTCATCAATCCATCATAGTGTTTATTCAATAAATAAGAATTTATTTGTTGAATAGTATCGATAGCAACACCAACCATAATGATTAATGAAGTACCACCATAGAACATAGCCCAAGATTGTTGCACATTAGTACTAACAACAATCGCTGGGAACACAGCAATTAAGGCCAGAAACAATGAACCTGGGAATGTTATAAGAGACATGATTCTGTCTAAAAAATCAGCTGTTTCAATTCCAGGTTTAACCCCAGGAATAAAACCACCGCTTCTTTTTAAGTCATCTGCCATTTTATTAGTTGGAACTGTAATTGCTGTGTAAAAGAAAGTAAAAACTAAAATTAACGTTGCAAATACTAAATTGTACCAAAAACCAAACATATTACTAAATGTCCCTGCAATAGACTGAGATGTTTCAGATTTAGAAAGTCCCGCTACAGCAGCTGGAATAAACATAATTGCCTGAGCGAAAATGATTGGCATTACTCCAGCAGAATTGAGTTTCAATGGAATCCACTGTCTGTTTCCGCCCATCATATCTTGTTCGAAATCACCTGCTGTTGTACGACGTGCATATTGTACAGGGATTTTTCTTACTGCCATCACTAACAACACGCAAGCTATAATAACTAATAACCATACAATAATTTCAATCACTAATAACATTGGTCCACCGTTATTATTGGTAACCTTTGAAGTAAATTCTTGAAATAATGCCTGTGGTAATCTAGCTAAAATACCAACCATGATTAACAGAGAAATTCCGTTTCCGATTCCTTTGTCAGTAATTTTTTCTCCTAACCACATCGCGAAAATTGTACCCGTAGTAAGAATTAAAACAGATGAAAATAAGAATGAAAATGAATCAAATCCTAACAGGAAAGCATTACTAGGTAACGTTCTATACAAGTTGTAAATATAACCAGGACCTTGTACTAAGGTAATTGCAATAGTCAGCCATCTTGTAATTTGATTTAATTTCTTTCTTCCACTTTCACCATCTTTTTGTAATTTTTGCAAGTAAGGAATAGCAATACCCATTAACTGAACAACAATTGAAGCAGAAATGTATGGCATGATACCTAACGCAAATACTGAAGCTTTAGAAAATGCACCACCAGTAAACATATCCAAGATTGATCCAATCCCGTTTTTTGTTTGCCCAGCTAAACTATGCAATTGTGTAGCATCAATACCTGGTAACGTAACGTGCGCACCAAATCTGTAGACTAATAATAGACCTAGAGTTACAAGGATTCTATTTTTTAGCTCCTCTATTTTCCAAACATTACTAAATGATTCAAAAAATTTCTTCATTGTTATTGAAATTATATGGTTACAGCTTCTCCACCAGCGGCTTCAATAGCGGCTTTTGCAGTTGCAGTAAATTTGTGAGCAGTTACTTTTAATTTTGCTTTCAATTCGCCTCTACCAAGAATTTTAACAACTTCGTTTTTGGTCGCCAAACGATTTTCTACAAATACTGAAAAATCAACAGTATCCGTAACAATTCCGTTATCAACTAATAATTGAAGTGAGTCT
Source organism: Flavobacteriaceae bacterium (assembly GCA_947371275.1). Classification (GTDB taxonomy): domain Bacteria; phylum Bacteroidota; class Bacteroidia; order Flavobacteriales; family Flavobacteriaceae; genus Flavobacterium. The sequence continues at coordinate 5,660 of CANBOV010000051.1, read as the reverse complement.
AGATTTACTCCTTGATATTCTACGCGATTAATATTCTTGAAACCAAACTTAGGAACACGTCTTTGAAGTGGCATCTGTCCACCTTCAAAACCAATCTTTTTAGAATAACCAGAACGAGACTTAGCTCCTTTGTGACCTCTAGCAGAGGTACCACCTTTTCCAGAACCTTCTCCTCTACCTAATCTTTTATTTTGATTATGTGTCGAACCTTCAGCAGGTTGTAAGTTACTTAAATTCATAACTATAATTGTTATTTAACTTCCTCAACGGAAACTAAGTGTTTAACTTTATTTATCATTCCAAGGATAGCTGGATTTGAATCATGCTCCACAACCCGTCCCATTTTACGAAGACCTAAAGCTTCTAATCCTCTCTTTTGTGTAAGAGGACAATTGATTTTGCTTCTAACTTGTTTTACTAATAATTTAGCCATAATTTCCTTGAATTAACCTTTAAATACTTTTTCTAAAGAAATACCTCTTTGTTTTGCAACAGTTACAGCACTTCTCATTTGTAATAAAGCATCAAAAGTTGCTTTTACCACATTGTGAGGATTCGATGAACCTTGAGATTTTGACAATACATCATGTATACCAACTGATTCTAAAACTGAACGAACAGCTCCACCAGCAATAACTCCCGTACCGTGCGATGCAGGCATCAAATACACAGCAGCTCCACCAAATTTTCCTTTTTGTTCGTGAGGTACTGATTGACCACTTAAGGGAATTCTAACTAGATTTTTCTTTGCGTCTTCTACTGCTTTAGCAATAGCTTCTGAAACGTCTTTAGATTTTCCTAAACCATGTCCAACAACACCGTTTTCATCACCTACAACAACAATAGCAGAAAAGCCAAAAGCTCTACCCCCTTTTGTTACTTTGGTAACACGATTTACACTTACCAAACGATCTTTTAATTCAAGACCACTAGGTTTTACTAACTCTACATTTTTGTATCTGTTATACATAATTTCTTAGAATTTAAGTCCAGCCGCTCTTGCGCCTTCCGCTAATGATTTAATACGACCGTGATATAAATAACCTCCTCTATCGAAAGTTACTTCTGTGATTCCGGCTTTTAACGCTTTCTCTGCAGCAAGTTTTCCAACTTCAATTGCAATTTCAACGTTTGTACCTTTGATATTTACTCCTTTATCTTTAGATGAAGCAGCTAATAAAGTAACTCCATTCACATCATCAATTAGTTGTGCATAGATTTCTTTATTACTTCTAAAAACAGATAGTCTTGGTTTAGCAGCAGTACCGCTAACAATCTTTCTGATTCTGAATTTAATTCTTTGTCTTCTTTCAGTTTTTGTTAATGACATAATGCTAATTTTTACGCTGATTTACCTGCTTTTCTTCTTAATACTTCACCAACAAACTTAACACCTTTTCCTTTGTAAGGTTCTGGTTTACGGAAACCTCTGATTTTAGCAGCGATTTGACCTATTAATTGTTTGTCGAAAGATGTTAACTTAACAACTGGGTTCTTACCTTTCTCTGAAATTGTTTCTAGCTTTACCTCTGCAGCAACTTCTAAAACAATATTATGAGAAAAACCTAAAGCTAAGTCTAATTTTTGTCCTTGATTTGAAGCTCTGTAACCTACTCCAACCAACTCTAATTCTTTTGTAAAACCTTCAGACACACCCACAATCATATTATTGATTAATGATCTATATAATCCGTGTTTTGCTCTATGATCTTTACTATCAGATGGTCTTTCTACAATTAGTTGACCTTCTTCAACTTTTACCGTTACGTCAGCGTAATCTTGTGTAAGTTGACCTAATTTTCCTTTTACTGTAATTACTGTTTCACTAACTTCGACAGTTACACCTGCAGGAATTGAAATTGGATTTTTACCTATTCTTGACATTGATTAACAGTTTTAATTAGTATACGTAGCAAATTACTTCTCCACCCACATTCAATTGCTTCGCTTGTTTTCCGGTCATTAAACCTTTAGAAGTGGAAACAATAGCAATTCCTAATCCATTAAGGATTCTAGGTAATTTAGCAGCACCTGCATATTTACGTAAACCTGGTTTACTAATTCTTTGAATATCTTTAATTACTGACTCCTTTGTATCTTTATCATACTTCAGAGCTATTTTGATTGTACCTTGAACAGTACTATCGTCAAACTTGTAACTTAAGATATATCCTTGGTCGAATAAAATCTTTGTGATTTCTTTTTTAAGATTAGATGCTGGAATCTCAACCACTTTATGGTTGGCCATCACTGCATTTCTAACTCTCGTAAGATAATCTGCAATTGGATCTGTATACATTTGTATAAATTTGCGGTTATGGTTTTCAGATGGTACTCACCATATGAACCTTTAACCAATTAAAAATTAATTTTCGGTTTGCAAAAGTACTAACTTATTGCGAGACTACCAAGAAGCTTTTTTAACTCCAGGAATTAATCCATTATTAGCCATTTCGCGAAATGTTACACGTGAAATACCGAATTGACGCATATAACCTCTTGGTCTACCTGTCAATTTACAACGATTGTGCATACGAACTGGTGAAGCATTTTTAGGTAATTTTTGTAATCCCTCGTAATCTCCAGCCTCTAATAAAGCTTTTCTTTTCTCAGCATACTTTGCTACAGTTTTCTCTCTTTTAACCTCACGGGCTTTCATTGATTCTTTAGCCATATCTTAATTCTTTTTAAAAGGTAAACCTAATTCAGCCAATAATGACTTCGCTTCTTTATCTGTATTTGCGGTAGTTACAAAAGTAATATCCATACCTGATATCTTATTAACTTTATCAATATCAATTTCTGGGAAAATGATTTGTTCAGTAATACCAAGGTTATAATTACCTCTTCCGTCAAAACCAGTAGCTTTAATACCATTAAAATCTCTTACACGCGGTAAAGAAGAAGTAATAAGTCTATCTAAAAACTCATACATTCTCTCGCCTCTAAGAGTTACTTTGGCGCCAATTGGCATTCCTTTTCTCAATTTAAAAGACGCAACATCTTTTTTAGAAATTGTAGATACTGCTTTTTGTCCAGTGATCTTTGTTAACTCGTCCACAGCATAGTCGACAAGTTTTTTATCAGATACAGCTGCTCCAACTCCACGGCTTAAAATGATTTTCTCCAATTTTGGAACTTCCATTACATTTTTATAACCGAATTCTTCTTTAAGGGCAGCAATTACTCTGTCCTTATATTCTTGCTTAAGTCTAGGTGTATAGGCCATAACTATAATACTTGATTAGATTTTTTTGAAAATCTCACTTTCTTATCTCCTTCTACTTTCATTCCAACCTTAGTTGCTTTTTTTGATTTTGGATCAATTAAAGACAAGTTTGAGATATGCATAGGAGCTTCTTTCTTAACGATTCCTCCTTGAGGGTTTTTTGCACTTGGTTTAGTATGTTTCGAAACCATGTTTACACCTTCAACGATTGCTTTGTTCTTTTCACGGTCAACACGCAAAACTTTACCTTCTGAACCCTTATGGTCTCCAGCAATTACTTTTACAGTATCTCCTGATTTTATTTTTAGCTTTATCATCTTACTACGAATTAAAGCACTTCTGGTGCTAATGATACAATTTTCATGAATTGCTTTTCACGAAGTTCTCTGGCAACCGGACCAAAAACACGAGTTCCTCTCATCTCTCCTGCCGCATTCAATAGAACGCAAGCATTATCGTCAAAACGGATATAAGAACCATCAGCTCTTCTCACTTCTTTTTTGGTACGTACAACAACTGCAGTAGAAACAGCGCCTTTCTTAACGTTACCGTTTGGCGTTGCATCTTTAATTGAAACTACAATTTTATCTCCAACAGAGGCATAACGACGTTTCGTTCCTCCTAAAACACGGATAGTCAAAACTTCTTTTGCACCTGTGTTATCTGCTACTTTTAATCTCGATTCTTGTTGTACCATAATTACTTAGCTCTTTCAATGATTTCAACTAGTCTCCAACATTTTGTTTTAGATAAAGGTCTTGTTTCCATGATCTTTACTGTATCACCAATGTTACAGTCATTTGTTTCGTCGTGTGCATGAAACTTTTTAGTTTTTAACACGAACTTACCGTATAATGGGTGCTTTACTTTTGTTACTTGTGCCACAACAATAGATTTATCCATTTTGTTTGAAGTAACAACACCAATTCTTTCTTTTCTTAAATTTCTTTTTTCCATCTTTTCAGCTAGCATACAATTATTGTAACTCTCTTTTAGTTAGCTCAGTCGCTACTCTAGCAACAGCTCTTCTAGCACTTCTAATTTGAAGTGGATTTGCAATTGGAGAAATAGCATGCGTAGATCTTAAATCCATGTAAACTTTTCTCAATTCTGTAAGTTTTACTTGCAACTCAGCTGCAGATAGATTGATAATTTCTGATTGTTTCATAATTAATTTTAGATTATGCTTCGAAATCTCTAGCAACTACAAACTTAGTTTTAACAGGAAGTTTTTGAGCAGCAAGACGTAAAGCTTCTTTTGCAACAGATAGCGGAACGCCTCCAACTTCAAACATTATTTTTCCTGGTTTTACAACAGCAGCCCAATATTCGACTGCACCTTTACCTTTACCCATACGTACCTCAAGAGGTTTTTTAGTTATAGGTTTATCTGGAAATATTTTAATCCATAATTGTCCTTCTCTTTTCATAAAACGAGTAGCTGCAATACGAGCAGCCTCGATTTGACGTGAAGTTAAGAACATTCCATTTTCATGTACTGATTTAATTCCAAACATTCCATTAGAAAGTTCGTGTCCTCTTTGAGAAACGCCTTTCATTCTACCCTTCTGTACCTTACGGTATTTTGTTCTTTTAGGCTGTAACATTTTTCTTTAGTTTAAAATTTACTTTCTTTTACGGTCTCCACCTGGTTTTCTATCCTTATTAAAAGGTTTGCGATCTCCTTTTGAAGAATCACCACCTTTACCACCAGAAGCTTGCTTTTTATCCATTCCAACAAGTGGAGATAAATCACGTTTTCCGTAAACTTCACCTTTCATGATCCATACTTTTATACCCATTCTACCGTAAGTAGTATGCGCCTCTGCCAAAGCATAATCAATATCGGCTCTGAAAGTTGATAGAGGAATTCTACCTTCTTTGAATTGTTCAGAACGCGCCATTTCAGCACCATTCAAACGACCAGAAATCAAAACTTTAATACCTTCTGCGTTCATACGCATTGCTGCTGCGATTGCCATTTTAATAGCTCTTCTGTATGAAATCCGGCTTTCAATTTGACGTGCTATACTAGTTCCAACTAAATATGCGTCTAATTCCGGTCTTTTAATTTCAAAGATGTTTATTTGAACCTCTTTGTCAGTAACTTTTTTAAGTTCTTCTTTCAACTTATCTACCTCTTGTCCACCTTTCCCAATAATAATACCAGGTCTAGCAGTAGTGATAGTAACGGTTACAAGTTTTAAAGTTCTCTCAATTATTACTTTTGATACACTAGCTTTTGATAGACGAGCATGGATATACTTTCTGATTTTATAATCTTCAGCGATTTTATCACCGTAATCATTTCCACCATACCAGTTTGAATCCCATCCTCTGATGATACCAAGTCTGTTTCCTATTGGATTTGTCTTTTGTCCCATCTTAATTAATTGCTTTGTGTGTTATCTAATTGTCCTAATACGATTGT
>CANBOV010000050.1 GCA_947371275.1 Flavobacteriaceae bacterium | reverse complement strand
AGTTTGCCAATATAGGATTCAGGAACCGTCGTCGAAACATACATATTACCTAAGTTTACGATGCGCATTAATCCTTGCACACTAGGGGCAACTACTTGTCCTTTTTCTACATAAACCTCGTCGATACTTCCAGTGAATGGCGCACGAATAATTGTTTTAGCCAATTGAGCTTTAATTTGAGCTACACTTTTTTGAGCTGAAACCATTTGGGTTTGTGACTGCAGATATTGTATCTCAGAACCAATTTTCTTATCCCAAAGGTTTTTTTGTCTTTCATAAGTAGTTTTGGCTAAAGCATACTGATTTTCTGCATTGGCCAATTGTTGGCTCATTCCGCCATCATCAATTCTACCTAAAACTTGTCCTTTAGTAACGTGATCGCCTGCTTTTACGGTGAGGGACAGTAATGTACCACTAAATTCAGGTTGCACTAAGATGTTTTCTTTTGTATCTACACTTCCTTGGATATCAAGATAATGATTGAACACAGTGTCCTTTACAGTCATTATAGATACTAAAGCCTCGTCTTTTTTGACGTCAAGGGTGGCCAATGCTTCCTCTATTTTAGTGACATCGGCTTGTAAGGCCGATTTCTTCTCTTGTAGGGCCTTAACGTTTTTAGCGCTAATTAATTCGTCAATGTTTTCAGTCTTCTTCGCATTAGTACAAGACAGTAAAAACAGTGAAAATGCGGATAGATATAGTAATTTTTTCATGTTTATAGGTTTATGAGTTTAAGATTTTAGTTTTTATTGATAATTTTTTCAAGCGCCGCTTTTTTGTTGATGATGTTGACCATGGACTGCAAATAATTTTGCTGTGCCGTATACAATTGTCTTTGGGCTTCGCTAAAGTCAAAACTCGAAGACAAACCTTCCGTAAATTTAATTTGTTGTTTTTTCTCAATACGCTCGGCTAAGTTCAAATTGCTTTTTGTAGTAGCATACTCTTCTATGCTGAATTCATATTCGCTTTTGGCTTTTTCGTATTGTAATTTTAATTGCTGCTCCGTTTGGGTCAATTGCGTTTTGGCTTGTTCAAAGGCAATTTTGGCTTGTTGCGTTTTAGCACTTCTTCCAAAACTACTAAAGATGGGCACGCTTAAACTTACTCCCATATTAGAGAATTTGTTCCATTTTTGTTTGCTGTCAGCAAAGGAAAAATCATTGGAAAATGAGTTGTAACCAAAGTTAACAGCTGCAGCCAAAGTAGGTAGGGCTTTGCTTTTTTGTAGTTTTAACTCCAGGGATCTTTGTTCTTGGAAATTAGAGGCCATTTGATAACTGATGTTATTGGTCACTTCAAAACCACTTTGGCTGAAGGCTAAATCTAAATTGGATACCGTTAAATTATCTAATTTATCCGTTAGGGTTAATTCAGAATTCACTTCAATTCCTAAAGTAAACTTCAACATTTTGTTGGCGATATCTAAAAGTCTTCGAGTGTTGTTTAAATTACTTTCTATAGAAGACAGCGTAATTTGTAGTTGTTCCACATTTTCTTCTTCAATCAAACCATTCTTATAAGTTTCTTTGGTGTCTGACAACGTTTTAGAAAGGGTAGCTTTGTTTTTTTCAAGGATAGCGATACTTTCTTGCGCTAACAACACATTCCCATAGGCGTTAATGACCATTTCTTTGATTTCGGTATTGTTTTTTTGCTTAGCATTTTCATAAAACTTCAAATACGTTTTAGAGGCTTGAAGTGCTACGATGTAGGAACCGTCAAAAAGTAACTGACTTAACGTCAAACTTGAATTCATAGATTGTTTGGTTCCAAAAGCAACTAAACTAATAGAATTTGGGTCTGCATTTGGATTGAAAGCATTTCCTGAAATTCCTTGTAGCGTGAAATCAAAATTATGAAGATAAGTAGCGCTCCCACTTATTTGAGGCAAACCTGCCGCTGTGGTTTCCCATTTTTTCTGTTTGGCAGCGTCAATATCTCTATTGGCATTAATCGCAGCATAATTGTTTTGAAGCGCATGATCTATGGCTTGTTGCAAACTAAAACTATAGTTTTGCTTTTGTTCTTGAGCTTGCATGAAGCCTACAAGCATGAGGAGGATTAGTACTGTTTTGTTTTTCATGATTGATGATTATGTAGTTAAGTTATTTAATTGTTTTTCGAGTTCTTTAATTCCTTTAGAAGTAGCCATGGCTCTCGTATGGTATTCTAAAGCATAGTTTTCAAGTTTAACAGATTCTCGTTCCGATGCCGTGCTTTCTTTAATAGAAAATATTAGGGTATAATAAAATTTGACGCAAATTTCTTTCTCTAAGTCACTTCGATATAAACCTTGTTCAATTCCTTTGACAATGTTTTGCATAAACATGGTATTACAATCTTCTATTTCATTGGCTATCATTTTCGTATAAATCTCAGGATAGTGCTTTTTTAATTGATAGACAGGTGAAGTGTCAATGGACTGAAACATCTCTTTAAACATTTTTCTGATTTCGAAATTTTCTTCAATAGCATTGAAATTTTTGGCAACTATTTCATCAATTATCGAGTGTATTTTTTGATGAATAATTTCAGTTCCTTCTTCTATAAGGACTTCTTTGTTGTGAAAATATTTGTAGATGGTTTTTTTAGAAATACACATTTCACAAGCAATATCATCCATCGTGACGCTTTTGAATCCTAATTTCAGGAACATTTCTGTTGCCTTTTTGATTATTTTATCTTTCATACACTCAATTTTTATAACGAAATTCCTCCAGAAGCTTCAATTCTTTGTCCTGTAATCCAGTAGCCGTCTTTAGAACATAAAAAGGCTACAATACCACCAATATCATTGGCTTCTCCAACTCTCCCCAAAGCCGTCATCGTCGCTAATCGTTCTTTAATAGCAGGATTATTTCGAATAGCAGCATTATTAAAGTCGGTTTCGATAGGACCAGGAGCTACGATGTTTGCCGTAATGCCTCGAGGGCCAACTTCCTTAGCCAAATATTTAGTAAAGGTCTCCACCGCTCCTTTCATCGAGGCATAAATAGAATAGCCAGGATTGCAGAAACGGGTAGTGCCACTAGATAGATTGACAATACTGCCACCATCATTAAGCATGGGCAATGCTTTTTGAGTCAAGAAATACACACTTTTAAAATGAATATTCATTAACCTATCAAAATCTTCTTCCGTAGCATCCATGTAAGCAATGGTAGCACCAACACCTGCGTTATTAATTAAAAAGTCAAAGGATTCTCTTTGCCACTTTTCTTTAAGTACCGCGGAAACTTCGTTTAAAAATTCGTCTAAACTTCCAATATTGTTAACATCTAATGATAAGGCAACGGCTTGTTGACCTAGGGCTTCAATAGCTTTTACAACTTGTGCTGCGGCTTCTATTTGGGTATGATAAGTAAGGATTATATCGTGACCCTGTTCGGCTAAACGTATAGCCATATTTTTTCCTAGTCCTCTACTTCCACCGGTTACTAAAGCTATTTTTGTATTCATAATTTAAAATATTGAATTTATAATAATAGGACGCAAATGTAAGAAGGAAACTTTTAACACAAAAATAGTTTCCAATGTTTTACAATTATTTAACATTATATTTTCTTAAGCGGTTTTATAATCATTCTCAAGGAAGAGTTTCTCGTAAAATAGGCCAATCCCCAATGATAAATAGTATTTACTTTATTTCGCGGCATAGACAATGACATCAGATGGACAAATAGCCACGCCAACCAAGCAAAAGTGCCTTTAAAATGGAGTTTTGGTTTTGGGAGATCAACTACCGCTTTACTTCTTCCGATAATTGCCATAGAACCCTTGTCATCATACTCAAAGGGTTTTATGGTTTTGTTACTTTGGATCAATTGAAGATTTTTAGCCAAACATTTTCCTTGTTGCATAGCTACTTGGGCTACTTGAGGGTGTCCATTGGGAAAATTTTTATCACTGTCCTGATAGGAGGTATCGCCTATTGCAAAAATGTTTTCCGTTCCTTTTACTTTATTGATAGAATCTACTACCAATCTGTTTCCTCGGCCATAACTCTCGTTTGGTATTCCTGCAAAGCGAATGGCAGTAACTCCAGCGGCCCATAGTAAGTTTTTAGTTTTGATGCTTGATCCGTCATCAAATGAAACGGTATTTCCATCAAAATCAATGACATGGGTGTTTAATTTTACCGTAACACCTAGTTGGGTTATAGCCTCCAACGTATCTGTTTGGGATTGCCGACTCATTGGCGACAGTAGAGCTTCTCCACCATCAACCAAATAAATTTTAGCTTCTTGCAGTTGTTTCAGTTCGGGGTATTCTTTTTTAAAGATTGTTTTACTCATTTCGGCAAACATTCCCGAAATTTCAACACCAGTTGGTCCTCCACCTGCCACAACCATCGTTAATAATTGTTTTTGTTCTTCAGGATCAGTTGTTATGGATGCGGCTTCAATACGTTGCAACAATATATTCCTCATATTAAGTGCATCTTCTAATGTTTTCATCGGAATAGCATTGGCTTTCACATTTTCCATCCCAAAATAATTGGTTGTTGTTCCTGCAGCAATCACTAAATAATCATAGGTAAGTTCACCGTTAGAAAGAATAATTTTATTTTGTTCCGGTATTATTTCAGTCAGTTCTCCCAACCAAAAACGAATATTTTTAGCACTCGAAAACATCTTTCTAAACGGATAGCTAATAGACGAGGTTTCTAAAAAACCCGTAGCCACCTGATATAATAAAGGAGGAAAGAAATTATAATTTATTTTATCAACCAATACAATTTCAAAATCATTGACGTTAGTTAATGATTTTGCCAAATTTAAACCCGCGAATCCTCCGCCTATGAGCACTATTTTTTTCATATTCTTACTGTTTTTAGGTGGTAAATTCAAAAGTGGCTGCTAAAGCAATACCATAGCCAATACTGAGCCCACCCTTTTCTTTAAAAGTAATGTATTGAAGACCTAATTCATTTCGATTTATATTACCCATAACTTCAAAAACAGCCTTTGTTATGGTGCTGTGGGTTACTACATCGCCCAAAACGGCATCAAATTCAACTTTATTCTGTACTACCCTTAGAGTTCCGTCAAATTTGTTTACTGAACCAGCCATATAAGCAACAATAGAATGGCGAGCTCGCAGTAAAACATCAGATTCAGTAGAATTTACTTTCCATTCAATGGGTCTCATGTTTATGGGGTTATAAATAGGCTGCAAAGATAAATAGGAAACTTTTAACACAGTTATAGTTTCCATAGTTTTTACATTTATTTAACATTTCATATCAATTTGATAAATTCGCTTTTTGGCTTACTTTAGCAAAAAAATAGAAGCATGCGTAGCATAACAGACTATCAGAATAGTATTTCATCCCATTTTGAAAAATTAACACTTGATAAAGAACCGAATTCCCTGTATGAGCCTATTCGATATATTTTATCCTTGGGAGGCAAAAGACTCCGGCCTGTTTTAACGCTAATGGCGACAGAAGTTTTTGATGTAGATTGTCAAGAGGCATTAGCCGCCGCTACAGCAGTTGAAGTGTTTCATAATTTTTCACTCATCCATGATGATATTATGGACGATGCGCCCTTACGAAGAGGAAACGAAACAGTACATGAAAAATGGAATATCAATACGGGTATTCTTTCTGGAGATGCCATGCTAATTTTAGCCTATCAATACTTTGAAGCCTATGAGCCTAGCACTTTTCAAGAACTGGCAAAATTGTTCAGCAAGACAGCCCTCGAAGTTTGTGAAGGCCAACAATACGATGTCGATTTTGAAACCCGTGATGATGTTACAATCCCCGAATACTTAAAAATGATTCAATACAAAACCGCCGTTTTAGTAGGGGCGGCCATGAAAATGGGAGCTATTGTTGCCAAGACATCAGCAGAAAATGCCAACGCTATTTATGATTTTGGCTTGAATTTGGGTATTGCTTTTCAATTACAAGACGATTTCTTAGATGCATTTGGTGATCCTGAAACCTTTGGAAAACAAGTGGGGGGAGATATCATCGAAAATAAGAAAACCTACCTATACCTCAAAGCGATTGAATTTGCCGATGCAGATAAGAAAGAACAATTACTGCATTTATTCTCCATTCAACCCTCTGATAATACCGATAAAATAGCTTCAGTTAAAGAAATATTTAACCAAACAGGGGCTTCTGAGGCAACGCAAAAAGCCATACAAAACTATACGTTCAAAGCGTTTGAAGGCTTAGAAAAAATGAATATTAGCACCGATAAAAAAGTGGTTTTAAAAGCATTCGGACAAAATTTAATGAGCCGCAATGTCTAGTTTCATTGCACCACAAAACACAGATCACTTGCTTTCGGAAGCCGAAAAAGAAAACCTATACGCCAAACTTATTGAGCAAATAAATAAGGATTTCAACTTTGCCAACGAACCGGTAGATTTTCCTCAAGGGACTTCACCACACGAACTGAAAGTCCAACTCCACGAAAAAATTTACCGGCTTATACAATTCAAATACACAGAATTACTCAACCTCCTCTACATTATAGATGTGCCCGAAGATAATGTAAAGCAATTGGATGGTGCAGACACGGTGGACTTAGCCGAACAAATCGCCTTCCTAATCTTAAAGCGAGAGTGGATGAAAGTGTGGTTCAGGAATAAATACTAGTGATTTTCAAAAAGAAAATTCAATAGTCCACTGGCAATCGCACTGCCAAAATCAGAAACCCCATTCGGATTAAAAGAATCCATTTTCATGCCGTTAAAGTTATAATACGGGAAGGCTTTATTATTGCTTAAATAATACCCGTTACTCACTTTAATATACTGGTCATTCAACTGGGTAGTCGGATTGTAAACGGATAAGGTATAATAGTCTAAATAGTTTTTTTTGTCATGCAAAAACAAACTAAAGGAATAGCTGTTAAGTTTAAGGTTTGAGAAACTTAATGAATAAGGCGGATTTGATTTGCCTAACACAAATGAAGTTCGGTTTTGGGCAAATCCTCCAAGACTAACAAGCAAAATAATAATGAAATATTTTTTTTTCATCAGTTACTATAAAATTTATGATACTCCATTTCCTTATCTTTTTACAAATTTATAAGTATAACGTTCATTTTCAGTATAAATTTGAAGAAAGTAAACACCTTTAGTAAGACTTTCGACATCGATTTGAGCGCTACTTCGTAGCGGTTCAAGTACTGTATTACCCATCAAATCCGTTACACTTATTTTAGTAAAATCAGTACAGGTTTTGTTTTCAAGCGACAGTATACTGCCAACTGGATTTGGAAATAAGGCAATTGGGCAATTTGAATTAGTAGTAATACTCAATTGCTCAGGGTTGAGTTCAACAATCCAAACATCATTACTCCCATGATTTCCAAAGGCATCTCCATCGTTTGACTGGGTGTAGCCTGCTAAACAAAAGCCTCCATCAGGCGCTTCTGCGCAACTGTAGACAATTTCATTACTTGAACCGCCAAGCGTTTTTTGCCAAATTAAAGTGCCAATAGTGGAAAGTTTTAAAAACCAAGCATCACTTCCTCCATGATTCTCGCTAACATCACCGCCCGTGGAATTAGTATAGCCTGCCACTATATAATCCCCTTGTGCAGTTTGATGAACTTGATAGGCATTTTCACCACCACTTCCTCCCAAAGCTTTTTGCCAAATCAAAGTGCCAACATTAGAAAGTTTGACAACCCAAGCATCGGTTCCTCCATGATTGCCAATCACATTTCCATCGATAGATTTAGTAGAACCGGCTACTATATAACCTCCCTCTGCAGTTTCTTCAATGCTATATCCATAATCATAGTCGGTTCCTCCCAAGGTTTTTTGCCAATCTAAATTGCCTGATTCCGATAGTTTTAGGACCCAAACATCATTCAAGCCATGATTTCCAGTGACATTGCCATCATTCGAATTGGTGTTTCCTGTTACTATAAATCCATGGTCAGCTGTTTGTCGAATAGCTACAGCAGTTTCATTAGAGGTTCCTCCTAAACATTTTTGCCACAATAGTGTTCCTGAATCTGAAAGTTTAAAAATCCAAACATCAGTATTTCCATGATTTCCAGTAACATTTCCATTATTCGAATTGGTTTGTCCGGCTACGATATAACCTCCATCGTAGGTTTGATCGATACTTAAACCAATCTCATTAGAAGTTCCTCCAAATACTTTTTGCCACTCAATTTCCCCTAAACTGGAAAGTTTTACAATCAAGAAATCACCATCACCATCATTACCTGAAATATTGATATTAGAAGAAGTCGTATTCCCCAACACCACATAACCACCATCACTAGTTTGATAAATGGCATGAAGTACATCATCAAATACTCCTCCTAGACATTTTTGCCACTCCAATGTCCCTGTGCTTGAGGTTTTGACAACCCATCCATCATAAAAACCATGATTTCCTGCGACATCACCATTATTGGATTCAGTAGTGGAACCTGCAATGATATATCCTCCATCAGAAGTGTGTTGAATACTTTGGGCATATTCATAACCCGTCCCACCAAAACATTTTTGCCAAGCAATAGTCGGAGCTTGAGAAAATATAATTTGAGTTACAAATAATAAGATTAAATATTTTTTCTTCAAAACGCAGGTTTAGCTAAACTTAAAAATAAGCCCTAATAAAAGGCATAAAAGCACTACCGTAAAGATCCTTGTTTTTGTCAAACAACACATTTAAACGTGCCCCTATTGTGATGTTGTCACTGCGATAGCCTGCACCTATATACAAACCCGTATTCCAAAAACTCTTTTTAACGTTATCGTATAAAATACTGTAACTATTGTTGACATGGACTTCTTCTAATTCAAGCGAAATTTGAGCTTCTTCAATCGGATTAAATAAACCTATAAGACTACCTCCAATAATATTCGAGTTATAGTAGTTTTTTTCTTTTAGACGGCTGTATTGCAAACCCGTACCTAAGGCAAAGTAATCATTAAAGTTGTAAATCGCACTGGGCGCTATAGTAATATCAGTATAGCCATTACCTGCGCTTAGACCAAATCCTCCGCCAAATTGGACATGGTTCCAAAAAGAATCAGTGTAGGCTTTAGGCAAAGGTTTGTCTTGTGCTAAAATAGAGAATGGAGTCCCAAACAAAAAAAGCAAAAGGATTGACTTAGCTACTGTTTGGAAAGTATTCTTTTTCATAGAAAGATATATATTTAATTAGCGATATAAATGTACTAAAAACATTGAAAGATTATTACAAATATCATACTTTTGCAATTGATTTTCTAATTCTAAGATTATTTACTCGTAAGATATGGATAGGTTTTCCTTTTTAAACGCAGCACACACCGAATTTTTTGCCGATTTATACGAACAATACCTTCAAAATCCCGATAGCGTAGAGCCAAGTTGGAGAGCCTTTCTTCAAGGGTTTGACTTCGGAATAACCACCTATAATGAAGAAAATGCCGTACATGAATTAGCCAATTACGCTGCTAGTACTCCTCAAAACGGACAGGTTTCTGATAAACTGCAAAAAGAATTTAATGTACTGAAACTAATAGATGGGTACAGAACGCGTGGGCATCTTTTTACTGAAACCAATCCGGTTCGTGATAGAAGAACTTATACTCCATCCCTGGAATTGGAAAGTTTCGGTCTATCATCAGCCGATTTAAATACGGTTTTTGATGCAGCTAAAGTTTTAGGTCACAAACCATCTTCTCTTCAAGAAATTTTAAATCACTTGAAAAACGTGTATTGCCAACATATTGGTATCGAATACATGTACATGAGAAATCCTGAAACAATTCAGTGGATTCAAGATAAATTAAACATCAACGACAACCTTCCCAATTTCGATAACGATCAAAAGAAACATATTTTAGGCAAATTGAATGAAGCAGTTTCTTTTGAAAATTTCTTGCACACTAAGTATGTAGGTCAAAAGCGATTCTCTCTTGAAGGAGGAGAAAGCATCATTCCTGCCTTAGACGCTGTAATCGAAGCTGCCGCAGAGAAAGGGGTGGAGCATTTCGTAATGGGAATGGCACACCGCGGAAGATTGAATGTATTGGCCAACATATTTGGCAAAGCTACGCAAGACATCTTCTCTGAATTTGACGGAAAAGATTACGATAAAGAATACTTTGACGGAGATGTTAAATACCACCTTGGACTAACTTCCGAAAGAAAAACCAAATCAGGTAAAAAAATAAACATCAATTTAGCGCCCAATCCTTCCCACTTGGAAACAGTTGGAGCCGTAATTGAAGGAATTGCTCGTGCAAAACAAGATAAATATTTCCCAGACGATTTTTCAAAAGTATTGCCTATTGCCGTGCACGGTGATGCCGCAGTAGCCGGTCAAGGAATCGTTTATGAAATTGTTCAAATGGCTCAATTAGACGGTTACAAAACCGGGGGAACCATTCATATAGTAATCAACAACCAAGTCGGATTTACAACCAACTACCTTGATGCGCGTTCGTCAACCTATTGTACGGATGTTGCCAAAGTAACTTTATCTCCAGTACTTCACGTGAATGCTGATGATGCCGAAGCGGTGGTGCATGCCATGCTTTTCGCTCTAGACTTCAGAATGCAGTTTGGGCGTGACGTTTTCATCGATTTGTTAGGGTATAGAAAATACGGACACAACGAAGGGGATGAGCCACGTTTTACCCAACCAGTATTGTACAAGCTTATCGCACGTCATAAAAACCCAAGAGACATCTACTCAGAGAAGCTGATAATGGCCGGCATCGTAGATGCAGCCTATTTAACCAAAATAGAAAACGATTACAAAGAAAACTTAGACCAAAATCTACAAGCCTCACGTAAAAAAGACTTGACCATCATCAAACCTTTCATGCAAGACGAATGGAATGGATTTGTACAAGTGTCTGATGATGAAATGTTGAAAAAAGTAGACACTACGTTCGACAAAAAGAAACTAGATGCTATTTTAGAAACAGTTTCTACTTTACCCTCCGATAAGAAATTCATTAGTAAGATTTCCAAAATTGTTAATGATAGAAAAACGATGTACGACAATGACGTCATCGATTGGGGTACAGCTGAAACCTTGGCCTACGGTACTTTGTTGACCGAAGGATATGATATTCGCGTTTCAGGTCAAGACGTAGAAAGAGGTACGTTCTCGCACCGTCATGCAGTAGTAAAAGTAGAAGATAGTGAAGAAGAGGTAATTCTTTTGAATACCTTAAAAGATAAAAAAGGGAAGTTCAATATTTTCAATTCCTTCCTTTCAGAATATGGTGTTTTAGGATTTGATTACGGTTATGCTTTAGCCAATCCAAATACTTTAACGATTTGGGAAGCCCAGTTCGGAGATTTCTCCAATGGAGCCCAAATCATGATCGACCAATACATTTCTTGTGGCGAAGACAAATGGAACAACCAAAACGGTATTGTTCTATTACTCCCTCATGGTTACGAAGGTCAAGGAGCCGAACACTCCTCAGCCCGCATGGAACGTTATTTACAGTTATGCGCAAAACACAATATGTTTGTAGCCGATTGTACAACGCCGGCCAACTTCTATCACCTGTTACGCCGCCAAATGAAAACCAAATTCCGCAAACCATTGGTGGTATTCTCACCAAAAAGTTTGTTGCGTCACCCTCTATGTGTTTCAACGCGAGAGGATCTATACAAAGGAAGCTTCCAAGAGGTTATTGATGATAAATCAGTAGACAAGAAAAAAGTAAAAACAGTAGTGTTCTGTACCGGTAAATTCTACTATGATATTTTAGCCGAAAGAGAAAACTTAGGCCGAAATGATGTAGCTTTGGTACGAATAGAACAACTATTCCCGCTACCAGTGGATCAATTGAAAGCAGTAATTGCAAGCTATCCTAATGCCGACGATTTCGCGTGGGCACAAGAAGAGCCTAAGAATATGGGAGCCTATAGTTATATGTTGATGAATTTCGATTTAGTACCATGGAGACTAGCTTCGTTAAAAGCCTATGCTGCTCCAGCTGCAGGTAGCCATACTAGAGATAGAAGACGACACACCGATGCAATCAGAATGGTATTTGACAAGAATTTATTTAGATAAAATAGACAACACTCGTAATTCAATAAACTAAAACTAAAATATACAATTATGATTTTAGAAATGAAAGTCCCTTCACCGGGAGAATCCATTAAAGAAGTAGAAATAGCTACCTGGTTAGTAAAAGACGGAGATTATGTTGAAAAAGACCAAGCCATCGCTGAGGTAGATTCAGATAAAGCAACATTAGAGTTACCAGCAGAAGCCAGTGGTATCATTACCCTGAAAGCGGAAGAAGGTGACGCTGTTGCTGTAGGTGCTGTGGTATGCTTAATTGATACTAGTGCGGCAAAACCAAGTGGTGCGGCTCCAGCAGTAGCGGAAGTTAAAACCGAAGCTCCAAAAGCGGAGGTAAAAGTAGAAGCCCCAAAAGCTGCTCCTGCTCCAGCAACTACCTATGCTACCCAAGCTCCTTCACCAGCAGCACGTAAAATATTAGACGAAAAAAACATCCAACCTACCGATATTGTAGGTACGGGTAAAGGGGGCAGAATCACCAAAGATGATGCGGTAAACGCTGTACCATCTATGGGAACTCCAACAGGTGGTTCTCGTGGATCAGAAAGAACTAAATTATCAATGTTGCGTCGTAAAGTTGCCGAAAGACTAGTGTCGGCTAAAAATGAAACAGCCATGTTGACTACGTTCAACGAAGTAGACATGACCAATATTTATGCCTTGCGTGACCAATATAAAGAAGAATTCAAAGCCAAACACGGCTTAGGATTAGGCTTTATGTCATTCTTCACCAAAGCAGTGACACGCGCATTACAATTATATCCAGATGTGAATTCAATGATTGATGGTCAAGAGAAAATTGCCTACGATTTCTGCGATATTTCAGTGGCCGTATCAGGACCAAAAGGATTAATGGTGCCAGTTATGAGAAGTGCAGAAACATTATCATTCAGAGGTGTAGAGGCCGAAATCAAACGTTTGGCGCTTCGTGCTCGTGATGGTCAAATTACCGTTGATGAAATGACCGGAGGTACGTTCACCATTTCAAATGGTGGTGTTTTCGGCAGTATGTTATCCACTCCAATCATCAACCCTCCACAATCAGGAATTTTAGGTATGCACAATGTAGTAGAAAGAGCCATTGTTAAAAACGGCCAAATCGTTATAGCTCCTGTGATGTTTGTCGCCCTATCATACGATCATCGAATCATAGACGGACGTGAGTCAGTAGGATTCCTAGTAGCGGTAAAAGAAGCATTAGAAAATCCAATTGAAATTTTAATGAATAACAACCCTAAGAAAGCTTTAGAGCTATAGGGTTTCTACCTGCCTCGGATGAGGCGCCTATATATATTTAAATCCCGCTTGGTTTTACTAAGCGGGATTTTTCGTTTATTTGTCTCTCATTGAATAGGTATGAAGCAAAGCAATAAACAAGCAGCAATAGGATTCATTTTTATCACTATGCTAATCGATATTACAGGTTGGGGGATTATTATTCCCGTAATTCCAAAGCTAATTAAAGAGTTAATCCATGCCGATATTAGCGAAGCGGCCAAATACGGAGGCTGGTTAACCTTTGCTTACGCCATAACCCAGTTTGTCTGCGCACCCTTAATTGGCAACCTAAGCGATAAATTCGGACGTAGACCCATTATCTTAATCTCTCTTTTTGCTTTTGCTTTAGATTACTTGTTGTTGGCCTTTTCGCCCACCATTGCCTGGCTGTTCCTAGGAAGAATTATTGCCGGAGTAACCGGAGCCAGCATCACCACAGCATCAGCCTATATTGCAGATGTAAGCACCCCCGAGAACAGAGCCAAGAACTTCGGAATGATTGGAGCGGCATTCGGACTCGGATTCATCATCGGACCGGTAATAGGAGGATTGTTAGGACAATTTGGTTCTAGGGTACCCTTCTACGCTGCCGCTATTTTGTGTATGCTTAACTTTCTATACGGTTACTTTATTTTGCCCGAATCCCTTGCCAAAGAAAACCGTCGCGACTTTGATTGGAAGCGCGCCAATCCTATAGGAGCTTTATTGAATTTAAAAAAACACCCTACCTTAATCGGATTAATATTGGCAGTCTTTCTATTGTATGTGGGTAGTCACGCCATACAAAGCAATTGGAGTTTCTTTACCATGTACCGGTTCCACTGGGATGAAAAAATGGTGGGTATATCCTTAGGAGCGGTAGGCCTACTGGTAGGCATCGTCCAAGGAGGCTTAATTCGGTGGACAAGTCCCAGATTAGGCAACGAAAAAAGCATCTACATTGGTTTAGCACTATACACCATTGGCATGCTCCTTTTTGCTTTTGCGACCGAAAGTTGGATGATGTTTGTTTTCCTTATTCCCTATTGTCTTGGAGGGATTGCAGGTCCAGCCCTACAAAGTGTAATTTCGGGTAAAGTACCCCCAAACGAACAAGGCGAAATTCAAGGAACTTTGGCGAGTTTAATGAGCGCCTCAGCCATCGTTGGACCACCCATGATGACCAATACCTTTTACTTTTTCACCCATAAAGAAGCGCCCTTTCAATTACCTGGAGCTCCTTTTATTTTAGGAGGATTTCTAATGCTGGTAAGTACGGTGTTGGCCTATTATTCGCTCAAGAAGCATTTTACTTCAAATACAAGCACTGATTTGCATAATCAATAATCGCTTTCCCTTCCAATAAGATATCGGCGCCAATAATACCCTGAACGGGTTTAGCTTTATACTGCAACAGAGCTTCATTAACATGTTTCATATCAAAAATAACCAAATGAAATTCGGCTGTTTTCCAGCGGCCTAGCGAAAGCGTATTGTTTTTGGCAACTTGCGTATACATGCCAATGGCTCCGGCGCCAGCGGCTCTTGTTTTAGAATGTCCTGCTTTGAGGTGGAAGAGTTCAATACTTTCAAATCCTACACAACTATTGGAAGCACCCGTATCTAAAATAAAGTTACCTGAAATGCTATTGATTGTTGCTTTAACCAATAAATGATGGGTTTTAGAAATTTTAAACTTTATTTTTTTGTAGTGATTCTTTTTTAGAATACTGTGAAAGTCTTGCATGAATTGCTTTTTTGTACCACAAAAATAACCCAATACCCGAAATAAATAACAGTAGAATATAAAATAAATAGGGAGTTGATGCTTTATGTTCTAGTGATCCGTAATAAACCATAGCACCCCAGTAATAAGGAGATTTTTTGGCGTTGGGGATTGTCTCATCCTTTAAATAATCCAATTTTGCTTGATGATTGGCTTCAAAATAGGAATGGGTGGATTTGTTATTTTTATAAAAATCATCCATATAAACGGCCGTGGTATAATCGTTTACTTTCCATAACGAAAACAGTAAATTTTGTGCGCCTGCCAATTGAAAACCTCTAGCGATACTCATAGCCCCTTCCGCTTTGTAGAGTTTTCCAACGCCAGTTTCACAGGCACTCAACACCACCAAATCGGGATTAATGTCTAAGTCATACAATTCAGAATAGAGTATTTCTTGGTCATAAAATTTAATACTAGCTGGACGATCAATATCCCCCGAATTCGCATGGGTAGAAAGATGGAGTATCGTGAAGTTGGGCGCATTGCTTTTAAAGTTTTTAAAACTGGCCTTCTCTTTTTCTAAAAAGGTTCCGTCATAATGGTCTTTAATGCTTTGTAATTCATTTTTAGAAAAAGGTAAGGATAGAGACGAATTTTCAAATAGTGGGAATAGGCCCAACACGCTTTCTTTTTTATTTTGAAAGGGTCTTGCGTTTAAATAGAAGGAAGCAGTATTGGAATAATCTACAGTAAAGTCATTTAGTAAATAATCCATTTTGGCAAAGTTCGTTGTGCTGCTTTCATGGGTAATTAACGTTTCAAAGGGTAGAAAAGATAAAATACCATCTGGGATAATGATAAGGTTTTTAGCTACTTTATTCGTAGGCAATTGCAGTAGTTGATAAGCAACATTTGCACAGTGATTGTAACTAGATGGGTTGTTGGCAATCGTATTGGCTTCCGAAAAGAAGTCGATGAATTGTACAATTTTTGGTGTTGCGGTGTCTTCATTATTGATAAAAGCTAGTTTGATACTGTGTTGTTCCAAGGTAAAAATGTAGATTCTTTGTGCACCAAAAAA
This sequence comes from Flavobacteriaceae bacterium, assembly GCA_947371275.1. Classification (GTDB taxonomy): domain Bacteria; phylum Bacteroidota; class Bacteroidia; order Flavobacteriales; family Flavobacteriaceae; genus Flavobacterium. The sequence goes on along the minus strand of CANBOV010000050.1, from coordinate 2,748 downwards.
GTATTCAACCAGCACTGCGTCATCTTTTTCTAATTTGGAGTATAATTTGGCAAAAGTCAATTCTTTACTGGAATCTGTTGTTTTTTGGGCAGGGTTGGTTTTTAACAAAAGCATCAATTCATTTTGCTTTTTGATGGCTTTGTTGATTAAAGTCACATCCGCTTGTGCTAGTTTTTGCTGCTCTTTAATAATGACAGTATTCCAGTTTTGGAGTTGTGATTGTACTTGTTTTTCGGCTTTTGAACGTTTTTTTGAAGTTACGAGCTGTTCTTTCAAAACAGCCGATTTTGTGCTTTCTGATAGAAGAAATGCCTTTTCAATATACTTGAAATTCTTTTCTTTTTCATAGAGCGAAAAATAAATAGCCAAGCATTTTTCGGTTCGATTTCTATTGCGCAATTGCGTAATAATTTTGGAATGCTCATACACCAATAACGATTGTAATAATGCTTCAATATGAAACGAATGTTGATAGGCTTCTAGTGCATTCTTGGGTTGGTTGCTTGCAGTGAAAATTTCCGCTTGTAGATCTAAAGCATCTAGCAAAGTGGTTTCGGCATACAGTAAATTTTCATTAGGCAATAGGTTTTTTGATTTCGAATAATTGGGAATTAAAACAGTAAATACCGCTTTTATATTTTCTTCCGCTAAAGTGAATTCATTTTGTTGGAAGTGTAGATTGGCTATTTCAAAATACAGTTTGGCTCGTTCTCGGGGCGTAGCGTTTGGCACCATAAAAAAAGCCTTCGTCGCTTTCTCCATATAAGAATTGGCTAACGTAAACTGCTGATGTTGACTGTAAATAGTGGCTAAATTACGGTAGGCATTGGATAGGCTTTTGGACTGAGAGGGGTCTGTTTTCAATAAAGAGGCAGAGACTAAAAATGATTTTTCAGCTTTGTCATAAGCCTCACGTTCCATAAATAAACCCTTAGTGGATAAATAATAAGCATTTCCCAAATTGTTCAACAGGTTGCCTTTTTGACTTGAGGTTAACGTTTCCTTCTGCAATGTTTTTTGAAGTAAATCGATGGCATCTCTAATTCGTCCAGTAGTTTGAAATACGTTGGTTAAATTTAAAACGGCAGCATATTTTTGTTGTTGATTCTTTTCAATTGTGGCATTATAATAATAGCTTTTGATGGTATTCTCGGCATTGTCATAATCGCCAATTGTGGTATAAAGATTGCCCAAGGGTTGTAAGCAAGAGTCTACAATGTCGTAATTGCTGAGTCTGTTGATTTGAAATAATTGCCATGCATTTTCATAACTGCCAATAGCCTCAATAGGTAAACCTAATTGATTTTCGTAATACCCTTTATTGCATTGCAGAATGACAAAGGCAAGCAACTCTGATTTTGACTTGGGATGAAACTCTTTTTCCTGGGCTTCTAGAGTTGACAAACTTTGTGCCGTCGGGTTGGCTACAAATGCATCAACAGCGCTATAGATTTTATCTTCTTGGGCAGAATAATTTTGTCCAATTACAAGTTGCGATAGAAAGAGAAAGGAAAAGAAAAGTGGTTTCATTTAAAATTTCCAAATAGCATAAAACTGCCAATAATTATAGTCCCTTTCAAAGTTTAAATAGTAACGAATACCTAGACTAGGCCCTATTCGAGCAAAGCCAAAAGTAACATCGCCAAAAACACTGGATTGCATTTTTTCGAATGCTTTTGAGGTCTCTTTCGTAGTATCACTTTTTCCTAAAGATACAATTTCCGGTCCTGGGGTAGGTGGTGAGGTAGGGTCAAAAATGGGTTGGTAATATTTTTTAGCGCGAAAGGTTTCAGTGACATTCGATACCGCTAGGGAAAATTGGGGACCTACGCCAACACCAATATAATTAGTAATAGAATACCTCAGGGAAATAGGCACCACATCAATGAGGTTTTTGGTGGTTTTAATTGAAGTTGAGGTTTGATTGAAAGCGGCATCAATAATGGTTCCGTTAGTCAGTAAAGGCGGATTTAAAGGAGCGAAAACCATAGGACTTAGAAGGGCGCTGCTCTCACTTTCATAGCGATTATATAACAATTCAATCTGCCAATAGAAGCGATAGGATTTGTAGGGTGACAGGGTAGCGCCAACAAAATAACTTTTGGCATTATCTTGGTCGGCAAACAAATTATAGCCTGTCTTAGCACCAATGGAAATGCCTGGCTTGAATCGGGTCACGGCATAATTGGTAACTACGGGTTCATTTTTGTCAAAAACAATCGCAGTCTTACTTCGGGTCGTTTTTTTATGAAAATCTTTGGCAAATTTCAGCGTGTATTTTACAAACCCTTTGGTAGAATCTTTTTCGGTCACATTTTTTTGATTGCTCCCCGGGATATAAATGTTTTTGAATGTAAAGTGAATCTGGTCTTTCTTTAATAAAGTATCAATACAGCTGTAAGTTACTTCCTTGTCCTTCGGACAAATAGGACATTTTGGATAGGAATCAACAATTTGAAGTGTTTTCTTGTCAAACATTTCGGGAATATCAGTTTCCAATCGAATAGTTCTTGCGGGGCCTTCCCCATCGTTTTGAAAACGGGTTTTAAAGCTCAAGGTTTTAAAGCGCACCGTTCTATAATTCATATTAGTCCCATTACTAGACATCTTATTGGGATCATGCGAGGTAACGATTTCCATTTCTAGGGTTTTCTTTTTGTAATTCTTATAATTCCGGTCCGGCACAAAAACCCCTCGCATCTTCACCGTCGCAGTGGTATCTTTGATCATTTCCGGAGTAGTTTTGAA
>CANBOV010000049.1 GCA_947371275.1 Flavobacteriaceae bacterium | reverse complement strand
TAAGAACCAGCGTTAGCACAAGTTGTAGAAGCTACAAAAGCACCAGTAGTTTTTACAATATTAGTTACGTCACTATCGCAAGCGTCAGTAGCCGTAGGGAAAGCAGCTTGTGCTGTTGCTAGAGCAGCAGCATTACTACATTCAACTGTTGTATTTAAAGCACCTGGTTGAGTAGACCAAACCGGAGCTGTAGTATCTTGAACTGTGATTACTTGAGTATATACTGCAGAAGTGTTACCACAGGCATCAGTTACTTTCCAAGTGTTGGTATAAGAACCAGCGTTAGCACAAGTTGTAGAAGCTACAAAAGCACCACTAGTTTTTACAATATTAGTTACATCACTATCACAAGCGTCTGTAGCTACTGGGAAGGCAGCTTGTGCTGTTGCTAGAGCGGCAGCATTACTACATTCAACTGTTGTATTTAAAGCACCAGCTTGAGTAGACCACGTAGGAGCGGTAGTATCTTGAACTGTTATTACTTGAGTATATACAGCCGAAGTGTTACCACAAGCATCGGTTACTGTCCAAGTGTTGGTATAAGAACCAGCATTAGCACAAGTTGTAGAAGGTACAAAAGCACCACTAGTTTTTACAATATTAGTTACGTCACTATCACAAGCGTCTGTAGCTACTGGGAAAGCAGCTTGCGCTGTTGCTAAAGCAGCAGCATTACTACATTCAACGGTTGTATTAAGAATATTAGCAGGAGTAGACCAAACTGGAGCCGTAGTATCTTGTATAGTAATCGTTTGTGTTGCATTTAACGTACCACAATTAGAAGTTAAACTATAAGTTCTAGTTACTGTAATAGGGCAAGAACCAGATTTTGTATCAGAATACGATAATGTATACGTTCCTATGCTAGTATTATTAGGGAAAGAACCACCTGCTGCCACAAATTGAGCTAATGTAATAGTAGAAGATTGTTCGTTATAAGCTAATCCACTGATAGCATTAGTTCCACAACCTTGAATAGTTGAAGCACTAGGAGCATTGAATGTTGGATTAGGATAAACCGTCACTGTAATTGCTCTTTTAGGTCCAATACAAGTGGAACCTTGACCTTCAGCTACATAGTAGGTATATACACCTGCCGTTGCGGTTGAAGGAGTTATTGCCGTTTGAGCGGTACCTGTTAACGAACTATAATAGTATAGAGTAAGACCTGGACCACTAGGAACCGCAGTTAGAGGTAGTGCTGTTGCACCAACGCAATAAGATACATTCGTTACGGTAGGTAACGTTGTTATACTTGTTACCGTGATAGTAAATTGGAAATAACAACCATCACTTGATCCAGGAGGTACAGCATAATAGGTATAAGTACCTGTTGCTCCTGGGAAAGGATTTGCTATAGAGTATTGTGTTGTAGTACCTGTTACTACTGGGAACTGATTGTAATACAACGACCCTGGAGGGAACGCGCCACTTACCGAAGTGATCGGAATAGTAGTATCGGAATTACAAAAAGTGAACGCAGTAATAGGAGGTGTACCTTGACAATGTGTGTTAACATAATCAGCGGCATTGATTGTAGCATTTAATGGTGCTGGAATAACAGTACCGTCACAAGTTCCTGAAGCAGTATACCCTTGAATTAAAGGTTTGTTATCAAATACTATACTAGTAATTGCACCAGTACCGCTTAATACTCCATTTACACTTAGGACATTATTACAGTTTGCATTTTTAAGTAAAGTACAATCTTCTGTTACTTTGATTTTAAATATTAAATCACCCAAAACCGTATCAGGACTAGCTGGTAAAGGTAAAGTACCTATATTCCATACTATTGAACCATTCGCACCAATTGTAGGTTCGTAGGTTAAAGTATTTGGAGATGGTACTGGTGTAAAATACACGTTTCTAGAAGCACTTCCAGTAACAAATGTTGCATTGTAAGGGATAGGAATTGTAATTTTAGCATTATTAACAGCTTCAGTTCCTTTGTTTTTTATTTGAATTTTGTATTCAATTTCTTGACCAGGTTGCGCACTGTAGGGCTGTACAGCAGGTTGATTGTTAATTGTAGTAGCTGTAATTACACCTTCTGGTTCTGGTATATAGGCATCTACAGACATAGCTATTGTAAAGATAGAATAGGTATCTGATGTTGTTCCGTATTTAAAGTTGGTAGAAGTTTGGCTGTTTCCAATTACCGTATTACCTGTATTTGGAACATTAAACATGGCGATGTCGATCCCCGTATTATTTACTAAATTCGGATTTCTAGTCCCTCCAGCATTTATTGAAGAGTTAAAGAAATTTGTTGTTGAATTACCAGAGTGATTTAAATCAGTGTAGGTAGTTGAGTTAAGATTTCTGATTCTGAAATAATCTCCAGTGAAACTAACATCACCTTCACTTGCTAATAATCCAAGTTTTACACCAACATTACCTGATTGAACTGTATTAAATCCGGATACTGGTAAATCAAAACCTGATGTATTGGTAGAAGCTACATAAGCATATCCATCAAAAATGGTGACGTCACGGTATTTCATTTTTGAATTTTCATATACTACGATGATACCCCATCCACCTGAATATCCAGTTCCTCCTGGATCACCTTCTAAAAGGGCCATATCAGCAACAGTATATTGACCTATACCATTGGTTTTTACATAATCGGTGATTTCTGCATAAGCTGAATAGATATCATCCTCCGTTCCTGATGGGTAATAAATATCGGTAGCAGCGGCTGTAATTTGTGTATAAGATGAAGACCCAGGGCCTTTTAATGACACTATTCTTTTATTAAATGTTTTAGTAACGTTTGAAAAAGTAGTAACGGTTCCAGTAACATTTACATCAGCGTTTGAAAATGTTTGAGTATCTGCTAAAGTCAAATTTGTTCCTGCATCACGGGTCAATTTACTAATCGTTAAAACGACACTACCGTCTGTGATAGTATATGGAGTAGTAAGAGTTGCCTGAGTTCCAGCTCCATTAATAGTAGCAGGAACATTTGATTCCACTCCGTTGTTAATCGATAAGGTTACTCTATTTGTAGCAGTGCTATTGTAGAATCTGAACGCATAGGTAAATCCATTACCAGAAAAAGTATATACTGGATAACGGTTATTAGTATTACCTCCTCTTGTCACAGAAAGCGCATAATTTGTATTAGCAATATTTTGATTGTTTATGACATTCAAATTATTATTTACTGCTTGCGTACCATTAGGAACTGACTTAGTTACATTGAAAGTAGGATTAGGGGAAGATTTCCCTGTCCAGTACAAACCAGCATAAATAATGTTGGAACAAGACGGCACTGCACCATTTTCTGTCGATAGCACCAACGTTGAAGAAGATGAGTTGAATGTAGTAGCATCACCATCGGTATCAACATAGGTCATGAACTGACCGTTGTTGTTGGTAGTGGCAGTATAGTTTTGAGGAGTTAAACAAGTATTTCCTAACATCGTAAAGTCCCCTTTTACATTGTATATCTTCTTGGTAGGAGTATACTGAGAGGTTCTTTGTGTAAATGTTTTTTTCACCTGAGCAGTTACATTGTTAGAAATCCCCAAAAGGATTAACAAGGCAACCGAGGTGAATTTAAGCTTATTTGCTATTGAATTTAAGTATAAATTTTTCATGTCTTCTCTGGATCAATTATTGGTTATCGCCTTTATCGATTTTATAAAATACACTATATTTTTCATTATAGTTTGAAATCATAGTGGCGATTGCATCAGATGTTGTTGTAACACTTGACACGATGTAGATATACTTTACTTTTTTGAAATTAGAAAGTAGTGCCAAGTTGATCGTAGTATTTAATTGCGCAGCATTATCTATTTTGATAATTACAATTTCAATATCGTTTTTTAAACTCACTAAATTATCTAATTGAGACAACGAGTGAATATCTGTAAACAAATCTACAGGTTTGTCGCCATACGTATTGACTACATCATTGTAGCAATAAACGGAAGGTTGGACATTCGTAGTTAAGTTTTTCAGATTTTGCGCATTGAGTTTGTTTCCGGCTGTAGCCGTAACCTTTTTTGCAGCAGTTAAATAGGTATTGATTTCAGCTACAGTGACAACGTCATTTTGTTGGCCGATGGTAGTACCTATTTGAGCGTTAACGTTAGTGTAGAAAAACACGAACATTAAAAGTAGGATTACTTCTCTTTTCATGATTTGACTTGATTTTTCAAACAATAGTATTGCTTGAGGGTTAGATAAAGGATTTGGGATTTTAATTCTGTAAAAGTTTGAATTAGAAAACATCTTTTTTTCAAAAGTTGTAAATCTAAAATTAGAGTGTTTTGTAGGCATTTTGATAGAATAGATTTAGGGTTAAATTATTTCAAAGGCTAATTTACTATAATGAACACTTTACGGTGTTTTTTTTCTGCAAACAACCTGAAAACTCGACTAAATGACACAAATTCATCTTTTTTTTTGGTCAAGGTTATTGATTTTACTCGTTTTTTGTTTGAATTTGTCCATGATCTTTTGGGTTTTAGGGTTATTTTTTATTATTTAACACATCGAAAGTAGAATGTTTTTTTGAATCTACCAAAAAAAACATCGATAAAGTGTAATATTTAATAGATTAAGTGCAATTATTGAAATTTTCAGAAGGTAAAGTATTACAAAATATATTAACACTATATTGTTTATAACATTTTATAATTTTAACAAATGTTTTAAGTTCAAATATGAATTATTGGCAAAAAAAAGTACTGCATTTTGGTAAAAGGAGTCTGCTGAAGGAATTTTATTTAAATCAATATTAAAGTTGTTATATTTTCATGTTAATGATTAATAGTTTAAATTTATACTTTCAAATTGTATGAATTCGTAAAATGAAACAACTACTATTAATTAGACATGCGAAATCAAGTTGGGAGACACCTTTAAATGATCATGACCGGCCTTTAACTGTTAAAGGTTTACAGGATGCACATTTGGTTTCCACTAATATTGATACTCTAATCCCGAAGACTTTTTTGATTTGGAGTAGTACCGCTAAGCGTGCTTCAGAAACGGCCGTTATATTTTCACAAAACCTTTCCTTTCCTATTGAGAGCATTCATTTTAAAGAAGAATTGTATACTTTCGATGAAAAAAAATTAGAGCAAGTGATAAAATCTTGTACTGATGATTGTGAACATTTAATTGTTTTTGGGCACAATGAGGCTATTACAAATTTTGTCAATAAATTTGGCAGTGTTTTTATCGAGAATGTTTCAACTTGTGGTTTTGTTACGATTATGTTTGACAGCCAAAGTTGGAACACCATTGATAAGGGTTATACACAAAAAATTATATTCCCAAGAGATTTAAAATAATATGAGTACAGAAACTGGTTTTCGTTATATAGATCGAGAAAAAAGTTGGTTAGCATTTAATGCTAGAGTATTGCAAGAGGCTGCCGATGAAGCGGTGCCGTTATTAGAACGATTACGATTCATAGGTATATTTTCCAACAATTTAGATGAGTTTTTCCGGGTTCGATTTGCTGCTATTCGGCGTTTGAGTTTGTCGGGAGCTACTGGGGAGAAGATTTTGGGAGGGATTTCTGCGCAGCAATTGGTAAAGGAAATTACGGATATAGTTATTAAGCAACAGGCGGAAAGTTTGAAGGTCTTGAAGATTATAGAAAATGAATTGGTAAAGCAAAACATTATCATTGTTGATGAGACGGAGATCACTGCAGAACATGAGAATTTTGTAAGAGAGTTTTTTATTCAGAAAGTGAGTCCGGAATTGGTTACCATTATATTGAATGACTTGGCTGAGTTCCCTTTGTTAAAAGATAATTCAGGGTATTTAGCTATTAAGTTAGTCATGAAATCAGAGACTAAACCAACTATGTTGGGCTTGGTTAAGAAGGTTAAACCTGAGGTGCGTTATGCCATTATTGAAATTCCGAAAAGCACTAATAGAATTTTGGAATTGCCAGCAAAAGATGGTAAACAATACCTGATGTTGCTTGATGATGTGATTCGGTATAATTTGAGTAGTATTTTCAATATATTCGAATACGAAAGTATATCGGCTCACATGATCAAAATTACACGAGATGCACAGTTGGATATCGACAGTGATTTGAGTAAAAGTATGTTGGAAAAGATAGCGACTTCTGTGAAAGACAGAAGGATAGGCGAGCCTGTTCGCTTTGTGTATGACCAACATATTGATAAAGATACCCTTACGTTTTTCCTAGATAAAATACACATTGATGGCTCTGATGGTATTATTCCGGGGGGGCGTTACCATAACCGACGAGATTACATGAACTTTCCAAACTTAGGAAGGTATGATTTGTTGTACCCGCCTAGAGTGCCGCTTCCTGTTGACGGGTTGTCTCTGGATGGCAGTATATTGAATAGGATTGCTAATAAGGATTATTTGATAAACGCTCCTTTTCAGTCTTTTTCTTATTTGATAAAATTCCTTCGGGAGGCAGCATTAGATCCTAAAGTGACTACTATAAAAATAACGTTATACCGATTGGCTAAGAACTCACAAATCATTAGTTCGTTAATCAATGCTGCAAAAAACGGAAAGAAAGTGACGGTTCAAATTGAGTTACAGGCTCGTTTTGATGAAGCGAGTAATATTTCCTATGCAGAGCAAATGCAGCAGGAGGGGATTGAGCTTATTTTTGGAATTAAAGGTTTGAAAGTACATAGTAAAATATGTTTGATTGATCGAATTGAATCGGGGAAAATGAAACGATATGGTTTTATCTCTACTGGAAACTTTAATGAATCAACTGCAAAGATCTATACTGACTTGACTTTATTTACAAGTCATCAAAAAATTCTGAAGGAGGTGAGTAAGATCTTTGATTTTTTTGATGTTAACTATAGAATACACCGTTACAAGCATTTGATTGTATCACCTCATTACACACGTTCTCGATTTTACAAACTCATTGATAGAGAGATTAATAATGCGAAAGTGGGTCGGCCTGCGTATATTAATTTGAAGATGAATAGTTTATCAGATTATCACATGATTGATAAATTGTATGAGGCCAGCAATGCTGGTGTTAGTATTAAGTTGCAAGTGCGTGGCATCTGTTCGTTAATTCCAGGAGTTAAAGGGATGAGTGAAAATATAGAAGCCGTTAGTATCGTCGATTATTTCTTGGAGCACAGTAGAATATTTATTTTTTGTAATGATGATGATCCAGATGTGTATATCTCTTCGGCTGATTTCATGACCCGAAATTTAGATGGAAGGGTAGAAGTTACCTGTCCGATTTATGACCCTGAAATTAAGAAGCAAATCATTGATACTTTTAATATCGGTTGGAAAGGAAATGTGAAAGCGCGTTTTCATTCTGAGAAATTTGAAAACAAATACCGGACTAGAAGTGAAGGAGAGCCTATCTTTAGAGCACAACATGAGACCTATAATTATTTTCGAGATCGATTGGAAGTAATACAAGAAAATTTATAATCCCAAATCTATATACTCAAGCATGATTTCTATTAAAAAATATGCGGCTATTGATATTGGCTCGAATGCTATGCGATTGCTTATTACGAATATTATTGAGCAACCCGATAGGGAGACACAATTTAACAAGAGTGCCTTGATCAGGGTGCCGATTCGTTTGGGTCAGGATGCCTTTACTGTGGGAGAAATATCGGAAGAGAATATTGATAGGATGATTGATGCCATGAAGGCTTTTAAGTTATTGATGAAAGTATATAAGGTAGAGCGTTATAAAGCTTGTGCTACTTCGGCTATGCGAGAAGCTTATAATGGTATGGATGTTACTAAGATTATCTTAGAGCAATCGGATATTGATATTGAGATTATCGATGGTAAATCGGAGGCTTCTATTATTGCTTCGTCTGATTTGCACAATTTCCTTAAAACCGATCAGACCTATTTATATGTTGATGTAGGTGGGGGTAGTACGGAGTTTTCTTTGTTTTCTTCGGGTAAGATGATTGCTTCTAAATCCTTTAAAAACGGAACCGTTCGATTGTTGAACGATATGGTTAATGATATTGTTTGGCAAGAAATAGAAAAATGGATTAAGACGAATACGGCGGAGTACGACAACGTAACCTTAATTGGTTCGGGGGGGAATATTAATAAGTTATTCAAGATGTCGGGTAAGTTACAAGACAAACCGTTATCCTTTTTATATTTGAATTCGCAATACCAGTATTTGAGTTCGTTATCCTATGAACAGCGCATTGCTGAGCTTGGGATGAATACCGACCGTGCTGACGTTATCATACCAGCAACTCGTATTTATTTGAATGCGATGAAATGGAGTGGGGCTCGCCAATTATTTGTGCCAAAGATTGGGCTTTCGGATGGTATTGTTAAGGCGCTGTATTACGGAAAAATATAAACATGAAGACCTTTAGAATTATTGGATTGGTTGTAGCGCTTGCTATCATAGGGTATCATTTGTTTACCCTTGACTATGAAGACTTGCGATTTAATACGAATCGTTTTCATTATTTACAAGTCGGGGCGATGACCTTAATTGCCGTTAGTTTTTTGTTGGGCATTATAAAAGACCGGAAACAAAATTCTTAGATATCTAAATCAAACATCTTTTTGAGAAGTTCTAAATTGGGGTTTATTTCCAACAAGCGATTGTATTTGTCTTGGTTGGTGAAGGCCTTTTTGACTACTAGTGCTTCATTCACTTTTACGTGGATTTGGATGTCATGGTTGTGGAGTTTGCCTCTTAGGTATCCTAAAATCTCGGGTTTTTCTTTTTCAAAATCTATTTTAGAGCTCTCATTGGGTAATTCATGAATGATGGTGGTCCCTTCAAGGGTAGGGTCATTTATGGTTAATAGGGAAGCAATAATACGATACCCTTTGTCTTCCATACGCTGTGCATATTTCATCCATTGTTCCAACATTTCGGTTTCGGTGAACGGTTCTTTGGGTTGGTGTACATCTTCTTTAATGCTTGCCTTTAAGTTTTCGGCCATTTCTTTTTTGGCACGAATACTCGAAAGGGACATGGCTGACACTTTGGGTTGGTTTGACAGCGCAGGCGGTTGAACAGGTATTGTTGGTGCCGCATTGCTAGGAGGCGGGGTTGGCGTTACTACTTCTTCCACTTTAGGAGCTTCGGGTGTGCTGTTTACAACTTCAGCCTTTGGGCTTTTTACTTCTTGAATAGAATAACTATTGTTTTTGAAGTAGGTGGGTGGAATTATGAAGTTAGCTTTTTTTTTTCTCCATCGAAGGTGATGGAGGCGATTTGCATTAGCGCAAGTTCTACTAGCAGGCGTTGGTTTTGTGAGACCTTATATTTTAAATCACAATCGTTGGCTAGCTGGATACCTTTCAGTAGAAATTCGGGGGTTACTTTTTGCGCTTGTTGGCCATAGAGGAGTTGGGCTGCTTCTCCCATTTCTAGTAATGAACGAGTTGCTGGGTTTTGGGCAACCAGTAAATCTCGGAAATGCGATGCTAGTCCGGCGATGAAGTGGTGGCCATCGAACCCTATGGAAAGAATGTCGTTGTAGGCTAGTAAAAGGTCTGGGATTTTGTTTTCCAGAATTAGTTGGGTGACGTTGATATACGTTTCGTAATCTAAAACGTTTAGGTTTTCGGTTACGGCTTGTCTTGTTAGGTTGGTTCCACAATAGGAAACCACGCGGTCGAAAATAGAAAGCGCATCTCTCATAGCGCCATCGGCTTTTTGCGCAATGATGTGTAGGGCGTCGTCTTCAAATTCTATTCCTTGACTTTTGGCCACTTCGGCTAAATGTTCTTTAGCGTCTTTTACGGTGATTCGTTTGAAGTCAAAGATTTGGCAACGCGATAATATCGTTGGGATGATCTTATGTTTTTCGGTGGTTGCTAGAATGAATATGGCGTGTTTTGGCGGTTCTTCTAGTGTTTTTAGAAATGCATTAAAGGCATTGGCGGACAGCATGTGCACCTCGTCAATAATGTATACTTTATATTGACCGGTTTGTGGGGGTATTCTAACTTGGTCGATTAGGTTTCTAATATCATCTACGGAGTTATTGGAGGCTGCATCTAATTCGAATACATTGAATGCAAAATCTTCGTAGGGATCGTCATAGCCGGGTTGGTTTATTTTACGGGCTAGGATACGGGCGCAGGTAGTTTTACCGACACCTCTTGGTCCCGTGAATAATAGTGCCGAGGCTAAGTGATTGTTTTCTATGGCGTTAAGCAAGGTGTTGGTAATAGCTTGTTGCCCCACTACGTCTTTAAACGTTTGCGGGCGGTACTTTCGGGCTGATACTACAAATTGTTCCATAGGTAAATCGTGTTTACAAATATAGAATTTTTGTTGGTTTGCTACTTTGTTAATTTGGCAAAATGCCTAAAACTTTTCCACAATTTATTAAAGGTATCGGAAGTGGACTATATCATTTTCTAAAACCTAATTTCCTATCTTTGCCGTGCAGACCGCCTTATCGACTTGTCTGAAGAGACGAGTAGGAAAGTCCGGACACCAAAGAGTAGCATAACGGGTAACGCCCGTCTCTCGTCTTTTGGGGCGAGAAGGACCAGTGCAACAGAAAGCAGGTACAGGTAATGCTGTAGTGAAACCAGGTAAACTCTATGCGGTGAAATTCCAAGTATATCGGCATTTAAGGGCTACTCGTCCGTTGTCGAAGGGTAGGAAGCTCGATCTCGTCAGTAATGGCGAGGCTAGATAAATGATAAGGTATCGTCTTTTGGGACGAGAACAGAATCCGGCTTATAGGTCTGCTTTTTTTTAATATAAAGACTCTTTTTATAGTAAAAGGTGAATTACATCGATGATTTGCTTGTTTACAGACACAAAAAGACCTTTCGACGATGCACTTCGTCGAGAGGTCTTATTTTTTTATGGGGCAGTAGAACAATTTCTAATTTTGGTGTAGTTAACAAAGTAAACCTTTATTAATTATTGTCAAAATCAAGTTTTAACACCCCTAATCCCATTATCATGAACAAATCTACTATTTATGCATTATGCTTACTGCTGTATGTCAACTTTATGTTGGCTCAAGCGCCTAACGTTGATTCTTTTGTACCTACTACTGCTTGTGTAGGAGACACTATTTCCATTTCAGGATCTAATTTTACTACGGCCACTGAAGTTTCCTTGGGCGGTTTAGTCCTTAGTTCTTTTTCAATTATTGATGATAACACTATTAGTGCTGTAATCGATACTGGTTTGTCGGGCGATGTGGTCGTTGTCAATGGCGATGGAGAAGGAAGTTTGGCCGGCTTTGTAATGAATCCGAATTCAGATGCTGGAACAGCAAGTGCTTCTGAAAGCACAGTATGTACTGGCACTAATTCAGTACTTTTAACTTTGAGTGGCTACGTTGGTACCATCCAATGGCAGTCATCAACTGACAACACAACGTTTACTTCCCTAACGGGAGAAACTTCGGATACTTATACAGCAACTGATTTAACAGTGACTACTTATTATCGAGCTGTTGTTACCAGTGGCGTTTGTTCTTCCTCTACTTCTAATGTAGTCACGGTAACGGTTAGTTCGTTATCTAGTGCAGGATCGGTAGGCGCTTCGGACATTACTTTGTGTACAGGAACCAATAGTTCGCTTTTGACCGTGACTGGTTCTGCGGGCGCTATTCAATGGCAATCTTCAACAGATAATACTACGTATTCTGACTTAACAGGAGAAAATGGTACTACCTATACTGCTACCAATTTGACTCAAACTACTTACTATAGAGTGGTTGTGACTAGTGGCGCTTGTTCTTCGGCTACTTCTAGTGCTGAAACCGTAACGGTTAGTCCGACTTCTGATGCAGGAACTGCTTCGGCACCTTATACAGAAGTTTGTTATGGTGTTAATACAGTAACTTTAACCTTAGCGGATTCAGTAGGTTCGATTCAATGGCAATCCTCTACAGACAATGTTACTTTTAGTGACGTTGTTGGTGAAGTAGCGGATACCTATATTGCGACCGATTTATTGGCTACTACTTATTTTAGAGCGGTGGTTACTAGTGGAGGCTGTTCTTCGGCTACTTCAAATGTGATTACGATCACTGTAGGAGGCGAGTCAGTTGGAGGAACTATTTCCCAAATCTCTTTTAAATGTACTGGAGAGGGACAAATTGAATTGCATGACTATTTAGGAGAAATCCAATGGCAAGTTTCTACAGATAATTTGACTTTTGTTGATATTGACGGTGAGGTAGGTACTACGCTTAACTTTACAGGATTGACTGATCTTACTTATTATAGAGCTGTTGTAACCAATAGTGTATGTTCCTCAGCTTATTCTACCACCTATACTGCTGCGCTGAGAAGTACGGTATTATCAGGAACTGAGTGGAGTAATGGCGAACCAGATGCAGATGCGTTTGTAACTATATCCTCTGATTACACTTCTCCGGGCGACTTATTAGCTTGTACTTTAGTTGTTGATAGTAGTGCCATAGTGCTTATTCCGTCAGGATCTAATTTAGTCTTAGAAGATAAATTGACCGTAGAAGCAGGGTCACAGTTGATCTTGAGCAGTAATTCAAATTTAGTTCAGGCCACTGATGTTGCCAATTCAGGTGATTTGACTGTGAGAAGAAATAGTGCTGCTATTAAACGATTGGACTATACTTTATGGTCTTCACCGGTAGTAGGACAACAATTGATGGCTTTTTCACCCGGTACGTTGAGTACTCGATTCTATACTTATAATCCAAGTACTGATTTATATGTTGCTGCGAACACTGCATTAGACTTTTCTACGGGGAAAGGTTATTTAATAAGAACTCCGAATAATCACCCGGCAACACCTAGTGTTTATGCATGTCATTTTACCGGAGTACCTAATAATGGACCGTTGAGTGTGTCTGTTACTAATGGAGGCTATAATGCTATTGGTAACCCTTATCCTTCTACTATAGATGCTGATGCTTTTATTACTGATAACAGTATTACTGAAGCGCTCTATTTTTGGCGAAAAACAAATAATGCTAGTGGAACAGCTTATGCTACCTATACCTTAGCGGGTGGAGCAGGTACCGCTAATGACAGTGGTGCCGTTCCGAATGGTACGATACAAGTAGGACAGGGCTTTATTGCTAAAGCTACAGCAAGTTCGGTAACCTTTAGCAACAGTATGCGATTGGTTGATAATAACAATCAGATGTTTAAATTAGCGCCACAGCGCAGTCGTTATTGGTTGAACTTAAGCAATACAAAAGGTAGGTTATCTCAAACTATGGTTGCATATATGACCAATGCAACTAATGATTATGATGCTGCAATTGATGGAAAATACTTTAATGATTCGGCCACTGCTTTAACTACGGTGTTTAATAATGAAGAGTATGCTATACAAGGACGCGCGCTACCTTTTGTTACTGCGGATGTAGTACCCTTAGGATTTAAAGCAGAAACAGCAGGTACTTATACTATTGCCTTGGATCATACTGATGGATTATTTGGTAATCAAGAAATTTACTTACGAGACAATGTGACGAATACGATCTATGATTTAGCGCAAGGCGGTTATAGCTTCTCAACTAACACAGGTGTGTACAATTCTCGATTTGAGATTGTTTACCAAAACGGAACTTTGGGGGTAGCACAACCCAACTTGACACAAAACAATTTGATTGTGTATACTCAAAACCAACAAGTGGTGGTTAACGCGGGAAGTATTGTTTTGGACCACGTTGCTTTATATGATATACAAGGGCGTCTATTGACTGAGGTTAAAAAGATCAACGCTTCAGAAATAAAACTACCATTAGATGCTTCTAATGCCATCATTTTGGTTAAAGCTACTGCCCTTGATGGCACTAGTGTAACTAAAAAGATTATAAAATAAAAAATTAGGGTTAGGTTATAAAAAAGTCTGCTTCCTTTATTGGAGCAGACTTTTTTTGTTTAGTGAAGTTCCTATTCGTTTTCCTCTTCCTCATCCTCCTCATCTGCCTCTTCCTCGCTTCCTTCGAATTCAAAGAAGGAGAATACGGAGCCCCCATAATTTTTTTGGAAGGAGAAATTCGTCATGTGTTCTAGCTTGGTGTATTTAGAATGTTCTACGATTAGCATTCCTTCTTCGTCTAATAATTCGTTTTCGAATATTAGTTTGATTACCGCTTCAAATTCTTTTTGGGCAAGGTTGTAGGGTGGGTCGGCAAAGATGATGTCGTAATTGCCGTGGTGTTTTTCTAGGAATTTGAAGACATCGCTTTTGATGGCGGTGATGTCAAATTCGTATTCTTTACTGGTTTTTTTTATGAAGTTGACGCAGCCCATATCACCGTCTACGCAGAGGATAGGTGTGCAGCCACGGGAGGCAAACTCATAGCTGATGCTACCGGTACCAGCGAAGAGTTCGAGTACTTTTAGTTCGCTGAAATTGAAATGATTGTTGAGCACGTTGAACAGTGCTTCTTTGCTCATATCGGTAGTGGGGCGAACGGGTAAGTTTTTGGGAGGAGTTATGCGGCGGCCTTTGAATTTGCCAGAGATGATTCTCATGAGTTGAATAAGATAAAGTGTTCTCTATTCTCCATATCGGTAAAATGGTTTTGCATGAAGCTTACGTCGAATAGGGAAACGTTTCTGATGTATTTGTGGGCTATGGTATGAAGGACATCGTCTTCCATGATGTTGCCAAGCAGTTCCAGTTTGAAATTCTCGGGATTTAGGTATAACTGTTCGGCGGTGAACAGTATATAGTATAGAAAATCTTCGGGTGTTTTGTAGTCGTAGGAGTTGTAGAGGTGTAGTTTTTGGTTTTGGATGACTACAATTTCGAAATGTTTCTGACTGATGTGGACGAACATTTTGAGTTCCTCAATGTTTTTAGAAACCTCTAATAATTTGTGTACTAAAATTGTATTGGCATGTTTGTAATCAAAGGAGCCGAATTGGTCAATGAAATAGTTGTTCATGTTTACATAGGGGATGTAGACATTTTTCATTTCGTAATTGGGCAGGTCGTCGAAGGCGAAGAAATCGGTTTCAAAGACTTTAGTATTGAATTGCAGGTAGCTTCCTAGGTAGTCTTCATCGAACAGGGCGGTAGGTACGAATGTGGCTAAGTTATTGCTGTGGATAATTATAATTTCGTCGTAGTTAGCTTTTAATTCGGGGTATTTATCGAACGCTTCTGCGAACAGGTCTTCAATTTTGGCCAATACATTGACAGTGCCTACTTCGATTTTATGGAGTTCGATAGGTTTGTTCATCAAGGTATCGACCGTTGCAAAGGACAAGCCGTTCAGGGAAACCTGAAGGACCAGCTTTTGGTACATTTTATCGACTACGTTGGTATTTTGCCACATGATGCGCACTGTTTTTAGAAACAGGACAAACTTACTAAAATTAAATGATTGATAAATTAAAGAAGGTAAAGATTGTTGGACAAGAGGTGCTAATCTTCTGTTTATAAAGCAACATCATTCTTCAAAATAGGTTATATTTGACCCTCAAAATAGACTCCGATTCTTTATGACTTCAAGCCAGTTTTACAGCCAATTGCGTACGCATTTTCCTTTTCAGCCGACTGTAAAACAGGATTTGTTTTTCCAACAGATTGCGATTTTCTTGACTAGTACGAATAAGGAAGAACTCTTTGTGTTGAAGGGTTATGCCGGAACGGGAAAGACTACGGTTATTTCTACGATTGTAAATCAATTGGCTTCCATCCAAAAGAAGTATGTGTTATTGGCCCCTACCGGAAGGGCGGCTAAAGTAATTGCTAATTATTCGAATAAGCCTGCTTTTACGATACACAAGAAGATTTATTTCCCTAAGAAGAGTAAGGGCGGCGGGGTATCGTTTGTGATGCAACCGAATAAGCACAAGAACACCATCTTTATAGTCGATGAATCGTCAATGATTTCGGATGTGAATACCGAGTCGAAATTGTATGAGAACGGTTCGCTACTCGATGATTTGATGTCCTATGTTTATAATGGAGACGGGTGTAAGTTATTATTACTAGGTGATACAGCGCAGTTGCCTCCGGTGCAGTTGGATGTGAGTCCGGCCCTAAACACCGAGAATTTGGCTATGCATTATAATAAGGAAGTCTTTTCGATTGAATTGGATGAAGTGATGCGTCAGGAGGAGCAGTCGGGCATCCTCTTTAACGCTACTGAATTGCGGGAGTTGTTGAAGAGTTCGTTTGCCGACACCTTTCAATTTGACTTGAAGGGCTTTAAAGACATCGTTCGGCTAACGGATGGATTTGACATACAAGATGCGATACAGAGTGCTTACAGTAATTATAGTATAGAAGACACCTGTTTTATTGTGCGTTCGAATAAGCGTGCCAATCAATATAACCAGCAGATTAGAACTAAGATATTGGACAAGGAGAGCGACTTATCGGTGGGGGATTATTTGATGGTGGTTAAGAACAATTACTTTTGGCTGAAAGAGACGGACGAGGCAGGATTTATTGCGAATGGTGATATAGTGGAAGTCTTGGAGATTTATAACTTTAAGGAGTTGTATAACTTTAAGTTTGCCAAAGTCAAGATACGGATGGTGGATTATCCCGATCAGAAGCCCTTTGAGACCATGTTATTATTGGACACTATTACTAGTGAGTCGCCTTCATTGACTTATGACGAAAGCAATAGGTTGTATCAGGAGGTAATGAAGGACTATGAGGAGGAGAAGGCTTCGTATCGCAAGTTTTTGAAAGTAAAGGAGAATCCGTATTTCAATGCGTTGCAAGTTAAATTCTCTTATGCCATTACCTGTCATAAATCGCAGGGGGGACAATGGAATACTGTCTTTATAGAGCAACCCTATTTGCCAAATGGCATTGATGTGGATTACATTCGATGGTTGTATACGGCCGTTACCCGAGCTAAGGACAAATTATACCTTATAGGCTTTAAGGATGAGACATTTGTTTCCCATTAGCCTTACTACATAAAAATTTATCGACCGCTGTTCTTTGTAAGGATGGCGGTTTTTTTATGGATTACAAGAGACGTAAACCTTTGGAAGGCGGGGCTTTGGGTGGTCTTAGCCTAGGGGTGGGTATGGGGTAAGCATGGAGTAAGTATGGCTTAACCATGGAGTAACTATGAAGTAACCCTACCTTTGGAATGTAGGAATAGCTATGTAAAGCCTTATGGATATTGGGTTTTTTAAGAAAATTGGAAATAAAAAATTTGTAGGCAAGGTCGTGTAGGAGTAGGTGTTTTTTTGTAAGAATAGGCAAAAATGGGCGTTTGTTTGTAGGACTTAAAAATGGCAGAAAATAGTTTTGGTCCTTCGTTATTCCTTCGTGGAAAGGCAGTATATTGTAGGCTATTAAAATTCACACTTACGACATGAAAAAACGAATTGGGTTTGGCGGCATATTGTTATTATTCTTAACGGTTCTGTTGGGTTGTAGCACGACGGAAGGCAGTACCCCTTATGTTACCGATCCTGTACCTACACCTAATCCGGCGCCTACAGGTTTTCAAGTTCCAGCTACTACAGACATAGTGATGTATGAGATCAATCCGGGAGCGTTTAGTACGACCCATGATTTGCAAGGTATCGTGGACCGTTTGGATGCTATTAAGGCTTTGGGTGTGAATACGATATGGATCATGCCTATTTTTCCTGTGGGTCAGGTGAATTCCTTTGGTTCGGTTTATTGTGTTAAAGATTATAAGGGAGTACGCAGCAGCTTGGGGAATTTAGAAAATCTAAAAACCTTGGTTAGCAAAGCCCATGAGAAAGGGATTGCGGTGTTGTTGGATTGGGTTGCCAATCATACTTCGTGGGATAATGCATGGATTACGGATCATCCTGATTGGTATACGCATAATGCTGGTGGAGCTATTATAAGTCCGGCCGGCACCAATTGGAACGATGTGGCCGATTTGAATTTTGACAATGCGAATTTGCGTTTGGCCATGATAGACGCGATGAGTTATTGGGTTACTACTGCCGATATTGATGGCTTTCGTTGTGATGCAGCGAATTATGTTCCTACAACTTTTTGGGAGCAAGCGATTACGGCATTGAATGCTATTCCGAATAAACACTTAATCTTATTGGCAGAGGGGGATGAGCCAGGTCAATTAACGGCGGGTTTTCAAATGAGTTTCTCGTGGAATTATTTGAACGCGTTGAAGAATGTTTTTGGTACTAGTCAGGCGAATGCCACTAGTCTATTTGCGGCCAGTAACTATGAATATGCAGCGATACCGTTGGGAAAACGCAAACTGCGTTTTACGACGAACCATGATGAATCCAATATTGCTTCTCCTTTGACGGTATATGGGAACATTAATGGGGCGTTGGCCGCTTCGGTGGTAGCGATTTATATGGATGGTGTTCCGATGTTGTATAGTGGGCAAGAGGTAGGTGTGACGGTGAATTACAGTTTTAATGCTTCCTCATCTATCAACTGGAATGCCAACAGCAGTATCTTACAAGCGTACCAGCAGTTGTTAGGATTTTACAATCATTCAAACGCGTCGCGCAAAGGGATCTTGTTTGATTACAGTTCGACGAGCGTCATTGCCTTTGAAAAACACGACGCTGCTAGCAAGGTCTTGGTCTTGGTAAATCCCCGTAATACGGAGAAAACGTATACGGTTCCGGCGGCGATACAAGGCGAGTGGACTAATGAGTTGACCAATAGTCCGGTTACCTTAGGCAGTACCCAAGTATTGTCGGCCTACAATTATTTGGTTTTGAAAAAATAAACTTTGTACCTTAGCGCTACTTAAACACCCAATATAGTATTTGATGAACGTTATTGCTGTTATTCCTGCCCGTTATGCTTCTACACGATTTCCTGCTAAGTTGATGCAGGATTTAGGAGGTAAAACGGTTATTACCCGTACTTATGAAGCTGCTTTACATACTTGCTTGTTCTCGGATGTGTTTGTGGTTACCGATTCTATCTTAATCTACGATGAGATTATCAGTAATGGTGGAAAAGCCATTATGAGTATCAAGACCCATGAGAGTGGCAGTGACCGTATTGCGGAGGCGGTGCAATCGCTGGAGGTCGATATCGTCATCAATGTGCAAGGGGATGAGCCGTTCATCAACCGAGAGCCGTTGGCCAAGGTCATCGAGGTATTCCGCACAGATTTTGATAAAAAAATCGACTTAGCTTCCTTGATGGTTGAAATAAAAGACCAAGAGGAAATTGAGAATCCGAATAACGTAAAGGTGGTGGTGGACCAGAGTGGTTTTGCCTTATA
>CANBOV010000048.1 GCA_947371275.1 Flavobacteriaceae bacterium | reverse complement strand
AAAATGCGTTTCACCATCAAATTACCACTGGATCTAACCGTTCCCCAAATACAAGAAATCGTATTGGCAGACGAACGAACCATCAAACAACTAGAAGGCAGAACACCCAATAAAGTGATTATCGTACCCGGTAAAGTAATCAACCTAGTAGGATAACCCAAACAAATACCCAACCGAAAAAGCCCAAACTCTTTTGGAGGTTGGGCTTTTTTATGCAATAAAGCAAAGTCTAGTATACAATACAGCAACAACCTATTTATAGCGTATATATAGCGTATATATAGCGTATATATAGCGTGTATATAGCGTATATATAGCGTATTTGATACTAGTGTGATAGTATAAAAAGCCCTTCCCAATAAAGCACTTAAAGTAAATTTTATTGGGTCCGAATTAGGCAGTACACTGCTGGCAATAGCAATATACCCCACTAAATAAATAGTAAATTTGATTTAGAAAACCTTGAAATATGCAAGTATATAGAAAACCAACCAAACGAAAACCGTAATCAAAACTGGGTTCAATTTCGATCGAATAGGGTCTTTAAGGTAGGCAAAAAAGTCTTGTAGAAGTAGTAAGACGCTAATAGGGATAAATAAAATAAATAAGAAAAAACCAGGCCCAGGGGTACAAGGACCACTCGGAGCCATTTTATCGATAAGCAACATAATTGCTATATAAATGATATAAAACAACAATAACTTAAATGCCTTACCCATAATTCCCTATTATCAAATCACCAAATCCCCACCCGAGCCGAAGGCGAACGGAGCGAAGCTAAATCACCAAATCCCCAAATCACCAAATCCCCAACTCCCCAACTCAAAGCTGTATCTGTCGCTCAATCTGCTGCTCCAAAGAGATAAAGGTCTCCGTACGCGATACCCCATCAATAGGCTGTATCTTCTTGTTCAACAACTGCATCAAATGCTCATTGTCCTTGCATATAATCTTAATAAGGATACTCCAATTCCCCGTAGTATAATGACACTCCAATACCTCTGGTATCTTCTTCAACTCCCGAACCGCATCCGAATTACTAGAAGCTTTGTCCAAATAAATCCCAATAAACGCCATGGTCTTATACCCCAACACCCTATTGTCAATAATGAACTTCGAACCCGATATCACCCCCGCTTCTTCCAACTTCCGCAACCGCTGGTGAATCGCAGCCCCCGATATGCCAATCTTATGTCCAATTTGGAGGATGGGCTTACGAGCGTCTTCCATTAGGTCGCGCAGGATTTCTTTATCGATTCCGTCAATTTCTATTTGCAGTTGATTTATTTTCATTTGTTCAAGTTGTTTTAAGAATTATAGAACAAGCTAAAGCTTGTATACCGCAAGCCCACTGGGCTTGCTCCTTTTAATTTCAAATCGTCAATTTCTATTTGCAGTTGATTTATTTTCATTTGTTCAAGTTGTTTTAAGAATTATAGAACAAGCTAAAGCTTGTATACCTCAAGCCCACTGGGCTTGCTACTTTTAATTTCAAATCGTCAATTTCTGTTTGTAACTGATTTATCTTCATAATGAAACTATTTAAAGTAAAAGTAGCAATTTACTTCCTATCTATAAACAAAAAAACCAAAATCAGTTACGATTTTGGTTTTACTTTAGTGTGCCTTTTGTTCGTGTGTTCTAGTTTCCCAACAACTTATCGGGATTATATCCCACATAGGGCATCTCTGTTTCTTTAAAAACTACCCCTAAGGTTTCCAATTCTTTCAAAATAGGCTCATACACCTCTTTGCGTATCGGCAATTGTACCCCCGGTGTTTTAATATTGCCATTCAAAATCTGCAAAGTAGCCATCGCGACCGGCAATCCTACCGTTTTAGCCATCGCTGTATACGTTTGGTCATCTCCAATACAAACCATCTTCGAATCGATTTGCTTGCGCTCCCCATTAAGTTCATAACCAAATTTGTGGTACATCACTATCATGTCCTTGTCTTCGGGTTGTAGGGTCCAACTATCATTCAAAATACGCTCTAAAATTTGAGCTGGTGTAGCGTCTTTCATTCCTACAATCTTCTTCGCATTAAACAAATCCAATTCCAATAGTTTATCCCACATGATATCATCCTGCTCGATACCCAATGCTAAACGGGTCTTAATCTCAACCGAATCCGTCGGATGATAAGGTAAAAACGAATTTAAATAGTCACGGTAACTCATCGTTTCCGTATGTTCCATCACATAAGAGTCATCCGTCATCCCCAGTTGCACAAACATGTTCCATGCCTTTGAATACCCCACACGGCGTATAGTCCCACGGTACAACGTTAAGACATCATCCAGGCCATAAACACTGCGGTACTTCAAGGAATCTCGATTAGCATAACCTTCAAACTTGCCATAGCCTTCCACCTCCAAAAACTCGGTTCTTCTAAATAATTTGTGGTACGGAATGTACTTGTATTTTCCTTCTTGAATAAACTTCGCAGCCCCACCTTGACCAGCCAAAACTACATTGCGAGGGGCCCAAGTAAATTTATAGTTCCAAAGATTGTTGTCGCTTTCCGGGGCTACTAAACCACCACAAAACGATTCAAACAAAATCATCTTTCCTCCCTTAGCTTCAATCTCATGAATCACCTTCATCGCACTCATATGGTCAATACCAGGATCAAGCCCAATCTCATTCATGAAAACCAATCCATTAGCTTGTGCCGCAGCATCCAATCCCTGCATCGCCTCCGAAACATAGGAGGCCGTAACCATGTGCTTCTTAAACGTTACACAGTCTTGTGCCACCTCAATATGCATATGAGCGGGCAACATCGAAATCACGATGTCGGCCTTTTGTATCTCACTTTGACGTTGAGCTACTTGGTGAATGTCCAAAGCAATCGCCGTAGCATTAGGATGGTTATGGGTTTTGCGTTGGGCTAATTCTAAAGATAAATCGCCTATAGTCAAATGCAGTTGCTCCTCAGCCGATTTATGTAAAAGGTAATGTATAAGAGACGATGCCGAACGACCAGCACCAATGATTAATATATTTCTCATGCGTTTGTTTGTTGTTGCGCGCAAAGGTATGAAATAAACAAAAAAGCCCATCGGAAACGATGAGCTTTTCAATTATTCTAATCCTTCTAGTTCCTCCAAATCCTTCTTGGATTCTTTCTGGTTTTCTATCTTTTGTTGTTCAAATTGGGTGTCTTTTGCCACTTCGTCTTTAATCAATAAGGTCTTTCCCATCACATAAGTCGAACAAAGGACCCCGATAAAAAGCAATGCTTTCGGCAACTTCTTTTGCCCGTCTTCCGATTTACGAAGGAGCAGCAAACTAAAAACCAAAGCCAAACTCACAGGCAAAAAAGCCAAAGTATCCATTGGCATTACCGAGAACACAATTGCCAATACCGTAAAGACCCATGCTAAAATTAAAAACAGTTTTCTCATATCAAGGTCAAATTAAATACCGCTAGCCGAAGTTAATACTAATTGTCCAGTCCCCACAGGGATACTGAACTTCAATAAGGCCGGTACTTTTTTAGCATCAGCAGTCAACCAAATTAAGTTTTTATCTTTCCCTCTCAACGCATCCGTTTTAGCGCCTATCGAAATTTTATAACATTCTTTCTTACCCAAATTACCCGCATTAATAGTCTCTTTACCCATGAATTTTAAAGTAACCGGAACTTGCTTTTCGTCAAATACAATCATCATCGTTTGGGTCTGCCCTTCCTTGAATTTGCTTAAATCCATGGTTCTAACTTTATAAAACATCGAAATCACATCCTGTGTAGAAGCCCCAATAGAAAAGGTTCTCTGACTCTCAGGTCTGTTTTTTTTCTTAGAGGTACTACTCACCGTAGTGCCCTTAAAGACATACTTCTCCTTTTTAGTCCATCCTCCTTCATCAATGCTTCGCTTATAGAGACTCGGACTCATATTCGCCGGATTTACATAGCTCTCATAAATGTCTCTAATCTTGAAAAAGGAATCCCATTTGCTGTAGGTAGACAATTCACAATTCAAATGCAAATAGCTGTTTTTAGCCGTGGCAATCGTTTCGGTAGTCATCGTTACTTGCGCCAATTGCGTCAGCAAGCCACTCATGTTATAAGATCCAGCAAAAACCAATTTCTCCCCCGAATGGATCGTTTGACTATAGAGGTTCGTCGAAGCGCTAACTAGAAATAGGGCGCAAAGGATAAATAGTATTTTCTTCATGTCCAATAATTAATGCTGCAAATATAAAATATTTAAAATGGTTAAATTTCTAAAATAATAGCCAATTTTTTGCTCCATTCCTTAGATAACGAATAAATTTGTACTATCGTATGCAAACTATCACTATGGAACGAAAAATAGTAGGGGTCGCTGCCTTTATGGGTATGACCGCAATTATCTTAGGCGCTTTTGGAGCACATGCTTTAAAAAACTACTTGTCAATACCGCAACTAAATACTTTTGAAACAGGGGTCAGATACCAAATGTATCACGCCCTTTTTTTAGGGTTCCTCGGAGCAAATCCCTTTTTGGCCGCAAAAGCCAAAACAATCGTTTTTAGACTCATCGTTTTTGGAGTAATTTTCTTCTCTGGCTCCCTCTATCTAATAGCCACCAAAAACCTTTCAGGGATAAATTTTAAACCCATTGGAATCATCACACCTATAGGTGGAGCCTTATTAATCGGGGGCTGGGGACTGTTGTTTTGGAATATGATTAAAAAGAAACAATAATATTTTCTCTAAAAAAATAGTTTCTATAATTTAATTTTTACCTTTGTAGCCTGATTTATAAAACAACACAAACCAATTTCCATGGAGAACTACGCTCAAATTACGAAATCGATTTCGTTAGAACAATACGGAATCAAAAACGTTAAAGAAATTATCTATAACCCTTCCTTTGAAAAATTATATAATGACGAACTAGATGCTAATTTACAAGGGTACGAAAAAGGACAGCTTTCTGAACTTGGAGCAGTAAATGTGATGACCGGTGTTTTTACCGGTAGATCACCAAAAGACAAATACATAGTAAAAGACAATGTTACGCAAGATACTATTTGGTGGACCTCCGATAAAGCAGTAAATGATAACAAACCCATTACACCCAATACTTGGAACGCCCTAAAAGAAACGACCATAAACCAACTTTCTGAGAAAAAGTTATATGTAGTGGATGCTTATTGCGGAGCCAATGAAAATACCCGTTTAAAAGTGCGTTTCATTATGGAAGTGGCCTGGCAAGCCCATTTCGTTACGAACATGTTCATTCGTCCAACAGAGGCTGAATTAGAGTCTTTTGGCGAACCTGATTTCATAGTAATGAACGGTTCTAAAACGTCTTTTGAAGACTATGCAGCCCACGGACTAAATTCTGAAGTATATGTAGCGTTCAATCTTACCGAAAAAATGCAGTTAATCGGCGGAACGTGGTACGGAGGCGAAATGAAAAAAGGTATGTTCTCTATGATGAACTATTACCTTCCTCTGCAAGGCATCGCTTCAATGCATTGTTCAGCCAATAAAGGGAAAGACGGTGATGTTGCCATTTTCTTTGGCTTATCCGGAACAGGAAAAACTACCTTGTCCACCGACCCAAAACGCGAACTTATAGGCGACGATGAACACGGATGGGATAACGATGGAGTGTTCAATTTTGAAGGTGGGTGTTATGCTAAAACAATTGACCTTAGTAAAGAAAACGAACCCGATATTTATGGTGCCATCACAAGAGATGCCTTACTAGAAAATGTTACCCTAGATGCTAATGGTATTATTGATTTCAAAGACGGCTCCGTTACTCAAAATACACGCGTTTCCTATCCTATTTACCATATCCATAATATAGTAAAACCTATTTCAAAAGCAGGTCATGCCACCAAAGTAATCTTCTTAACTGCCGATGCCTTCGGAGTCATGCCGCCCGTTTCTAAATTAACTCCAGAACAAACCAAATATTACTTCCTTTCAGGTTTTACCGCAAAATTAGCCGGTACCGAAAGAGGAGTAACCCAACCAGAACCTACCTTCTCGGCTTGCTTCGGGAAAGCGTTCTTGTCGTTGCATCCAACAAAATACGGAGAAGAATTAGTAAAGAAAATGGAACAACATAAAGCCACAGCCTATATGGTCAATACTGGATGGAACGGTACAGGGAAACGTATTTCAATAAAAGATACCCGCGCAATAATTGATGCCATTTTAGACGGGTCCATTGAAAAAGCAGACACTAAAGTAATTCCAATGTTTAATTTAACAGTGCCAACCTCATTACACGATGTGAACCCGGCCATTTTAGACCCAAGAGATACCTATACAGAGGTTTCAGAGTGGAACGCAAAAGCAACAGACTTAGCCTCCCGTTTCATCAAAAACTTTGTTCAATATACCGATAACCAAGAAGGACTAAGCTTGGTAAAAGCAGGTCCGCAATTGGAATAATACGCATATCAACCAAACCCTAACCAAAGAAAAAGCCATTCAGTTATTGAATGGCTTTTTCGATTATAATAGGCACTATAAATTATTTTCCTTTATTAGCATCAGCAATGTATCGCTCTAACGCCATAGTCATTGATGGAGTATCTGGTGTTGGCGCTAAAATATCAATGCGCAATCCATGCTCTAATGCTTCTTTTTGAGTGGTACTGCCAAATACAGCTATACGAGTATTGTTTTGCTTGAAATCAGGGAAGTTTTTAAATAAAGACTTTATTCCTGTCGGACTGAAAAAGGCCAATACGTCATAATAAACATCCGCCAAGTCCGATAAGTCACTCATAACAGTTTTGTAAAAAGTAGCCTGTGTCCATGCTACTTTTAAATTGTTTAAAGTTTGAGGTACATCAAAATTTAACTGGTCTGAAGCAGGTAATAAGAACTTTTCTTCTTTGTATTTTTTAATCAATGGTGATAAATCAACAAAGTCTTTTTGCCCAACATATATTTTGCGTTTTCGGTAAACGACATATTTCTGTAAATAAAAAGCAATAGCCTCCGATTGACAAAAATATTTTAAATCTTCAGGAACTTTATAACGCATCTCCTCAGCTACTCTGAAAAAATGATCAACAGAATTTCGGCTAGTTAAGATAATTGCCGTATAATTATTCAGGTCAATTTTCTGCGCTCTAACATCTTTAGCATTTACCCCTTCTACATGTATAAATGGGCGAAAATCAATTTTCACCTTATGCTTTTGTTGTAAATCAAAATAAGGAGAATTTTCTACCTTAGGCTCTGGTTGTGACACCAAAATTGTTTTCACTTTCAAATTTGACATTTTAATGTGCTAAATTTTTTGTAATCAAATAATATATAAAATAGTAGGGCGCTATTTCAAGTGCGCAAAGATACAAAATAAAATAAAACAACTTACCTAAGATCAAGTTTTGATAAATCTTTAGTGAAATTAGATAAGTAAACAAGTTAATTATTAAAATCACAGCAATAATGCAATAAAGCAAAAGATTTGATGAATAATTGTTATAATACAGGTAGATAGTGAAGGGAAGTAGCAGTAGCGCAATGAAAGTACGATAACTTACTTTTTGTAAATTTAGTTGCTCTGTAAATTCTTCTATATTAAAAGTGGTCGCGATAATCTTTTCAATTAAAAATTTAGAAAGTATAAATACACCCAAAAACGTCACAATACGAATATAGGTTATCCAGTCTAATTTTGAGATATAGCCAAAATGACTTAAAACCAATTGAATAAATAAAGAAAATGAAATGACCTGTACTATAAATAAAAGGATGGTAAATCCACTCATCAAATGGGAAGGGTCTTTATATACCTTAATGTACTTGTCAGAAGCTAAAATGCGAATGAAATCACTAAAGCGAGTTTCAAATGCCGTTTTTGTGATAGCTATTAAAGCAAACGAAAAGATAAAAAGAAAAGTAACCCAATCTTTAAATGCTACTACTCTTGGTTGTAATATGGTTTCTATCATCATCACGGCAAAATTACTAATTTTTTATTTGTTAAATTATTATATAATTATTAAGAAAGACCACTAATAAAAAGTTTATTTTTGCAAAATAAGTTTGATTGTGTTTTATGAGTGACTGCATTGTAATTATTCCAACCTATAACGAGATTGAAAACATCGAAAATATAATTCGTGCCGTTTTTTCTTTACCAAAATCTTTTCATGTTTTAGTAGTTGATGATAATTCCCCTGATAAAACCGCTGCAAAAGTAAGTGAATTGCAAAAGGAGTTCGAAGGTAAATTGTTTTTGGAAGTGAGAACTAAAAAGGCCGGACTTGGGACTGCTTATGTTCACGGGTTTAAATGGGCACTCAATAAAGGATATGACTTTGTGTTCGAAATGGACGCTGATTTTTCACATGATCCAAATGATCTTGAAAGACTCTATAATGCTTGCCAAAATAACCATGCTGATTTAGCCATTGGTTCTCGTTATGTAACCGGAGTTAATGTGGTAAATTGGCCATTGAGTAGAGTGTTGCTTTCTTACTTTGCTTCAGTCTATGTCAGAATGATAACAGGAATGAAAATCATGGATGCCACAGCAGGTTATATTTGCTATCGTAGAACCGTTTTAGAAAATATAAGTTTAGACAGAATTAAATTTATTGGTTATGCTTTTCAAATCGAAATGAAATATAGAGCATTTTCACAAAAATTCACTATTCAAGAAGTGCCAGTTATATTTACAGACCGCACCAAAGGACAATCCAAAATGAGTGGTGCTATCATCAAAGAAGCTATTTTTGGAGTTATTTCATTAAGAGTAAGGAAGTTTTTTAACCGATTATAAATACTACGAATGAATACCATTTTAATTAAGAATGCCAAAATTGTAAATGAAGGAGTGATTTTCGAGGGCGATGTTTTGATTGAAAATGAATATATTGTCGAAATAGCAGAAAGCATAAGTCCGAAATTATCCAGCTGTAAAATTATTGATGCCGAAGGGAGCTATTTAATTCCAGGAGCCATTGATGATCAGGTGCACTTTAGAGAACCAGGTCTAACCCATAAAGGTGACATAGCCTCCGAAAGTAGAGCCGCAGTTGCCGGTGGGATAACGTCCTTTATCGAGCAACCAAATACAATTCCCAATGCTATTACTCAAGAGATTTTAGAGGATAAATACCAAATCGCTTCCAATACATCCTATGCCAATTATTCTTTTATGATGGGAGGGACTAACGACAATCTAGAGGAACTTCTAAAAACAAATCCCAAAAATGTAGCTGGTATAAAATTATTTCTGGGTTCGTCTACAGGAAACATGCTAGTGGATAATGAAGAGGCATTAGAAAAGATATTTTCATCTACCAAAATGTTAATTGCAGTCCATTGCGAAGATGAAGCAACGATTAAAGCCAATTTAGAACGGTATAAACTACAGTTTGGTGAAGATATTCCAATTGAATTTCATCATTTGATTCGAAGCGAAGAAGCTTGCTATTTGTCTTCGTCCAAAGCCATTGCATTAGCAAAGAAAACGGGAGCAAGATTGCATATATTTCATCTCTCTACAGCCAAAGAAATGGAATTGTTCTCCAATAAAATCCCTCTTGAAGAAAAGCAAATTACAGCCGAAGTTTGTATACATCACCTTTGGTTTACAGAGGAAGACTATAAAACCAAAGGTAATTTCATAAAATGGAATCCCGCTGTTAAAACGGCCAATGATAGAAAGGTACTTTGGGAAGCGTTGCTAGATGATAGAATCGATGTGATTGCCACAGATCACGCTCCCCATACATTAGAAGAAAAAAAGCAGTCATACCTGAAAGCTCCTTCGGGAGGACCATTAGTACAACATGCTTTAGTAGCTATGTTTGAAGCAAACCATCAAGGTAAAATAACGGTCGAAAAGATTGTCGAAAAGATGTGTCACAATCCAGCAAAAATCTTTAAAATAGAAAAAAGAGGCTTTATTAAACTTGGTTATTTTGCTGATTTAGTAATAGTGAATCCAAGTTTACCTTGGAATGTTAAACCAGAAAACATTTTTTATAAATGCGGTTGGTCTCCTTTTGAAGGGTATAATTTTAAATCAAGAATTACGCATACTTTTGTCAATGGAGAATTAGTCTATCAAAATTTTAAAGTAAAAGAAATACCAGTCGGAAAGCGATTGTTATTCAATAGATAAAATGGAAATAATGAAAAAAGGTATTTTGATTAGTTTTTTTCTAATCGTTATAGGGTGCACTTCAACTATTGAAAAACCTAAAAATCTCATAAGTAAAGACAAAATGATCAATGTTCTTTATGATTTGTCACTCCTTCAGGCAATTAAAGCACAGAATATTAGCGGCGGAATAAATAAAATTGGCATAGATGATTACATCTACAAAAAATACAAAATAGACAGTATCCAATTAGCACAAAGCAACAAATATTATGCTTCCGATATGGAAGAATACAAAAAAATATTTGCAGCAGTCAAAACTAAATTAGAAGAGAATACTAAAAAATATGGAGGTAATGTTGTTTCAAGATCTACAGCCATAAACCCAGACACACCGCAGGTGCAGTAATAATTATTGCTGTATATCAATACATTTTTTTATGACATCATCAATGCCTTGAAACTCATATTGCAAAGCAACTTTAATTTTGTCATTTGAAATCAAGGTATAGGAACACAACGCTTGGGCACTGTATTTAGATAATTTTCTTTTTGTTCTAAAAAAAGTAGATAGTACCCAATCAATTCTCCAAGCTATTCCTAACAACCATGGCTTGGCCTCCAGTGTAGGTTTTGTAGCAGCAAACTTTTCAGCAATTTGAGTTATGATTTTTTCATACGATACGTTTTCGGAAATGAGCGTATAGCGTTCTCCATTATT
Source organism: Flavobacteriaceae bacterium (assembly GCA_947371275.1). Taxonomy (GTDB): domain Bacteria; phylum Bacteroidota; class Bacteroidia; order Flavobacteriales; family Flavobacteriaceae; genus Flavobacterium. The sequence goes on along the minus strand of CANBOV010000048.1, from coordinate 8,594 downwards.
CGAACTTTGCATTAATAGTACCATGATTTTTACTACGTCTATAACGCCAACATAAGCTGAAATTCCTTTAGTATAGAATGGAAATCCTTTTTTGATTTCTGTAAAGAAAACTCCACTGCCTTGTTTCCAAAATCCTGGCCCTAATATTATCCCTGGGTTTACTATGATTACATTCAACCCTTCTTGTTTCCCCCTCCAAATTTCCATTTCAGCTCCATATTTTGAAATAGCATAATCACTATGCAGTACTTCGGGGTTCCATTCCGTTTCTTCCGTGATTTCAGTCTCGTTTGTGGCCAAGTCACCTAATGCAGCAATGGAACTTACATGACAAAGTTTTTTGATGTTATAGGCCAATGAGAAATTAACGATGTTGGCCGTGCCTTCTATATTGGTTTTGCGAAGTGCGTTTTCATCGTCAGGATCATAGGATATCAAACCAGCACAATGATAAACATACGTCACATTTTTAAAGGCAGTTTCCAAACATGGAACATCAATGATATCTCCTTGTACCCATTCTATTTTGGAAAACAACCCCTCTTTATTATATAATAAAAAAAGAGATTTTGTTTTTTCAATAGAGGAGGGTTCTCGGTAAATGGCACGGAGGGCATCATCATTTTCTGCTAAAAGCAGCAATAAATGGGCTCCTACTAAACCTGTTCCTCCTGTGACTAATATCATAGCGGCAAAGGTAATAATTAATCATTTTTTTTGACGGTCAATGTTAGTTTTTAATTTGTGATGTGCCATTTTCATATTTTCAAATTGAGGAATTAAAAACTATCTTTGCGCTCATTAGAGAAATACAGACAAAATGAAGAATTTAGTAGCAGAATTGCAATGGCGTGGCTTAGTTCACGATATTATGCCAGGAACTGAGGAGCAACTTTTAAAAGAAATGACCACCACTTATATTGGCTTTGACCCTACAAGTGATTCATTACATATAGGAAGTTTGGTCCCAATTATTTTGTTAGTACACCTAGAAAAGTTTGGCCACAAACCAATTGCTTTAGTAGGGGGTGCTACTGGTATGATAGGTGATCCTTCGGGTAAATCGGATGAAAGAAATTTACTTGACGAAGCTACATTAGAAAAAAATGTGGCGGGTATCAAAGCGGTTTTGTCTCGTTTTTTAGATTTCAATTCAAATGAGGCTAACGCACCAATTTTAGTGAATAACTACGATTGGATGAAGGATTTCTCATTTATTAACTTTGCTCGTGATGTAGGGAAGCGTATTACAGTAAACTATATGATGGCCAAGGATTCTGTAAAAAAACGTTTAGGCGGTGAGAGTGGTGAAGGAATGAGTTTTACCGAGTTCACCTACCAACTAATACAAGGCTACGATTTCCATCATTTGTATAAAGCTCATAATTGTTTGTTGCAAATGGGGGGTTCAGACCAATGGGGAAATATCACAACGGGAACCGAATTGGTGCGCAGAATGAATGGAGAAGGTGCCAAAGCTTATGCAATGACCTGCCCCTTAATCACCAAAGCCGATGGATCTAAATTTGGTAAATCTGAAGGGGGTAATGTTTGGTTAACAGCAGATAAAACATCAGTTTACAAGTTTTACCAATTTTGGTTGAACACGACAGATGTAGATGCCGAAAAATACATCAAGATTTTCACGTTCTTATCGAAAGAAACTATAGATGCATTAATTGCTGAACATCAAACAGCTCCGCATCTAAGAGTATTACAAAAACGCTTGGCCGAAGAAATAACGACTTTTGTGCACGGTAGCGAGGAATTAGAAAAAGCTATTTTTGCTTCAGGTGCGTTCTTTAGCCCAACCATGGATGACTTAAAGAAATTAGACACTAAAACCTTCTTAGAAGTTTTTGAAGGAGTCCCTCAAGCAGAAGTTACTAATGAGGATTTAGAAAACGGACTAGACATGATTGCTGCTTTATCTGCCAAGACTGGATTTTTGGCGTCCAATAGTGATGCAAGAAGAGAACTTCAACAGAACTCAATTTCCCTAAACAAAGAAAAAGTAGGAGCCGACTATAGTATTACAAAAGCGGACCTAATCAATGACCAGTTTTTAATGCTACAAAAAGGAAAGAAAAACTATTATTTGATAAAGGTTATATAACCATCAAATTACATCCACGGATGTCCGAATGATCAAAGCGACCCAATATTTCAAAAGAATTATTGGGTTGTTTTTTGCCCAAATCTTGCGTCGCAATAAAAGAGCAAGAGTTAATGTTGGCTAGGTCAATGACGTTTACACCTCCCGTTTTCCCATCGGCCACATAAGTCAGCGCATCTTCCGTATCGCGAATTAGAATGTGCATCCAGGCCGGACATTCAAATACACCTTCCCCAAGAGAATAGGCCTGCGATAGCAATTCGGTCATTCCATATTCAGAGTGAATACTGGAAACACCAAATCCTTTAGACAGGACATCGTGTAGTTCCTCCCGTATCATTTCTTTACGTTTGCCTTTCATGCCTCCTGTCTCCATAATGATGGTGTTCTTGAGGTGAAAGTTTTGCTGCTCGATCAAATCCAATAAGGCATAGGTCACGCCAATTAAAAGCACGTTTTGACCGGAACGATCCAGTTCAAGTAGCTTTGAAAGTAATTCATCATGGTTGTTCAAGTAAAAGCCACTATGTTCGTTGTTGGACCGTTCAATTAAATCCTTCACCATGTAAATTAAAGAGGATCCCGTCCGTTCCAAATAGGAAGGAAGCAACGCCAGCACAGCATAGTCTTCTATATTTCCATAAAATTCTGAAAAAGCTAAGCGATAACTTTGTTCATATAACGAAACGTCAGTAACCAAATGCTTGCTGGTAATCATTCCAGTTGTACCACTACTAGTAAAAGTCTCTTGAATAGCCTCTTGATTAGAAACCACCGCATGACTTTTAAAAAACTGTATCGGCAAAAACGGTATTTGAGATAGTGATTTTACACTGTGCTTTTCTACTTTTAAATAATCACAAAATTCCTGATAAACCAAGTTGTTTTCGTACTGATAACGAAAGACTTTAAGCGCTATTTTTTCAAATTGCTTTTGGGATGAAATCGTAAATATATCGTGTGAATTAAGCAATCGTCTTCTTTTTATTTGGCAAAAGTAAGGAAAATAAAAAAGCCCCGACTTTCATCAGGGCTTTAAAATATAGTATAGTAACGATTATTTCACAACCAATTTTCTTGTAGCCGTTTTACCTTCTTCCGTGATTTTCACTACATAAACACCAGCTTTTAACGAACTTACATTGATAGCATTATCAACTGCAGTAGCGTTTAAAACTTGTTTGCCTAATACATCATAAATAACGATGTTTTTAGTAGCGTTAGTAGTAGTTTCAATAAACAAAGTTCCGTTAGAAACTGGGTTAGGATAAACTTTTAAACCTTTAATTGAATTTTGGCTTACACCTAAGGTCAACCCTAAATCAGTTAAAGAAGTAACAATTCTTAATTCATCAACTTGAACAGTTGGCGTATTAGCATCGGAATCTTGTCTCAACGTAAACCATCCTAAAGCAGTAAGAGGAGTAGTAGGATTTACAAAAAGCGTTGGAGCAGCTCCAGCAGTTGGATTAAGCCATAAACCAAGAGAGTTAGTGTCAAAATCATAACCAATAACTACATAAACGATGTCACCTACATTTCTCAAAGTAGTCTCAACGTTAGTAGTAGAACCTGCGATATCAAATCCAATAGAATACTGAGTTCCAATTCTTTTTACAAAAACTCTTCCTTTGTAATCAGCAGAACCAGTACCACAAAGACCAGCAAAATAACCAGCGTTTCCGTCCACCATTAAGGCTAAATCAGATACATTTAATAAAAAGGCTGCATATAAAGTTCCAGCAGTAGTACTAGTAAACGGACTTGTACATTCTTTACCAGCTCCAGAAAGTAAAACTGAATTTCCAGTGGATGTAACACCACTATAATTCAAACTACCCGCAACAGCAGCAACATCATCACCAGTATTAAAGCTAGACCACATTTGTGATGTTCCTAATGCACTACCTACAGTATAAGCAAATGACTCACTATAAGGTAATGTATTGGTCGCTTTACACTCAGGAGAGTTAGCATTAGCTTGATAAGAACAAACTCCGCTTACGATGTTAACCACAAGATTCGTTCCTTCATTCACACCAGTAATTATAATGTTACCTGTCGCTGCAGTGCCAGGATTGTCTCCGCTTACCGCTCCAGCAGAAGGAGTGATAGTGTAAGATCCTGAACCTCCACCAGTATAAGGAATAGTAGTAGTGTAAGTGTCAATTCCTGTAGTGAATACATCACATACAGTAGTTGCAGCACCCAATGTTAATGTACAAGAAGCATTAACATTGCTTATTTTAATGTCATCAACTCTAAATTGAGGAGCGTTTGTAGTGGCTGTAGATGGATTTGTTAAACGTAAAGATAAGGTAGTTGATGATGGTATTTGTCCACCGGCTACCGTAACTAAATTCCAACTTCCATTAGTGTTATCGGTAAAAGTAATTGGAGACCAGTTTGTTCCATCAGTACTTTTTTCAACGACTAAAGCAACACTAGCAGCACTGCTTTTTAAATATCCAAAAGACAATTGAAGATCGGCACTGTTATAAGCAGAAGTATTAATACCATCTATTTGAAATACTTGACCAACTCCTGTCGTTACACTGATAAATACGTGTGAACCAGCTGATGCTCCATTATATCCTGTTGAAAGTGTACCACTAGATCTAACTGAACTAGTTCCAGTGTAAGTGATAGGTGCAGTATTTTGAAATCCTGCATACACGGTCACCAAAGGGTAAGGGCTTGCTGAGGGAGCGGTAGTACCAAAATTTTCAGAATAGATCGTTTGTCCAAAGGACGCACAACTAACTACCAATAATAATAAAGAGTAAATTTTTTTCATTTTTTTAAATTTAATTAGCCCACAAATATAATCACAAATTTGGTTTGCTGAAAATTTGAATGTAAAAAAATGATTAATTAAAAGTAATTTAACAATCAGTGCAACTATCTGACAATTAGTTTTCTAGTGGCAGTAGTATCGCCCTCTGTAATTTTGATAATGTAAACACCTGGAGGAATTGAAGCAATGTTCAATTCTTTAGAAGAAATAGTGATTTCAAACACTTTTTTACCCAACACATCAAAAATCAAAATGTTTTTATCAAGACTGGTTTTTGAGGTAATGTATATCTTGCCATTGCTTACAGGATTTGGAAAAAATCCCAATGCATCACTACCCGTCTGCTTTCCTTCTTGTGCTTGAGCAGCAAAGGAGAACATACCTAATAAAAGAGCTATATAAAAGTAATTTTTAGCCATGACACCATATTTGGTTATTACAAATGTATAAAAATATTTCAAATAGTATGCCAAAACAGTAATTTTAACAAATAGATTAAGCATAAACAGTAAATGGTACATTACTAAATTGTTAACACATTAAATTACTGTTAACATGATTTGGCTTTATATTTTCATTTTGTATTATCTTTACCTTTACATCCACAACAAATAATTGTGTCCATTATGAAAAAAAAAGACATTAAGATATTATTAGTAGATGATGAACAGGATATCCTTGAAATTGTAGGGTATAACCTTTCTCAGGAAGGCTATCAAATCGTTACCGCTACCAACGGTAAAGAGGCAATTGTCAAAGCCAAAAAGGAACTTCCTCAACTCATCATTATGGATGTGATGATGCCCGAAATGGATGGCATGGAAGCCTGTGAAAACATCAGAAAATTACCAGAATTAAGTAATGTAATCATAACGTTTTTGACCGCTCGCAGTGAAGATTATTCACAAGTGGCAGGGTTTGATGCCGGAGCAGATGATTACATCACAAAACCAATAAAACCAAAATTATTAGTTAGTAAAGTGAAAGCTTTACTGCGTCGTTTAAAAAGCGACGAACAAGCCTCTGAAACACTTAATGTAGGCGGAATTGAAATTAACCGCGAAGAGTATAAAATTATTAAAGACGGTTTAGAAATCATTTTACCAAGAAAAGAATTTGAATTGTTCTACCTTTTAGCCTCTAAACCCGGAAAAGTTTTCAAAAGAGAAGAAATTTTGGATAAAGTATGGGGAAATGAAGTGATCGTTGGTGGCAGAACCATTGATGTGCACATTAGAAAATTACGCGAAAAAATAGGAGAAGATTTGTTTAAAACCATAAAAGGCGTAGGCTATAAATTAGAAGTCTAAATGAAAATTAATTTTAAGAAAACCTACAGGTTTGCGGTAATATCCTCTTCCTATATAACGATGTTTGCCACAGGTTTTCTTGGACTATTATTATGGTTTTTTCACGAATACTCCTGGCAAATATGTTCGGTGTTCGCACTTTGTATGTTTACTTTTTCCTTCTTCGTGATTCAATATCGAGTAGAACATTTCATTTACCGCAGAGTAAAAAAAATCTACGATGATGTTTCTTTATTAGAATCCACTTCCTTTAGAAACCAGCCCATTACGACCGACATGGCTACGTTAACCAAACAGGTTAAAAAGTTTGCAACCGATAAAAAGATGGAAATCGAAACGCTTAAAGTGCGTGAAGAATACCGTCGGGAGTTTTTGGGAAATGTATCACATGAACTTAAAACACCTTTGTTTACAGTACAAGGTTATCTTTCAACCCTACTGGATGGCGCCATAAACGATAAGAATGTTCGAAAGAAATATTTAGAACGCGCCGAAAAAGGAGTAGAGCGTTTAATCTATATCGTCGAAGATTTAGACATGATCTCTAAACTAGAAATGGGAGATTTAAACCTAGAATTGACAAGATTTGATATTGTGGAACTCATTCAAAATGTATTTGACTTATTGGAAATGAAAGCCGATAAAAAAAATATCATTTTGATGTTTGATAGGAAATACAATAAAGCAATAAAAGTATTTGCCGATAAAGAGAAAATACAACAAGTCTTGACTAATCTCGTCATGAATTCCATTAAATATGGTAAAGAAAATGGCACAACCGAAGTGACTATAGAAGATTTAGTAAACGACAAAATCATTGTCCGATTCAGAGATAATGGAGAAGGAATTGAACAGCATTATATCTCCCGTTTATTTGAACGTTTTTTCAGAGTTGACAAAAGTGGTGCGCGCAGTGAGGGTGGCTCAGGACTCGGACTCTCTATTGTCAAACACATTATTGAAGCCCATGGCGAAAAAATTTATGTAGAAAGCGAATTCGGAAAAGGATCTGAATTCTCATTTACCCTCGAAAAGTTCAAATAATGCAGCCCAGTCAACTTCTTTATGGAGTTCCGGCAATCCTTTGTATAAAGCTACTTCCAATAATTTCTCTATCCTAAAGTCATCTTGTTTTGCAAAAGGTGCAAAGCCTGATCGCCGCATTTTTTTAGCCAAATACTCTTGTTCAAATTGCCCCGGAGTCGGAATAAAAAATGCCTTTTTATTTAGTTTAGTTAAATCCATTATTGTGGTATAACCCGACCGACATAATACCATTTCACTTTCATTTACGGCATTTTCTAATTCAAGTGATGTCATAAAGTTATAATAAGTGATGTGCTTATCTTGACTCTTTTTTTGCACAGACTCTATCACGCCTTTAATGAAAATTACATTCCCATTAAAATGGGCTACTTCTTCAGTCAATATAGTTTCCAATAAAGTTCGCTGTGGCTCGGGACCAGATAGAATTACCATCAATGAATATAGATTTGGCAGCTCTTTTTTTTCTAGTCTGCTCAATGGGCCAATATATTCAAGTGCTAAATCAGTAGTTTTTAGATGCCCCATTTTCCCTGTCAGGTTTGGTTTTTCTTGAAGATCAGGAACCCAACAAACCGTAAATTTTTTGATGAAAAATTGATGTATTTTACTGGATATCCATGTAGTGTCTCCCGAAAGTACTTTGAGCTGGTGCGTTATAAAAACACTGGGTATTTGTTTATTGTAGACACCAAAACGGTTGTCTGAAATTATCCCAGTCAAGTCATATTGGGTAACCCATTCTTTAACTTTTTTATTTTCAGTAATGATCGCTAACAATAATTTCGGACTGTTCTTAATTAATTTCCATTTAAAATCATCCCCGTTTTGCGCATATTCAATATCATAAGAGGGCAAGGGTAAGGCAAGTAAATCGGGAAATTCTTTTTGTAGCAGGCTTAGAGCTCCTCCATCACTAGCGATAATTACATTGAAATCATTTTTTTGTAATTCACGAATAATTGGAATGCAACGTGTCGCATGACCTAAACCCCAATTTAAAGGGGCAACTAAGATATTTTTTCTGTTAGTTTCCAAGATGGTAAGTTACTCTTTTCATGGTGCAAAATAAAAAAGATTTCCAATAGTTTATATTTCCTTAATTTTACCAAAAAATTAAGTTTGTGGGAAGTAAGAATAAATTAAAAAGATTTAAGGAAAATGAAACATTTGAAAACGTTTTCCAACCAACAAGAGAAGAAGTAGTAGGAGGTAATTTTTCCTTAAGAGGAAAATGGAATTCCGATTTTTTTAAAAATGACAATCCAATAATTATCGAATTAGGCTGTGGTAAAGGTGAATATTCAGTAGGATTGGCCGAACTTTA
>CANBOV010000047.1 GCA_947371275.1 Flavobacteriaceae bacterium | reverse complement strand
CGAAACTTAACTTTTCTATTAATTTGTCGGTGAGGTTGTGATGGAAGGGCTTGCAAACTGATTATAAGATTGCGAGGTCCAAGTCCCATTTTTACCATTAAAAATGTATATTTTGTTATCAGACGAATCATTAAAAGCAAAATTGCCATTAGATCCGGTAATTGTCGGACTAGCAAATTGATTGTAAGCTTGAGAACTCCATACTCCAGTTAGAGCATTGTACACATAAACTTTATTGTCTGATGAATCATTAAAGGCTATATTGTTATTTGAAACAATTGTTGACGGACTCGCAAATTGATTATAGCTTTGAGATGTCCATGCCCCCGTCTTAGCAGTATAGGTGTAAATTTTATTATCTGAAGAATCATTAAATGAGAAATTACCGTTTGACTGGCTTATGGAAGGACTAGCAAATTGATTGTAAGGTTGAGAACTCCAAATGCCAGTTTTTCCATTGAAAACATAGATTTTATTATCTGAAGAATCATTAAAGGCAAAATTTCCATTGGAAACAACTAGAGCTGGACTTGCGAATTGGTTAAAAGCTTGCGACGACCACGAGGCAAGAGCAATAGAATAGGCATAAACTTTATAGTCGGAAGAATCAACAAAAGCAAAGTTAGTTGACTTGTTTTCTACTATTTCATCATTTATATTTGCATTTCCTGCAATACTTCCAACACTTGCTGCATACATAGCATAAGGAACAGTTAATAATTGGGTTGTACCAACCAATACAAAAGTAGTACCTCCAGTGGCATCCATTTCTACTTTTAAGAACTTAGCATTAGTGCCCCAGTTAATTGTTGCAAAAACTCCAGAAACCGTGGTTCCCTGACCAATAGTCAAATTAAATAAGCCTTGCGGATTGGTCGTTTTTAAATGGGTCTCCGAAAATAAAACGGTACCTGTGGCGGTGTTATCCAAAAGAGAAAGTCTAACGCGTACATTCGAACTCACGACCGGAGATCCAGAACCATTTAAAGCAATGGCCTGGTAAGATATTCCCTGAGGTACTTGAGCAAAAGTGCAAAATGATATAATCAGGAACGATAGTCGATATAGTTTTTTCATTGAAAATAGTTATATAATTAATGTTTTAAGTCCGCTTTGTTTTCTACGAATTTAATTTTTTGCAGAAGTTATGATATCGGATGAATAAACCTGCCCAGAAAAGGCTTGCGTAGCCCATATTCCATTTGAATAACTCTTAATAGTCGAGCCATCAAGTAGTAAGAAGCTTCCGTTTGAGTTGATAATGTCTGAAGAATAAACCTGGCTGCTAAATGTTTGAGTGGACCATGTACCATTGGTAAATCCCTTGACAGTCGAACCGTCAATAACAACAAAGTTTCCGTTAGAAGAAATTATGTCAGAAGAATAAACTTGACCACTAAATGTTTGAGTCGACCAAATACCATTCGAAAATCCCTTAACTGTAGCGTTATCTATTATTAAAAAATTAGCACTTGATTCTACGATATCCGAAGTATAGACTTGACCGCTAAAGGTTTGAGTAGCCCATGCACCATTAGCAAAACTTTTAATACTTGATCCGTCAATAATTAAAAACATTTTATTGGTTTCAATAACATCTGATGAATACACTTGAGCGCTAAAGGCTTGGGAAGACCAAACACCGTTATTAAAGCCTTTTACGCTTGAGCCGTCAATCACTATAAAAGCGCTGCTTTTCAGAGCATCCGAACCAATACCGCTTACTGCGCTGGCAGGAATAGAAGTTACAGTGCCAGCATGCATAGCATAAGGAACCGATAACAATTGGGTTGTACCAGCCAGCACATATGAAGTACCTCCAGTAACGTCCAATTCCACTTTTAAGAATTTAGCATTGATGCCCCAGTTTATAGTATTAAAGGCACCTGAAACTACTGTTCCCTGACCAATAGTCAAATTAAATAATCCTTGTGCATTGGTCGTTTTTAAATGGGTCTCCGAAAATAAAACGGTACCTGTGGCGGTGTTATCCAAAAGAGAAAGTCTAACGCGTACATTCGAACTCACGACCGGAGTTCCAGAACCATTTAAAGCAATCGCTTGATAAGAAATCCCCTGAGGTACTTGGGCGAAAGTGAAAAACGAGCTCAAAAGAGCAAATAGGAGTAGTAATTTCTTCATCTTAGTGTTTGATTATTTTAAACGCGTTAATGTTTTTATTCGAGAATTGAATTAGGTAGATTCCTGCGGAAAGGGCTGACAAGTCCAAAGAATTGTCCCCCATGATTTGTTTTTCAGAGACCAATTGCCCCGATACATTGTAGATCGAAACCTTCTCGTTAAGTAAGCTAAGGTCGGTTTGAAAATATACTGTTGCCGTTGTTGGGTTCGGAAATACCGTGATTTTTTGACTTAATTCCAATTGTGGCACCTCTAAAGCTTGCTGCGTTTGCGCCAAAATGCCAATAATGCCACTGCTGGATTGTGATTGATTTACAGGAACCACGACAATCTCACCAATAGAAACAGCAGAATTAGAAGCAATAATACTTCCAGAATTAACCGATTGTATCAGGGATTGTGAAGTGGCTGATAGCGATAGTATTAAAAAATAAATGAGTAGTGTTTTTTTCATTTGACGATGATTTAGATTACAAATATATTAAAATAAATATTCCAACTTGACTTTTGTCATGCAATGCAATACTATTTTTCCGTAAATTTCGTTTTTCATTATAAACACGCCATGAAATCAATACTGTTAACGCTATTTATTCTGTTCTATACTCCAACATTTTATGCTCAGGAGCAATTTTCACTCTACTTTGACAGCAATAAATTTGAGTTAAACTCAAAAGAAAGTCTCAGACTTAACGAATGGATTTTAAAAAATACTAACAATAAAATAATAGCCATTCATGGTTATACTGATGAAGATGGCTCAAATGGTTTCAATGATACCTTGGCCCAACATAGAGTGGAAGCAATCTTTAATGTCGTTAAAAACCAAATCAAAATAAGAGACGATTTTAAAACCCGTAGCTTCGGAGAAAGCTTCAACCAATCTCAAAACAAAGCTGAGAACCGTAAAGTAATCATTTACTTTCTACTAGAAAAGGACATTGCCCGTGAAGACGAAATACTCGGAATTAAGAAAGAAGAACCGCTGGCTGAATTACCTAAACCTGAAATCGATTTTCCCGAAAAGATGGTCTTTGAAAATCCAGATGGTTCCCATAAAGAATTCAAACTTGATAAGGTTTTTATGAAAAAAATATACGAAGCCAAAAAGGGAGAAAAACTTAAAATAGACGATCTTAATTTTATCATCAATACCTTTATTGTCGTGCCCGAAGCCAAAGCTAAAATGTATGAACTGTTAGTAGTGTTGCAAAATAATCCAGTTTTAAAAATTGAAATCCAAGGGCATCTTTGTTGCATGCCTATCGACCGAGTTGATTTATCAACACAAAGAGCCAAAGCGATCTATAGTTTTTTAATTGCCAACGGGATCTATCCAGGCAGACTGTCTTATAAAGGATTTGGTAGTACCCAACCCATATTCCCATTGCCCGAAAAAGATGAAACAGAGCGCGCCGCTAATAGAAGAGTAGAAATTTTAATCCTAGAAAACTAATGAGATTTATAAAATTAATTCTCATAGTTCTGCTATCTCTAAGCGGGTATAGCCAACAAAAGACGCAAGTTTTTTTCGATTTTAATAAGGATACTCCAACAGCTAAATCCACTCAAGAAATTAATGCTTGGCTTGAACAAAATGCCAACATTGAAATAGTAAAAATGATTGGCTATTGTGATAGTGTTGATAAAAGGGAGTACAACAAAGACCTTGCGATGCGCAGGATCAATGCTATAATAGGGATGCTAAAAATTAATAACATTAAAATCAGTGATGCAGTAGAATTGAAAGCACTGGGTAAAGATTTTAAATTATCAAAAAATCAAAGCGAAAATAGAAAAGTGGAGATTTATTACAATCCTATTCCAATAGTAAATGAAGAGCTGGTAAGCGAGGAAGGTAAAGATACTTATAATACGCTCGATGGTTTGGTCGCAGCCGAAATGTCTGCTTTGGAAACAAAGTTTATAAAAGCCAAAAAAGGAGATTTAGTCCGAATTAATAACATCAATTTTTTTTTCAATTCAGAGAAAATAATGGATCAATCAATACCGTTATTAGAAGAGTTACTACAAATTATGTTAACTTATCCTAAGTTGCGAATAGAAGTGCACGGACACATCTGTTGCAATCCCAATCCAATGGATACTAAGTTGTCCTATAGAAGGGCCCTAATTATCTATAAATATTTAGCTTCACACGGCATTGAAAACAATCGTCTAGCCTATAAAGGAATAGGAAGTAATCTTCCTATATATCCCTTGCCCGAAAGAACAGAAGCACAACGGGCCGCCAATCGTAGAGTAGAAATTCTGATAATTGATAAATAATGAAAGCTAAAATCATCTTATTGTTATGTTTTATCTCCTTTCATTGTAGGGGACAACAGCAATTTGAACTGTTTTTTGATTTTAATAAGGATTTTCCAAACGAACAGTCCATCCTCAACTATAATCAATGGATTGCGAATAATAAGGAGATCGAAATAACAGAAATGCGTGGCTATTGTGATAGTATTGATACGCAAGATTACAATAAAAAACTAGCGGAACGGAGAATCAATAGTGTTAAATTGCTAGTTGAAAAAAGTCAACTTAAATTAAATAATAATATACAAAGTATTGCTTTTGGTAAAGAATTTAAACAATCCAAAATTCAAGCCGAAAACCGTAAAGTGACTATTTTTTACAACGAAAGTAAGAAGCCCATTCGGTCCGACTTATCAGAGAAAATTAGGAACTCCAAAGTAGGTGAAACAGTCCAACTGCCAAATATTTATTTCTTCAATAATTCAGCCCGCATTATTCCCAAGTCAGAACCTGTTCTCTTTGAATTACGCTGTGCGCTAGAAGAAAATCCAACGTTGAAAATAGAAATTCAAGGTCATATTTGTTGCCAAAAAGTATTCGATGTCAATGATGTATCACTTTCCAGAGCCAGGGCTATCTATATGTTTTTACTTCGCAATGCCATAGATAAAAAACGAATGACCTTCAAAGGATATGGCTCCTCAAAACCAATTCACCCAATACCCGAGAAATCAGCTCAAGAGGAAGATGAAAATCGCCGTGTTGAGATTATGATTTTAGAAAAATAAATAGCGTCAATTAGGGTGATTTTGTTTCGTCTAAAGAACGAAGGAAAATTGTGCCGAGAAGCTTTCTTAATTCTCAAATCAAATCTTATCTTTGCCCAACACAACTAACTACTGCTCATGAGCTCTGATAACAGTCAACGTTATAACCTTCGCGGCGTTTCGGCCTCCAAAGAAGACGTACACAACGCTATAAAAAATATCGATAAAGGTCTATTTCCCAAAGCCTTCTGTAAAATCGTCCCCGATTATTTAACAAACGATGACAACTATTGCTTAATCATGCACGCTGATGGAGCCGGTACAAAATCGTCCTTGGCCTATATGTATTGGAGAGAAACAGGCGATTTATCAGTTTGGAAGGGTATTGCGCAAGATGCTTTGATCATGAATATTGATGACTTACTTTGCGTAGGTGCTACCGATAATATTTTACTGTCTTCCACTATTGGAAGAAACAAAAACCTAATCCCAGCCGAAGTCATTTCGGCTATCATCAATGGAACAGAAGAATTAATTGCCGAATTAAAAACCTTTGGAGTAACCATTCATTCAACAGGGGGTGAAACGGCTGATGTGGGCGATTTAGTGCGAACAATCATTGTGGATTCTACCGTGACAGCCCGCATGAAACGCAGTGATGTGATTGATAATGCCACTATTCAAACAGGGGATGTCATTGTAGGCTTAGCCTCTTTTGGTCAAGCTCATTATGAGAAAAGTTATAATGGAGGAATGGGAAGTAACGGATTGACTTCGGCCCGACACGATGTCTTTGCTAACTATTTAGCCAGCAAATACCCCGAAAGTTTTGATAACGCAGTACCCGATTATTTAGTGTATTCGGGAAATACTAAACTTACAGATGCAGTGGAAGATGCCCCTATCGATGCTGGAAAATTAGTGCTTTCGCCAACGCGAACCTATGCCCCAATTATAAAATCCATTTTAGACAAGTATTCGCCACAAGAAATTCATGGTATGGTGCATTGCTCAGGGGGCGCCCAAACCAAAGTATTGCATTTTGTAGATAAGGTACACATCATAAAGGATAATTTGTTTCCAATACCGCCTTTATTTAAACTCATACAGGAACAATCCAAAACCAATTGGAAGGAAATGTATCAAGTATTCAATTGTGGTCATAGAATGGAAGTGTATGTTACTAATGAAATAGCACAAGACATTATTAGTATTGCTGAATCTTTTGGCGTTGAAGCCAAAATAGTAGGTAGGGTAGAAGCCCACGATTCAAAAAAGCTTACCATAAAAAGTGAGTTTGGTATTTTTGAATATTAAAAAATGTTAAAGATGAAAATAAATCCCAAAAATGGTATCGATCAATTGCTTTTTGGCATGAAGCAAATGCATGTTGAAGCAATCTATAACCAACCCGATAAACAGTTCAAAGACGAAGACGGAAATGTGATTTATGTATATAATAGTGCTAAACTTCGTCTGACCTTTTACGAAGATGAAAACTTCCGTTTAGGATATATTATCACTTCAAATAGCCAAGCCACTCTGTTGGAAAAAACAGTAATAGGAAAAAATATTGAGGAAGTAAAAAACGAATTACCATTCAAATCCTGGGAACAAGAAAATTTTGATTCAACTGAGAACCATTTCAATGAAAGCAATTGGTTAATTCTTCAATCAGAATTTGGAGAGATAATTAGAGTTGAAATTGGGGCCATTATCAAAGATAACGACGAGTTTGATTGGAAATTTAAAGCTTAAACTATTTCCGCACTTAAACCAGCTTCCAATAGTTGAGTACATTGTGGCTTCAACGCATCATAGGATCCGGTCTTAACAGTGCATTTTCCTTTATAGTGCACTAGAATCGCACATTGCTCTGCTTGCTCAGCGGTATGTTTGCAGACATGGATCAGCGTATCAATAACATGATCAAAGGTGTTCACATCGTCATTATACAATACAATTTCTTTGTTTAGCCCAACATGTTCTTCAACTAAAACTTCTTCTTGTACTTTTTCAATAGTGCTCATTTTCATTTCGTTTCTCTTGAATCAATTTCTGGTACTAATTTACGTATTTCAAAGAAACCCAATTGTTTCTTTCAAATTGTTTGCTATAAGTCAATCCTTTTTCTGTACAAGCAGCATCAATAAAAGGAATATCCTCGGTATAGAATCCGCTCAATAAAAGAATGCCATTTTTGTTTAAGCAGTCAACATAATAAGACATGTCATTCAACAATATATTACGGTTAATGTTGGCTATGATTAGGTCATACTTTTTACCGCTTAACAAAGCTGCATCTCCTTCATAAACTGAAATTTCAGTGCAATGGTTTCGCTCAGCATTTTCAATAGAATTTAAATAACACCAATTGTCAATATCTACGGCATCAATAGGTTTTGCACCTTTCATTTCTGCAAGAATCGCAAGTATAGCAGTCCCACAACCCATGTCTAGTGTTTTCAGTCCAGTAACATCTGTTTCTAAAAGATGCTGTATCATCATATGAGTTGTTTCATGATGACCCGTGCCAAAACTCATTTTAGGTTCAATTATGATGTCAAATTCGGCATCAGTCTTAGAATGAAATGGGGCACGAACATGACATTTACCATCAACTTCAATGGGTTCAAAGTTCTTTTCCCACTCTTCATTCCAATTGACTTGATCTATTTCTTCAATGCTGTACGAAATAGTAAATTCATCAGATTGTAATACAAAAATATCATCTAAAATGGCCTCAAACCATAGGTCTTTCTGAACATAAGCCACAAAACCTAACTCCGTTTCTATAAAACTTTCAAATGGTTTTTCTCCTAATTCAGCAATTAAGATTTCTGATCCAAGTTCCTTTGGAGTAACAGTGAAGTGATAGCCTAAATAAATGTTTGACATGTTGCAATTTTTGGCAAAGGTAATAATAGGAAGCCTTTCAACGAAGTCATTTGTATAAAAATTTTAGTCGGTATTGACCAACACTTTTAAACCAGCGTTTGGCTTTTCATCTGCTTTGACATAAAATATCATCAGCTTATTAAACCGTTTACTATCCGCTTCATAAAAATAAGTAATCGTATTTTCTTTAGGATTGTAGGTTATTTTAGCCTTCATAAATTTTGATTTTATGGACCAACTCCCCTCGTCATCGCTATCTTGTTTAAATTGGTAAATGGAACCATGATGCATTCTAACCTGGCCATTATCTACCATGCTGATTACTATGTAGCCATTAGTCTTAGAACCAATCTCACGTATATCAATAACTGAATTCTCATATTCGGTTTCTATGAGTTCATATTTGTCATATTCAGCATTCCAACTGTAAAATTTCCGGCTGTCTGACTGAAACCGACTTTGAGTATCAATCTGAGCATTGGTATTCCAAGCCATAAAAAGCACGAATAACAGTATGATATTTGTTTTCATTTAATTTTGACATTAATTAATAACGGTAAAAGTAATTGACATTACGATAAAATACAAAAATAATCGATAAAATGCACTTTTTAGATTATATAATAAAAAAAACCTTTCAAATAATGAAAGGTTTCCTTGTTTTGTGTCTTGTCTTTTTTTATATGGAATTCACTATGGCGGCAAAATCGGTTGCTTTCAATGCAGCTCCTCCAATTAGTCCTCCATCCACATCAGGTTTAGAGAAAATTTCTTTAGCATTATCCGGTTTAACACTACCACCATAAAGTATAGATACATTTTCAGCGACTGTGCTTCCATATCTTTTTCTTATAGTCTCTCTAATAAATTCATGCATTTCTTGTGCTTGTTCCGGTGAAGCAGTTTCTCCTGTTCCAATGGCCCATACAGGTTCATATGCCAAAACAATTTGTTCCCAGTCTTTGTCCTCTAAATGGAATAATCCATCGCGCAGTTGATTCTCCACAACATTAAAATGCTGATCGCTTTGTCGGTCTTTTAATTCTTCCCCAAAGCAAAAAATAGCTGTCATCTCATGTTTCAATGCAGTAGTAACTTTCTGAGCCAATAAGGCATCACTTTCATGAAAATAGGCTCTACGTTCTGAATGTCCAATAATGACAAAGTTTACTCCAATACTTTTTAGCATACCGGCAGATATTTCACCAGTATAAGCCCCATTTTCATTTTGATGCATATTTTGAGCCGCTACTGCTACATTTGTAAATTCTAAATGATCAACGGCGGAGGCTAGGTTCACAAAGGTAGGAGCAACAATTATTTGTGCCTCAATATCAGTGGGTAATTTATCTATTAATTCGTTCAGTAAATCTTCTGTTTCTTCTGCATTTTTATGCATTTTCCAATTTCCAGCTACTATTTTTTGTCTCATTGTTTAGTGTATTGTTTTTAAAGTCTCGTACATTTTATCAAAATCAGTTTCAATGGCACGATACGTAACAATGGTGCCATGACTGTCTATAATAATATATCTAGGAATCCAATCTATATCAATAGCTTTTCCAAATGTTCCTTTCATACCATCAGTTGCCCAATAATGATCTCCAGTTAATTCATGTTTCTGTATGCCTTCTTGCCATTTGTCAGCTGCCTTGTCCATAGAGATGAAGACGTAATCGACCGTGCTGAAATCTTTTTGCATCGATTTAATTTTAGGCATTGCCTTGACGCAATCACCACACCAAGAGGCCCAAACTTCAATTACAGTTACTTTGCCCTGATGTTTTTTTAATACTTCTGCAAAAGTAATTTTTTGATTGTCTTTATTTAGTAACGTTTGTGACAAGGCTTCCGAGGAGAAATTTTCTCTTTGGCAATCCGTAAAGGCACAAAAAGCTATTATAGCAACAAAAAGAATAGCCAACTTCTCAAGATTATAGTTAAAGATTATTTTTCGTAGATTCATGCTCTTTCTCCTCTTTATTTAAAAAATATAGTTTATGACTTTTTCTTTTTCTAACTTTTCTTTTCTCCTTCTTGTTTTCATCATATATGTATTTTAGGATTAAAAGAACTCCCAATAAGGCTCCAAATACAAATATATTACCAATCAGTATATAAATAGTATTTCCTAATGGCGGGTCCTCCATGGTAGAAATTTTATTCAAAATGAATTGCCCTAGTAAAAAGGAAAT
This sequence comes from Flavobacteriaceae bacterium, assembly GCA_947371275.1. GTDB lineage: Bacteria > Bacteroidota > Bacteroidia > Flavobacteriales > Flavobacteriaceae > Flavobacterium. The sequence continues at coordinate 9,568 of CANBOV010000047.1, read as the reverse complement.
AACACATAATACAATGCCATAGAGACCTCTCTCACTCAGTTTTCTTGACTTTATATAGTTAAGCATAAATTTTAATTTTAGTTAAAACGAACAAACACTATTTTTTTAATTCACTAAAAGGTTTGTTAATCAATTTTTGATAATCAAGCGGGTCAAATTTGTTATCGGTGATGCCAAAGTAATATTTATATTCATTTCCATTCCATAAATATTTTACTCCGGGTGTATCCTTGCCTGACCCTAATACTTTCCAAAAAGGAATAACTTCAATAATTTTATAGGGATACTCAGCGCCGGCAAATTTAAAAAATTCAGGGATCAAGTCCGCTTCTTCATTCATAAAGATAATCGAAATTTCTGGAAAATCTTTATTATTTTTTCGCAACTCTGTCAATTCTTTGGCAGCTTCTCTACAATGGTCACATCCAGGTACAAAAAAACAAAGTGTTTTACGCCCTTTGTCTATAGAAGAAAAATAACTACTATAACCCGATTTGCGTTTTTCAGGCTCATTCGCTACTGCTGTAACCTCTTTAACTGAAGTTTTGGTTTGAATACTGTCTTTCTTAATAACCATTGCAGCTGCGGTCGCCGTATCGATTGTGGCCGTCGACAAAGTGTCATCAGCAGTTGCTTCTGGCACCGAAACGGTAAAGTTACTGGCAGGTGGTTGTATGGGAGCCAACATGAAGATACTTAAAATAGAGGCAAAAAGGACGGTAGTCAAAACCCAAAAGTTGCCCTTCTCGGTTTCATGAGGAAGTAAAGTAAACAGGTAAACTAGCATTCCCACCGCTACTATGTTTTTAATTATGGCTTGTATGGGCGTCATTGGGATAAGCTCCCCAAAACAACCACAATTGCCCGAATTTCCTCCACTCAAAAAAGTAACATAGGTGAGGTGTCCAATAAAAACAGCTAGTAGCAAAGTTGTTACGGGTAGTATGAATTTACGAAGATGATTTTTTTGCAAAAGCAATAGTCCTAAAGCAAGTTCTATACCAATAAGCACTCTTGAAAAATAAGGCGCAAATCCTTCTGAAAAGCCCATAGGATATAGTTGCTTTACTTCAAAAGTAGAAATCGCAAAATAGGGGGAATCTAATAAATGCCCTTTAGATAATTTGGCCATTGCAGAAACTATAAACAATAATGCAACGACGATTCTAAGCGACCAGGCAATGTTTTTTCTAGTTGTGCTCATGTTTTTAAATTTCAAATAATAATTTTCTTTAATTCTTAAACTCCAAATTTCAGTAATATCAAAGCAAACACCGCATAATTAATCATGTCTTGATAATTAGCATCAATACCTTCTGAAACTAACGTTTTTCCTTGATTATCTTCGATCTGTTTAACCCTTAAAAGTTTTTGTAAAATCAAATCGGTTAGCGAACTTACACGCATCTCACGCCAAGCCTCCCCATAATCATGATTCTTGGCTTCCATAAGTGATTTGGTTACCGCTATTTTTGAATCATATAATGCCACGGCTTTCGTAACATCCAAATCAGGTTGCTCTACAACACCCAATTCTAATTGAATTAAAGCCATTAGGGAGTAATTGATGATGCCAATGAATTCTCCCGTTTCATCTTCATCGATTTTGCGTACATCGTTTTGTTGTAAACTTCTTATTCGCTGCGCTTTTATGAATATTTGGTCGGTTAAAGAAGGTAATCTCAAAATTCTCCAGGCACTCCCGTAATCTTTCATTTTGTTAAAGTAAAGTTGTCGACAAATTGCGATAACCTTATCATATTCTTGAGAGGTATTACTCATTTCAGTGTATCTTTGTATCAAATTTTTTCAAAAGTAAAGAATAAAGATTGAAGTTCAAAGTACAATACCTTATAACTAACTTAATTTGCAAATGACCATTAACTGTCTTGGAAACCTTGTCGATTTGTCTACTCCTAAAGTAATGGGGATACTGAATGTAACACCAAATTCATTTTATGATGGCGGCAACTATAGCGATGAGAAAAGCCTATTGCAACAGGTAGAAAAAATGGTAAAAGAAGGGGCCACATTTATTGATATGGGAGCCTATTCAAGTAAACCTAATGCAGAATGGGTATCCGAAGAGGAAGAATTAATGCGCTTAATGCCTGCCATGGCAGTAGTGTTGCAAAATTTTCCAGAGACATTACTATCAGTGGATACATTCAGAACCAAAGTGGCTAAAGAAGCGATTCAAAATGGTGCCTGTATCATTAACGATATTACAGCAGGGAGTGGAGATGAAAATATGATGCAAACCATAGCGGAACTTCAAGTACCCTACATCATGATGCATATGAAAGGAAATCCCCAAACCATGCAAGGGTTGACAAACTATCAAGATATTACCAAAGAAATGCTCTTCTATTTTTCTGAAAAAGTAGCAGTAGCAAGAAGTTACGGAATAAACGATCTTATACTAGATCCCGGTTTCGGATTTGCCAAAACAACAGTACAAAATTTTGAAGTAGTAAACAATCTAGAGTTATTTCAAATGTTGGAATTACCACTATTAGTCGGCTTTTCAAGAAAATCTATGATATATAAAACCTTAGGAACTACGGCCGATTTTGCACAAAACGGAACCACTGTACTCAATACCATAGCCTTGCAAAAAGGAGCCAATATCCTAAGGGTACACGATGTAAAAGAAGCAATAGAAGTCATAAAAATAGTAGCTCAATTATGAAGAAATTAGTTGTTTTGGGATGTTTATGGGTAGTGTATTCCTGCCAAAATAAAGAAGTGCTATTGCCAAAAGCAGGCGAAACCGTAGTGGCAGATGTACAGGACCATTCTCCAATTTATTTCTTCTATAAAGTGGAAGATAAGGATACACTAATCGAAGTCAATAGAAAGAATTCCATCAGTTCTACCAATTGGTTATTCAATATTGACAAGCGTTTACCGCTGCGATTGGTGATTCCAGAAATCAAAAAACTTCAAAATAAAAAGGAAGGGAGTATGCATAAAAGCGAAACCTCCGAAAATTATTTTACCTATACTGATACCACCAAAAAAAATATGGCGTTCCTGCCTTTTACCAAACTACGATTCAAATTTGAAAAACCCGATGGCAATTTACCCATTATCTCTTTTGATGAAAACAACCTAGTGCATTACAAAGAAGAAGTTTTTTCAAAAGATGAACTCAACCACTTTTTAAATGATTCTTTGAAACAGGCTCCCCTCCATATCATTTTTTGCTTCAGCAAAAAACTGTCTTTTGGCAAATATATTCAAGATAAATTATTCTTAAATAAGTTAATGATTTCCAATAAAAGTGTAACGATTAGCCACACCAAGGAATATATTTATTAGTAAGCTACTGATGGTGATAAGGCTCGTTTCTAAGTATAGTGAAGCCACGATACAATTGCTCAATAAAAAATAACCTAACCATTTGGTGGGAAAAGGTCATCAAGGAAAGCGAAATTTTACCTTTTGCCTTTTGATGTACTTCATCACTAAATCCATAAGGTCCCCCAATGACAAATACCAATGTTTTGGTGCCCGAATTCATTTTTTTTTGTAAATATTCTGAAAATCCTACACTAGAAAAGGTACCCCCATTTTCATCCAATAGAATCAATAGATCTGTAGCGCTCAGTTTAGCTAAAATCAATTCACCCTCTTTCTCTTTTTGTTGCGCTTCCGAAAGGTTTTTAACATTCTTGATGTCGGGTATAATTTCCAAATCAAATTTAATATAAAAAGACAAGCGCTTAGTGTAATCCTCTATCAAGGTTTGCAAGGCTTTATGATCGGTTTTGCCAATGGCAAGTAATTTAATGTTCATAGGGTATCTTATTTATTCCAAATCTTCCATGCTTTCTCCGCCTGTAATACCAACATTTCATAACCGTTTTTAATGACCGCCCCGTTCGCTTTTGCTTTTTTTAAAAATTGGGTTTCTTCAGGATTGTAAACCAAATCAAAAGCAATGTGCTTTACGGTAAAATAATCATAAGGGATAGGTGGAAAGGCTGCGGTATTCGGACTAGTGCCCAGTGGGGTGCAATTAATAACGACGTGGTATTCTTCAAAAGTGGTTGCCGTAATTGCCGCATAATCAAGCATGCCTTCGAGGGCATCTCTAGAAACATAAGTATAAGTTAGTCCCAAGCGGTCCAATGCAAAAGCTACGGCCTTAGCAGCGCCTCCCGTTCCCAATACTAAGGCTTTTTTATGATGAACGAGGAGCAACGGTTGGATCGATTTCATAAAACCATAATAATCCGAATTGTAGCCCTTTAATTTTCCCTTACGAGTAAATCGTATGACATTAACAGCCTCTATTTGAGCCGCACTTTTAGACAGTTTGTCTAGATAGGGTATCACGGCTTCTTTATAGGGAATGGTAACATTCAATCCTTTTAAGTCGGGATTACCAGTAATAATACTAGGAAATGCATCAATGTTCTCTACATCAAAGTTTTCATAGGTACAAGCATCGCAATTACCCAAGTTAAAGTAGTCCGTAAAGTATTTTTTGGAAAAGGAATAGGCAATATCCTTCCCCAATAGACCAAATTGTCGTTTCGACATTATTCGGCTTTTTTGTGTTTTTCAATATATTCCTGCACCATAGGACGATCCCATACGGTCGGAAATAAATCACTAACTAATGTATAATGTTTAGGGTTTAAACGCAACCCATTGCTCAAATGGAAGTATCCCTTTTCAACCTCATTTAATTGTAAATGTAATCCCGCCAAACGGTATTCTATTTCAAATTCTTCTGGGAAATACTCTGTTGCTTGGAGTAATGTCAATATAGCATTATTGTACTCTCCCATTTGCATCATCATATCTACCCAAAACAACCAAGTGTCCAATTGATAATCTCCATGCTCAACCGCTTTTCGATAACCAAACTCCGCTTCTTCAAAATTATCCATAGCCTTGTTAATGGTAGCAAACCGTTTCCAATACAATCGATTTTGATCATCAATAGCCAAAGCTTTGTTGACATAATAAAGGGCTTTTTGGTAGTTTTTTTGGCGCACATAGAAATCCGTAATGGCAATCCACCCTTTATCCAATAAAGGATCTTCATGGACCGTTTTGTTGAAATATTTTAAAGCCTCAACTTTATTCCCCAATTTCTCATAACATTTGCCTATACGCAATAAGGCATACGAAGTAGGGTCATCCAATTCAATGGTTCTATTGTAACTTTCAATCGCTTCTTCATGTCGTTTCAAACGTTCTAAAGCTTTACCTTTCTCCATATAAGCCCCAATAAATTCATCGTCCACATAAGTGGCAAATTCAAAGGAACGCACTGCATTTTCATAGTCTTTAACGCCATAGTAGAGGCGGCCCGACTGATGCCAAGCAATTTCACTATAAGGATTGCGATCGATATAGGTTTTTAAATACGCGATGGCTTCCAGATTTTGATCTAAAAATTCAAAGCAGTAAACAACATTGTATAAGGCCGATTGATCCTCAATATCTTCTTCCAAACATTTAATGAAATTTTCCTTAGCCAATTCCAAATTGTCCATAAAAAGGTACTCCATCCCCATTAAATTGTAAACATCGGCATGGTCCTCCGTATAAATTAAGGCCGTTTTTAAAAACTCAACCGCCTTCTCATGTTGGTCTCTTTTGGAATATATATTGGCTTTTTGAATGAAAATCTCTTCGTTAGTAGGCTCTATAGCATACAGCTCATTCAATAATTTTTCCGCCTGGTCTAATTTGTCATCATACACCAACATCTCTACTTGGACCAATTTTAATCCAGTAGATCGCGGATGTTGTTCTAGTCCTAACTTTAAGGCTTTCTTAGCCAAAGTAGCTTTTCCCATATCAAGGTAATGCAAAATGATTTCCTCGAATTCCTCTGAGTCAAAAAAGAACACTTTGTTGGTTTTCAACATCGATTCAAATTTGGTCAAAGACAAGTTGTAATCTTCTTCGTCGTGTTCTAGGTGCATAATAATAGGGGTTATAATTATCCTTAATAAAAGTAGGGAAACGGGCTCCGTTTTGTGTAAAACGTAATTATTGTTGTAAACAATTTAATTAACAATCAAGTGAAGTAGTTTTAGGGTAACGCTTTAGTGTACAACAACTAACGCTAGCGATTCCCTAAGGATTCTTTCTGGATTTCATCCAGGGCTTCTAAGAGGATGGCGCAACCCTCTTTAATTTCATCTTCCGTGATGGTCAATGGAGGGGTAATTCTAATAGCACATCCTTCAAACAATAACCAAAATAAAAGCAACCCTTTATCCTGACATTTAAAAATAACTTGATTCGTAATCTCAGGGTCTTTGGTCATGGCAGCCAACATAAGTCCTCTACCTCGTACTTCTTCTATCAAAGGGTGTACCAAAAGACTTCTAAAAAGTTTTTCTTTTTCCAAAGATTGTGCTGCGTAGTCTTTTTCCAGGACTTCTTGTAAAGTGGCTAAACAGGCTGCCGCAATGACAGGATGCCCACCAAAAGTAGTGATGTGACCCAGTTTAGGGTCATGACTCAAGAGGTCCATATGCCGCTCATTGGCAATAAATCCGCCCACAGGCATGCCACCAGCCATTCCTTTTCCTATTATAACGACGTCCGGAACGACTTCATAGTTTTCATAGCCAAATAATTTTCCCGTACGCCCAAAACCGGGTTGAATCTCATCCACAATCAGTAGTGCGCCAACTTCCTCACAACGCTTTTTAACCTTAGTCAAAAAACCATTTTTCGGTTCGATAAATCCAGCACCACCTTGGATGCTCTCCACAATAATACCAGCCGTGCGCGTGGTTATTTTTTGGAGGTCGTCTTCGTTGTTAAAGGTAATAAAGTCCACGTCCGGAATCAACGGACGAAAGATTTGCTTGCGCTCCTCAAATCCCATGACACTCATCGAACCCATTGTATTGCCATGATAAGCATTGTGGCAGGAGATTAACTGACTCCTACCCGTAACGCGGCGAACCAACTTCAAAGCGCCTTCACAAGCCTCTGTACCCGAGTTGACTAGGTATACTTTGTTCAAACTTGGATGTAAATGCGCCACCAATAACTTGCAATAAGCTACCGCAGGATGTTGCGCATATTCACCATACACCATCACATGGGAATATTTGTCCAATTGGTCCTTAATGGCCTGATTGACTCTGGGATGTTGGTGTCCTAAACTACAAGCCGAAACGCCGGCGACAAAGTCTAAGTATTTTTTATTGTTCGTGTCGTATATATAACTACCCACAGCATGCGAAACCTCCATTCCCAAAGGATAAGGTGACGTTTGTGCTTGGTATTTTAAAAAATCTTCTTTCAACGCTGTGCAGTTTTTTTATTCATTCAATTGGTAATCACTTACCGTATTACAATGGGAACACCAATGAAATTGCTCCTCCTGACTCTGTAAGAAGGTTTTGGTTATCTCATGACAATGCTCGCATTCTACTTCATCTTGCTCGTCTTCAAATATTTGCAGCGGACAAGCATTACAACTCCATACTGTGATATTAGGTAATACTTCGCTAACATACCAAGTAAAAGCATCTTGTTTACACTTGGGACAGCATTGCGTTACCATTATTTTACCACAGGTTTAGCAGCAGCGTCACTTTCTACAGGTTTAGGCTTCGGGTTGTTTTTGTCATAATCCAACGTTTCCTTACTAGGTTTCAAAGGTTGGTCCTCCTTACTCAGAGCCGCTTTTTTATCGGCCTGTATTTTAGCATCCATTTCATTTTCTTCCAATGGGAATATATCTTCTTTAGACTTTATTCGTTCATCCCCGCGCCAAATAAATCCCCGCAACTTCCGAGCATTTTCAGGCAAATCCTTTTCGGGATAGATATCACCGTCCACCGTGTCAAAAAAGGTAATCGTGTCAATCGCATTTTTATCCAGGGTCATGTTAATCTTACTACTAACGTTTTTATTAATCCCAATCAACTCATGCTCGTCATTTCGCATATAATACACCACCTCAGTGTTTTTAATCACATCCACTTCATGGAGTTCATTGTCGGCAAACTTACCATATAAATTCTGACCCTTCACTTGGTTATAACCCGTGCCCAAACTGTCTTTCGATACTATAAAGGCATTATTCAATACTTTAAGGGAGTCGAGTTTCTCCGTTGTATTATTCCCTATCAAATGCATCACATCACCCGTCATTTGATTGTCATAATTCCAAAGAATCGGCCTGCCAATCATTTTCGTTAACCCTATTTTTTGATTGGAATGAATAGAGTCGCATTTACCACTCATATCCGTTTTAAAAAAGCGAACATTAGTAAAGGCTCTAATAATTCGATCTCCCGTTTTACCGGTAATCAGCATTTTTTTACCATGCACATACATCGAATCCTTCTCTACCAAAGTAACCGCCACCGCTCGTTTTGTAATCATAATGGAATCGGTCTCCTTTTTCAAATTACGATATACTTCAGCATAATGCCCCTTAATGATGCCTTTATTAATGGAATCCGTTATTTTTACATTATTAGTGCCCGAAGCATATTCTCGATTCCGGTCATAATACAAACTATCTGCCTCGATTCGACGGTCCTTATATTTAATGTAGGATTTACGAAGAAAGTGAGCCAAATTCTTTTTAGTGTCATAAAATCCCTTCTCCGTATAAATAAAATTCTCCTTACTGGTTATCGTGGACGGACCAAACAAATAGGAGTGACCAGAATTGGTGTAATAGTCCAAATGATTCGACTTAATCGTGTATTTCGGATTGGTTATTGTAACGGCGGTCAAGAACCTGAATTTCTTCTCATTAGCAAAATAGCGGCCAGACTTGCTCTTCAAGGTATTCTCCTTACTCGTAATCGTACCATTAGTGTTGTAAAAGGCTTCTTGAATATTTCGGTCAAAATTAATAGTATCAGTTACTAAGGTTGATTCAGGCGAGCGCATAATCACATTCCCTGTAGCAAATGCTTTTTTGACTTCCCCACTGTACTCAGCATATTTACTGTTTAAGTATAAGGTGTCTCCTTGCACCATTTGGACGTCACCAAACGCCTTTATGTAATTCTCTTTTTCGAAAACATAGGCTTTATTGCATGTAATGACAATGCCTTCGTGTCTAACTCTGACATTTCCCTGCAGTAAAACAGCATCCGGAATTTTTTCATCATCCTTGTTGAAAAAATCAGCATTTTCGACCACTATTTTGGAAGATTTTTGTGCTTGAAGCGAAACCACAACACAAAGAAGTAAACTGAGACCAAAGAATATCTTTTTCAAACGCTTGTATTTTGAGCAAATTTATGAAAATAGGAACAACCTAAAGGCGTATTAAGAATTATTTATCAATAGTTATCACTAGGCTTTTTTATAATTTCTAATCAAAAAGGGGTGTTTTAAAGGTTTTATATTTCATATTTATTTATAAATGCTATTTTTAGTTGTAAAAAGTAACCTATTATTTGTTTTTGGTTTACATATTAAAACTAATTAGCCACTTTTGCTTCATCAAATAAACAGAATTCAATTAAAAGAATACGATTATGTGCGGAATACTAGCCATTATAGGAAAAGGAAAAGACGAACAAGTAGTAAAGCAACTTTCTAAAAGAAT
>CANBOV010000046.1 GCA_947371275.1 Flavobacteriaceae bacterium | reverse complement strand
CCATCTCGAACAGAGAAGTTAAGCCCGCCTGCGCAGATGGTACTGCAGTTATGTGGGAGAGTATGTCGCTGCCTTTTTTTAGAAACCCTATCTTAACGGATAGGGTTTTTTGTTTATATTAATTTTTATAAAAAATTAAGTAAAGATTGTTCGAACAGAGAAGTTAAGCCCGCCTGCGCAGATGGTACTGTCTCGTCTTTTATGACGAGATGGGAGAGTATGTCGCTGCCTTTTTTTAAAAACCCTATCCTAATGGATAGGGTTTTTTGTTTTATATGGTTTTGATAAATTAAAACTACCTCAAGCCCACAGGGCTTGCTCCTCTTAATCTCAAATCTTTTTTTTATACCTGACTGCCACTGACAGTCTTTCTCTTACTATCCAATCTTTTTTTAGACCCGAGTAAAGCGAACTGGCGAAGCAAACCCTATCGCACCAATATTGGGCGTTGCTTTATGCAACTATTACAAGTAAAAAGATGTCTATGATATTTTAATCATGATATCGTTAGCGATAGAATTCTAGATACTAATCGCTTAAGTAAGTGACCGCACTTATTTATCTTACTGGTTGAGAAATGGTTGTTCGAAGCAAGCTATAACACTATCGTTTTCTCCTTCAAGACATTTTGCACTGCCTCTACGGTGGTTAAATGATATCCCGATTTGGCTTTTTCAAATACGAGTTTAGCCCATAGTTTTCCTTCTGGGGTTTTGATCATTGTTTTATAGAGTGTTAGCAAAGAGCCTGTTCTGCTTGTGGTTAGCATAAAATGTTCAATAGCCTGATATGCTTTAGTATACTGGTGTTTAATGGCTATTACAAACCATTGTCGTTTGATGACAAAATTTCCTTTCTCCGTAAAGTGGAATTCTTGGTCTAACGCTGCCATTTCTTGTAACGTTAAATCATTAGGTAAATAGTCAATAAAGTGTTGCTTTTCATTAGTGGATTGGATTTTTACACTCAATCCTTTAGGACCTGTTTTTCTCCATGTTTTTTGAATATGATCGATAGCATCAAAATCATCCGAGCGTGCAGCTAGTATGGCAGACGGAACACCAGGTTTGTATATCCATTCTTCTAAGTTAATTTTAACCGCTAAATCTTTATTGTCTTTTACTAGATGCTCTTTAAGGTAGCCAACAAAATCTTCGGTAGTAATCGATTGAAATGCATGTGCGGTAAAGTACTCGGTTAGGAAGGTATCAAACTTCTTTCTACCTATGGCTGCTTCAATGGTTTGCAAAAAGGCATATCCTTTTTCATAGGGAATGTCGCTTAATCCGTCATCTGGGTTTCTGCCAGTGGTGCTCACTTTTAAACGGGTATCGGGATTTGTGGCGCCTAATTCATCGATGTTATCATACAATACTTTTCGGCTTAATACATCTTGCATTTTGGCTTCTTTTGTGCCAAATACTGCTTCTCCTATACGATGTTCGACATAGGTTGTAAATCCTTCATTGAGCCAAATGTCATCCCAGGTGGCATTGGTTACTAAATTACCACTCCAACTGTGTCCGAGTTCATGGGCTAAGAGACTGGTTAGCGAACGATCGCCTGCAATTACTCCAGGAGTTAGAAAGGTAAGATTTGGGTTTTCCATTCCTCCGTAAGGAAAACTTGGAGGTAGTACTAGTACATCATAACGTCCCCAGCGGTAGGGGCCAAAGAGTTTCTCAGCGGCTGTTACCATAGTGCCTAATTCTCCAAATTCCCATTTTGCTTTTCTAACAACCGATGGCTCTGCATAGACTCCTGTTCGATGATCTATAGCTTGAAATTGTAGATCTCCTACTGCTATAGCCATCAAATAGGCAGGGATAGGTTTTTCTTGAATAAAGGAATACGTTCCTGTACTATTTCGTAGTATGGGATTGGAAGCACTCATTAAAGCGATTAAATTAGTAGGTACTTGTACTTTGGCAGCATAAGTAAATCGTATACCAGGAGAATCTTGGCAGGGAATCCATGTACGCGTCCAGATGCTTTCTCCTTGAGAGAACAAGAACGGATTCTTCTTGTCGGCTGTTTGCTCTGGTTGAAGCCATTGAAGTGCTATGGCATTTTGGGTGGTAGTGTAGTAAATGTTGACCTTGGTTGTAGTGGGTTCGATCGCGATATGAAGTGCTTTGCCATGAAATTCAACTTCTTTTCCTAAAGTAAAAGAGGTTTCTTTTTCGTCATCGCCGATAGTAACTTTTTTTATGTTTAAGGTATTTTCATCAAAAATGATTTCCTTTCCTTTCGAGGTATTTTCTATGGTCCAACTTGCTTTTCCAAGAATGGTTTTCGTGACAAAATCGACTTTGATATCTAAATCTAAATGTTTGGCAACTGCCTGTTCTGGATGCGCAAAGGAATGGCTATCGTTTACATAGTGTGTAGTTGTACCTATTTCGGTTTTTTTACAGCCAGTTAGCAATAAAAGAACAACAAGAGTCAATAGTTTATTCATTATGGAATGGTATAATATTCAATGTAAATTAAATAAAAAAATCCCGTTATGAATAATCAAAACGGGATTTTATATAGTGTTCCCAAAAGTAATTGGGACAATCAATATTAATTAAGCTAACATAGTAACAGGGTTTTCCAAGTACTGTCTTAAGGTTTGCAGGAATTGTGCTCCTGTAGCCCCATCTACTGTTCTATGGTCACATGCTAAAGTTAGTGTCATGGTATTACCCACTACTATCTGACCATTTCTCACTACCGGTTTTTCTTCGATAGCTCCTACGGATAGGATAGCAGAGTTAGGTTGGTTGATGATTGATGTAAACGATTGAATACCAAACATGCCTAGATTAGAAACGGTGAAGGTACTTCCTTCCATTTCGGTTGGTTGTAGTTTTTTGGTTTTGGCTTTTCCAGCAAGATCTTTAACGGCACTACCAATTTGAGATAAACTCATTTGGTCAGTAAAACGTAAAACCGGTACTACTAAACCATCTTCTACGGCAACCGCAACACCCACATTTACATGGTGGTTGATGGTTATTGCCTCTTCACTCCATTGCGAGTTTACTTTTGGATGTTTTTTCAATGCCATAGCACAAGCTTTAATCACCATATCGTTGAACGATACTTTAGTATCAGGAATACTATTGATAACTCCTCTTGATTTCATGGCTTCATCCATACCCACTTCAATAGTTAAGTAGAAATGAGGTGCTGTAAAAATCGATTCAGAAAGGCGTTTTGCAATGGTTTTACGCATTTGTGAATTCTTGATAACTTCAGAATAGGATTCGCCTGCAGGAACAAATGGTTTTACTGCTGTTGTCGGTTGTGCGTTGTCAGTTGTCGGTTGAGAACTCTCGGTTGCACTCGGCATTGCATTTGCAGACGGGTTAAAGTTCTCTACGTCGCTTTTGGTAATACGACCGTTTTCACCAGTTCCTTTTACTTGAGAAAGATTTACGCCTTTGGCAGTAGCTATTTGCTTTGCTAAAGGAGAGGCAAAAATTCTTGCTCCATCAGCAGTATGACTGGTTTCGGTTGCGGGAGGAGTAACAGTAGTTTGATCTGTTGCTGTTGGAGTTGCCACTGGAGCAGCGCCACCTTTTTTATAGTTTTCGGCTATGCCACTAATGTCAGTACCTACAGGTCCGATTATTGCTAAAACGCTATCAACAGGAGCTGATTGTCCTGTTTCAATTCCGATGAATAATAGAGTACCGGCATTGAATGATTCGAATTCCATGGTCGCTTTATCGGTTTCGATTTCGGCTAAAATATCTCCTTCTTTTACAGTGTCGCCAATATTCTTCAACCAAGTTGCCACGGTACCTTCGGTCATAGTATCGCTAAGACGAGGCATAGTTACTACTACCACTCCTTTTGGAAGTGTAGCGGCAGCGCTAGGGGAAGTGGTTTTTGGTGCTTCAACAGCAGCGGGAGCTTCGGATTTAGTTTCAGTAGTTACAGCAGCGCCAGAAATTAGGCTAGTGATGTCTTCCCCTTCTTTACCAATGATGGCTAGAAGAGAATCTACTGCAGCAGTTTCCCCTTCTTTAATCCCAATGTATAATAATGTACCTGCATTGAACGATTCAAACTCCATAGTGGCTTTGTCTGTTTCAATTTCGGCTAGAATATCACCTTCTTTTACTGCATCCCCTACTTTTTTTAACCAAGTAGCTACAGTTCCTTCCGTCATAGTGTCGCTTAAACGCGGCATCGTTATTTTTGTTGCCATAATTATAATCTATGAGGTATGAAAGGATAATTTTCTTGTTCGTATACGACGTCGTACAATTGTTGTGCTTCTGGGAAAGGAGACTCTTCGGCGAATGCTTCACATTCTTCTACTAAATCTTTTACTCTTTCATCAATCGCTTCAATTTCGGCTTCGGTAGCGTAGTTGTTTTCTTTGATGACGTCTAAGACTTGTGTAATAGGGTCTATTTTGCGGTACTCATCTACTTCTTCTTTGGAGCGGTACAATTGAGCATCTGACATAGAGTGACCTCTATATCGGTATGTTTTCATTTCTAAGAAAGTAGGTCCGTCACCACGACGGGCTCTTTCCATTGCTTCATGCATGGCTTCGGCCACTTTTACTGGGTTCATTCCGTCAACGGGTCCGCATGGCATTTCGTATCCTAAACCTAGTTTCCAAATATCGGTGTGATTAGCAGTTCTTTCAACAGAAGTTCCCATAGCATATCCATTATTTTCACAAATGAATACTACAGGTAATTTCCATAACATTGCCATGTTGAATGCTTCATGAAGTGAACCTTGACGAGCAGCACCATCACCAAAATAAGTAAGGGTTACTCCGCCTGTGTTGAAATATTTATCAGCAAAAGCCATACCGGCACCTACAGGAATTTGTGCTCCTACGATACCATGACCTCCATAAAATCCGTGTTCTTTTGAAAAGATGTGCATGGAGCCTCCCATACCTTTGGAAGTTCCCGTTACTTTTCCTAAAAGTTCAGCCATTACTTTCCTTGGGTCAACACCCATTCCGATTGGTTGAACGTGATTACGATAAGCGGTAATCATTTTATCTTTTCCGCCTAAATTCATAGCGTGTAAAGCCCCTGCTAAAACAGCTTCTTGACCGTTGTATAAGTGAAGGAATCCTCTAACTTTTTGTTGAATATATAGTGCGGCAAGTTTGTCTTCAAACTTTCTCCAAAACAGCATATCTTCATACCATTTTAAATAAACTTCTCTGGTTACTTCTTTCATTGTTTACTTTTTACTAAAGTGTTATTAAGTTGGATATATGATTCAACGCAAAATAGTTCACTCACTCACAAATTTGCGAATTGCAAAAGTAAAACATTCCCATTAAGAAGTAAAATTTAAAGCAGTAATTTTTATGGATTATCTCAAACTTTATGGTAGTGATTCACAAGTTGAGATGAATTGCTAATTATTGTTAGAATCTCTCAATATTTTTGTACCATTTGCTAGTCAGTTGAGATCAAAGTTGCTTATTAGAAATGGAATAAATCTGACCCATTTAACGCTTTATCCATGCCTTTGGTATGCTTTAGGCCTTTAGGAACTATACTGCAGTAGATTATGAATTTGTCTCTAAAAAGTTGGGGTGCTTTTTAAAATTGTAGTAGAAGGAACTGTAATTACTAGTAAATCTTGATTAAAGAGGGGCTAATGTCATTACTGCTATATCAGTACTATGTCAGTACTATATCAGTACTATATCAGTACTATATCTAAGACTTAAAATTTGATGAATATAGGAGTAATTCTAACTAAAAAAACGTAGTGTTGTAAAAATAATGAATAGGAAATTGCGAAATAAAGCAGGAGTCTGTGACTGGTGCTTTAATTTGCAATATGCGGAATTGCTTTAGTGGAATTGGAAAGAAACTCTTTTCTTTTACAAGAAGTTTTTATTGAAGCTTAAGGGAAGTAAGTTTTTGATGGAATCGGATTTATACACTTCGCCACTTTCTCCCATGAAATAGATTTCTATCGGGGTATCTTGTTTGAATTCATATTCAGAAATGGATTGTCTACAAGCGCCACATGGTGGGATAGGAGACAGGGTGGCATTGGTGTCTGAAGCGGCAGTGACCGCAAGTTTTAATATTTTGGCATCGGGATATATAGCGCCGCTTTGAAAAATAGCTACCCGTTCTGCACAAAGACCTGAGGGATAAGCGGCATTTTCCTGATTGGAACCTAACACTACTTTGCCGTTATCTAATAGTAATGCTGTGCCTACGCGAAATTTTGAATAGGGAGCATAGGCTTTTTTGCGAATCGCAACGGCTTGCTCCATTAAGTCTTGAATTTCTTGGGGTAATTCTGCTGCGGAACTGAAAACGGTAAATGTGGTATTGATGTTTATTTCTTTCATTCGGGAGGGCTATTTATTTCAAAATTGAGGAAAAAAAATCCAAATTTCAAAAGGAAGAAATTTGGATATTGTTTTTATGATTGGTTATCTATTAATAATCGTCGTATTTATCACCAAAGTTAAACGTTAATGAGAAACGAAGTGTGTTTTCTAATGGATTTTTAACTTTAGATGCTGAGAATAAATAGGAAACGTCTACTTTGACCACATTGTATTTGAATCCGGCTCCTAGGGAGAAAAATTTACGGGCACCTTTTATTGGGCTTTCGTGGAAATAACCTAAACGGAATGCAAATGAATCTTGGTAAAGGTATTCGGTACCTAGTGAATAGGTAAACTCTTTTAATTCTTCACTAAATCCGCCAGGGGCATCATTGAACGATTTTAAAATACCTGATACCCAGTTGATGCTATTGTATTTATTTCTGTTGGATGTGTTTATTGAATTGGCAGCATCTGTATTAGCTTGATTTATAGCGGCAGCTGCAGCTATGTCTTCTGGAGAATTGGACGCAGGGTCTACGGTTACTGGATCTACTCGTAGGAAAGGAGTAGGAACTAAAAGTTTGGCTAACTCCACGTTGAACGATACTTTGTTGTATTCGTCAAAGATAAAGTCATAGCCTCCACCGATTCTCATCATGGCAGGCAAAAAGTTGGCACTTCCATCATCAGCGGTACCGGCATCATAATTTATTTTTGGCCCCATATTTTGGAAGTTGAATCCAAGGCGTAATCTTCCGTTAAAACTATCAAATGCAGCTTCTTCTCCTTGGTAAAAACCAGCAACATCTACGGCAAAGGTAGAGGCAGGTTTTGCATCACCCGTACCACTTGCGTCTGGTATTCTTAGGGCCGAACGGATATACCGACCTGCAACCGCCATAGAGAATCGTTCGCTAAGTTTCAAAGAATAGGAACCATCTAATGCTAATTCGCTTGGTTTTACAATTTGTGGAGCATCTTCAGCGTTTTGTCTTAGTTCGATTTCACCTAATCCAAAGTAACGCAAGCTAAAGGCAAAAGCATTTCTTCCTTCATCACCAAATCGGTTATAATAAGTTACTTGTCCTAAAGAGATGTCGTTTACTAAATCAGTTAAATAGGGCGTATAACTGGTACTAAATCCTTGTTTGTCTAGTGCAAAAGTATATTTGGCAGGATTCCATTGTTGAGAATACGTATCGGGTGAAGTAGCAACTCCTTGGTCGGCCATCCCTGCAGAGCGGGCATCGGCTGCCACTAAAAGGAAGGGTACCCCTGTAGTAATTACTCGACTATCTAACGGGCTGGTTTGCGTTTGTTGAGCAGTGACGTTGTTAAACGAGGCTGATATAATAAGTAAAAGAGCAATTTTTTTCATTATCATTCTAAATAAAAGTTAACAAATATAGCATTTTCCTATAGGATTACAAGTTTTTCTATTTTTTCGGCTTTTTTATCCGATAAAGTGGATTTTACGGTCAATTTATAGACATAAACTCCTTTTCCGATACGGTCGCCAAAATCATCTTTTCCATCCCAAGTGATTTCTCTGCAGAGGAAGCCATCAGTGGTAACGGTTTGGTTTTTAGTCCAAACAATTTTTCCGGTGATCGTCATCACTTGCACTTGGACCTCTAAGGGTTCGAATGGTCTGTTATGCGAAAACCAAAATTCAGTATAACTCACGAAAGGGTTGGGGTAATTTAAGACATGGTCGAGTGTGATACTATCATTTCCTACGACTACAAATTGGATTTCGGCGGTGATAGGATTGTTGTAAACGTCCCATGCTTTGAAGGTAATCGTATGAAGTCCGACGGCTAAATTCCGGAAAGGGTAATACACTTTGCCGTGTGTATAATCATCCAATGAGGTTTCGTAATAATCATTCATGATATAAGGCTTTGTTTCATCTCCGTCTAAGATACCGACAATGTCGTGACCGATTCCACTAGCAGTATTGATACCGTGTTCGTCTTCTAATTTAGCTAGAAAGAAGGGAGATGCATTGGTGATTCCGCCGTTTACAAAGGTTTCATCATTCATATAGAGTTTTACTTTTGGACCGGTAATATCGGCAACGGCATTGGTATTGATACCGCCAATTTTAATATCGGTATTGTATCCTGTTTTGTCTAGAAGAATTTGGTTTCTTTTGGCATAAAAACTAATTCTACCATTGCCGAGAGGGATTCGGATGTCTCTGGGTACTACGAAACCAATTTCAAATTTTCCATTCACAACGGAGGCATTGCCTCTAAAAATGGTTTCGCCGAGGGTATTGAAGTTTATTGGAGGGCTGAAACCATCATTGTTTAGTGTAGCTCTTAAAACGTTTTTGTCAAAAATATTGACAGATAGATCTCCGTTATAACTAGAAAGAAGATTGTTGTTATCGTCTTGAACTTCTCCAGCGATTTTGACATAGGCTAGGGATTGGAAGTCGGCTACTGGTCCCGTGATTGGTTGGTCGTTCACCTTAGTCAATATAACTTTAGGTGCGGGGATGGCTAGCATGAGTGCGGGATCTCCCAGATAGAAAACTACATTGGTGGCGAAGTTGGGTCCGGCGTTTTTAGCCTTTCTCAAGGCCTCTGCAACGGAAGTGTATCCCTCTCCACTATAATCGAATAGGTATTCGGCAATTTTATCGTTAAAATCCTCTGCGGGACCTTGTCCGATAGTACGTATCGTCGTGATCATGGAAATAGCGCCTCCTTTTGGGTTCCAATAGGTATATTCTCCACCTGTGGCTACATAAGGGTTGTCAAAGCGCGAGAAATCACAAGTGATGGTGATGAAGAGCGGGTATCTGTAGCGATTGCTTAGGTTTTGGCCATCTGATTTTTCCCATATGCGTTCGGCTGATAATTCTTCTGGGCCACCGTGGCCTAGATAGTTAAATACGAGTGCTCCTTTTTCAAAAGCAGCAAAAATTTCTTCTCTGGCTTTGGGGTAGCGTTTTCCTCCTGCGGAGGTTTCTTCTTGGTAGGAGTCCAGTAGAATTTTTTTGAAATTGATGAAAGGTTTTTGGCCTACAATAACATCGGTTAAATGATTTTGTCTAGCTTGTAAAGAGAGGTCGGTTTCTTTGTCGGTATCGTCCGCGATGCATACATAATTATTTCTCCAGTTTCCATATGATTTTAGGTCGTAGTATTCTATTACTTTATTGACCATTTCATCCGCTTGTTGCGTTGAGCTCACGATCATTCGGCCATTAGCAATGTCAATGTTTGAAAAGTAGCTGGTGGTATTTCCTTCATTGGCATCCATACAGCCATAAAAGTCATCGGAAGCAAAAGAAGATTCGCCTTCGGTATAGCTGTTTAGGGCGTGGTAAATAGGGACTATATTTGTATTGTTTGGAATTCTGTTTTTAAAATCGTAGGAGGTATCTCCAAAGAGGTTTACGTATTTTATTCTTTTGTCTATAGAAGAGGCGTTACTGTAAATGTATTTGATAAAATTCCTTATTGCAGCGATGTCTTGTTTTCCCGAGCCAAATTCTTGGTATATAGATTCTAGCGTTATGGTCTTTACATTGAGATGGGAATAATTGCGATGAAACGCGGCTAATTTTTCGGCTTGCGTGTATAGAAATTGGGGAGTGATGATGACGTAGTCAATATCCTGAAATTGGCCCTGTGCGTTATTGAACACTGTTCCTTTAAGATTTTGATTGTCTACTTTAGTTTTTGAATCTTTTAGCGGGGTGTAATAGTCATTTTGGTCAACCACAATATAATTTCTTACCTCACCTAAGTTGGCTTTAAAAGTAAAATTACTTTGACCTGTGTTAACGGCTTTGGTTACGTTGAATAGGTCTGTTATGTCCCAAACTTGCGTTATAGAAGCGGCATTGGATAGTTGGTATTCTCCCACTCCAAGTAGGGTATTGGCGTCATTATATTGAAATCTATATTGTTTTCCATTTCCTTTGAGGTTACTTTTAGCCTTTATGATAATATAGTCTAAGTACCCTTTTGAATTGGGGACACCATTATTATTGTAGGTTACTTTAACAGTGATGTCACCTGAGTTGACCGTAGTTGTATTGGTCATAGTTTGTTCTTTGGCGATATCGCTTCCGTTAGTAGCTAGGGCGGGAAGATTTAGGGTACTTACAAGTTGGCTATTAGCCTCTATTTTAAAAGAAGTAGGGGTAAAAGCAATGGTTGCTGCATGGGTTGACACTTCAATGGGTGTTGAAGTAATCAGGTTGGGTAGATTAAATTTAAATTCTTGTTCTGCATCAACGCTGAATTGTTCGCCAAACCAAATGCGACCTAATTTACCAATATTTACATTGTCAACTTCATGGAATTGATAATCGTCATAGGTAGCGATGTTTGTGGTTGCTGCATCAGAGGGTTGCGCCATTTCATTAATTCTTTTACCTTCATCCCCTTGAACGGTTACATAGTAATAGGATTTGTCAGCATATATATTTAAGTGGCTTTTGTATTCATTGTTCCAATTATCCATGCCTTCAGCATAGAATAGGATAAAGTCTTGATTATCAAATTGACCGTCTTCTTCCCCTACAAATTGGATGGCATTTTCTGTCAAATCCATTGGGTAATAGGTGCTATTAAGTAAGGGCAACATTCTCCCACCATTCCCATAAATTTTAATCTTTCGAGGGTCAACATTTGTGTTCAGTCCGATGCTTTGCAAAAAACTTTTTGAAAGTTTGTAGATGCCAGACTTTTGAACGTAAAAGCGATACCAGTTACCGCTATTTAAAATAGAATTATCTATTGACGTAACATTGTTTACGGTGTAATTAGATTTATTGCTTTGGCTTTGTGAAATGGTATAGTTGCAGGAGATCAATTTCTTGTATGCGTTTCCTTCTTTTACAATAGGAGAGAGGATGATTTGTCCAAAATATTGGTCTCTTGCGGTTCCTGATTTTAGTGTGTATTGGAATGAGGTTGGAATCTCTTTCCTTGCTATATCACCTAATTGACTTTCTAAAATGGGTTCAAATACCATATTGGTGACCTGAAGTGCATTTGAGTTTAAATCACTGTTGAGTTTAATTTGCAGCGAAAACTCCAATTTTTTAGTGTAAGCGTTGAATAAATAATTTTCAATCTCAAATTGAGGAATATTTAAAGAATAATTGTTGTAGTGAAATTCTTTTTTGTCTGTCCAATGCAGCGCAATACTCCCTTGCTCTTGAGCAATAGCAATATAACCGCTGTATAACAGAAGGAGTAAGGTAAATGTCTTTTTCATAACAAGTAGTAAACGGAATTTAGAGCAAAATAGTATTTCATTCGCAAAAAAACTTTTTTTTCGTTTTAAATACAATAAAACTTTTAAATTTGCGTTATTAAGTATAAATCGGCTGAAAAGACGAATTTAGTATTAATTTAAAAAATGTGTTGCAATTTAATCCTTAATTCTTATATTGCGCCACGAAATTTATTACCTACTAAGAGTATGAAAGTAAACAAAATTATTGCTGTAAAATTATTGCTATCATTAGTGATAATGGTTGGTTTTACCAGTTGTAGTAAAAAGTCCGATTCAAAAGGCGGTTCGAAAGCTACCGGATGGAAAATCAACGATAAGAAAGGTGGATTCCAGTATGCTTCAAAATTCAAAAAGCAAGCTACAGGTCCTGGTTTGGTTATGGTTGAAGGCGGAACATTTACTATGGGTAAGGTTCAGGATGACGTAATGCATGATTGGAATAACACTCCAAATCAGCAGCATGTTATGTCTTTTTACATGGACGAAACAGAGGTTACCAACTTGATGTACATGGAATATCTAGACTGGTTGAAAAAAGTATTTCCACCGGATCAAGATAATTACAAAAACATATACGAAGGTGCATCCCCAGACACTTTGGTATGGAGAAATCGATTAGGTTATAACGAGACAATGACCAACAACTATTTGAGACACCCAGCTTATGCTGAGTATCCTGTGGTTGGAGTTAATTGGATTCAGGCTACTGAATTTGCGAAATGGAGAACAGATCGTGTAAATGAGAAGATACTTGAAGACCAACGATATTTGAAGAAAGATGCTAAAGTTACGGATGCTAGTGCTGAGAAAGTATTTAGTACTGAGGCTTATTTAGCTTCTCCTTCAACAGCAATGGGTGGTGATGATAAAATTGTATTGAAAAGAGGACAAAAACCAGGTGCTGCGCCAAAAGCTGCCGCTTCAGCAGGTGGTACTAATAATCAAGGGAACAGTCCTAAAAATGTTTACGCACAAAGAACTTCAGGTTTGATTTTGCCAGAATATAGATTGCCAACGGAGGCTGAGTGGGAATATGCTGCTGCTGCTGATGTAGGTCAAAGAGAGTATAACTCATATAAGGGACAAAAGAAATACCCTTGGTCTGGAGATTACACTCGTTCGGGGAAAAGACAAGTTAGAGGAGATCAATTGGCTAACTTTAAACAAGGAAAAGGAGATTACGGCGGAATAGCAGGTTGGTCTGACGATGGTGCTGATATCACAAATAAAGTTAAATCATATCCTCCAAATGATTTTGGATTGTATGATATGGCGGGTAACGTTGCTGAATGGGTAGCGGATGTTTACAGACCTATTGTTGATGATGAGGCAAATGACTTCAACTATTACAGAGGTAACGTCTACATGAAAAACAAAATTGGAGATGACGGTAAAGTAGAATTGGTTACTGGAGAAACTCAAAAATTTGATACCTTATCTAATGGTAAAATTGTTGCTAGAAACTTGCCAGGTCAAATTGCTCAAGTTCCAGTTGATGAAAATGAAACTTATTTGAGACAAAACTTTAGTAAGTCAGATAATAGAAACTATCGCGATGGAGATAAACAGTCTACAAGATATTTCAAATTTGGTGGTTCTGAAGAAGGAGATGAAAAAGGAAATACTCCTGATAGCCAAAGAATGTATGATTCTCCTAAACATAATGTTTCTGCTGACAGTTTAGGTAAAATGGTAAGAAGGTATGACAAATCTAACAAAAGAACTACGTTAGTTAATGATGATGTTAGAGTGTTTAAAGGAGGTTCCTGGAGAGATAGAGCCTATTGGTTAGATCCAGCTCAAAGGAGATACTTCCCGCAAGATATTGCTACTGATTACATTGGATTTAGATGCGCGATGTCTAGAGTTGGTCCTAAAGCTGACAAAAAGAAAAGAGCAAGAAACTAATAACTTAGTTTATGATACTACTAAAAAAGCCCTAATTTTAAGGGCTTTTTTATTTTAATATACTTACCCATGACAGTCCAAACGATTCATGAAAAATTTTTGAAATGTACCACTGTTTCTATTGATACTAGAAAAATAGAGATTGGTTCATTTTTTGTTGCCATTAGAGGCGAGCGATTTGACGCCAATACATTTGCTAAAGAAGCTATAGATAAAGGTGCCTATTATGTTGTAATTGATAATCCTCTCTATTATATAGACGAAAGAACTATTTTGGTTGAGGATAGTTTAAAAACACTACAAGCTTTAGCTCAATACCATAGGGACTATTTAAAACTTCCTATAGTAGCCTTAACGGGTAGCAACGGTAAAACTACGACTAAAGAGTTAATCAACGTAGTGCTTTCCAAAAAGTATCGAGTAAAAGCTACTGTAGGCAATTTAAACAATCATATAGGTGTTCCGTTGACGCTCTTGTCTTTTACAAAAGATACGCAATTAGGCATCGTAGAAATGGGTGCGAATCATCAAGAGGAAATTGCCTTTTTATGCTCTATTGCGAAACCGGATTATGGATACATCACTAATTTTGGCAAAGCGCATTTGGAGGGGTTTGGTGGTGTAGAAGGTGTTATAAAAGGGAAGAGTGAGATGTATGCCTATTTGCAATCTAATCATAAAGTTGCATTTGTAAATCTAGATGATACTATTCAAAAGGAAAAGACTGAAATCCTAGAACGAATTACTTTCAGTCAACAATTTAAAGACACTACTTTATTTATTGATCAGGTTTCCGCTAATCCTTTTGTTGCTATACAGGTGTGTGGAGTAGCAATTAATTCGCATTTAATTGGCTTATACAATGCCAATAATATAAATGCGGCTATTCTGATAGGAAATCATTTTGAAGTTCCTCTAGCTGACATTAAAATGGCTATAGAGTCTTATGTGCCCGAAAACAATCGATCTCAGTTATTGAATAAAGGTTCGAATGAGATTATATTGGATGCTTATAATGCCAATCCGAGTAGTATGAAAGTCGCCTTAGAGAATTTTATTCAATTGGAGAAGGCAAACAAAGCGGTCATTATTGGTGATATGTATGAATTGGGTTCTGAAAGTCAAAAAGAACATAAAGCAATAGTAGATTTTCTTAGTCAAAATGTGACTTTTGAATGTTATTTTGTTGGAAATCATTTTTATGCCTCCTCAGTGCAAGCGGGACATTGTCACTTTTATGCCTCCTTTGAAGATTTTGCCAAACAATTACCCTTACTTAAGTTTAGTCAGAAGACACTTTTGATAAAAGGTTCACGAGGAATGGCCTTAGAACGAATCTTAGAATATTTATAATTTAAGCTATTATTTTAAGAATATTGTTTTTTTCTAAATTGTAAATTTTTAGTATTTATTTTGACAACAATGCGTTTTTAAGTACTATTAATTGTTAAATTATAGTTGTGCTACTTTTTAGTACGGCTAAAATTATATTAATTACCTTTACATTGCCTATACATAATAAATTATTTTTTTTAAGACAAAATGTTGTTAAGTCATTAAAATTAGCTAGATATTACCTATTTCAATCGATTTAGTTAATTTTTAAACTGTATAGTTTTTATATAGCTAAACAAAATTTTAATATACAACATCTCTATTAAATTTGGATTGAACTGTTAATTACTAAAATTATGAAAAAAATTACTTTATTGCTTTTCCTTTTGACTATTTCAATAGGACATTCACAAACACTTACTGGAACTTGGAGAATGAGTCCTCAAGCCGGTGCTTTTGCTGTAGGACCAACTCAAGGGAATGGTTCCTATTTTTCAAGTTCGGCTGCTGATGTAACTACAAGAGCTTGTTATTTTGATGATGATTATGTTTTTAATGCTGATGGTAGCTTCAGTAATGTTGTAGGGTCACAAACTTGGATTGAAGCTTGGCAAGGAGGTGCAGATGCTTGTGGTACTCCGGTAGCGCCTCATAATGGATCTAATGCTGCTAGTTATGTTTACAATACTGGTGCCGCTACTATTACTCTTACAGGTGTTGGTGCTTATCTAGGATTGGCAAAGGCTTATAATGGTGGAGAATTAACTAATCCTGCTAGTGCACCAGCTTCTATTACTTATAAGGTAACTTCTTTAACGAGTAATTTATTGACGTTAGATATTAATGTAGGTACAGGTTTATGGTGGCGTTTTATTTTAGCTAAGCAGGGAGTTGCTGCGACTTGTACTGATGGAATTCAAAATGGAGATGAAACTGGGGTTGACTGTGGTGGAACATCATGTGCGCCTTGCGCTGCAACCGCTAACTTTACTGGAACATGGAAAATGAGTCCGCAAGCGGGTGCTTTTGCAGTTGGACCTACACAAGGAAATGGTTCATACTATGCTAACAATCTTGCTGATGTAACTACTAGAGGTTGTTTCTTTGATGATCAATATGTATTTAATGCGGATGGAAGTTTTAACAATGTGCTAGGCAGTCAATCTTGGATTGAAGCATGGCAAGGTGGTGCTGACGCTTGTGGCACACCGGTAGCTCCTCATAATGGTTCTAATTCTGCTACATGGTCTTATAATTCTACTGCCAATACCGTTACACTTACGGGCGTAGGTGCTTATTTGGGGCTTGCTAAGGCATACAATGGAGGTGAATTAACTACTCCTTCTGCTGCTCCAGCTTCAATAACTTATTTAGTTACTTCGATTACAGCTAATTTATTGACTGTAGACATCAATATTGGAACAAATTTATGGTGGCGTTTTATCTTGGCAAAACAAGGTGTTGCACCAACATGTACAGATGGAATTCAAAATGGAGATGAAACGGGTATTGATTGCGGTGGTTCATGTCCGAATGTATGTTTAGCTCAAATTAATTTACCGGTAACTTTTGAAGGAACAGGAGTTGATTATACCGTTACTGATTTTGGTGGAAATGCTTCAAGTAAAGTCGTTGATCCTACAGACGCTAGCAATACCGTTATAAAAACTATTAAAGGTACAAGTTCAGAATTATGGGCAGGAACTACGATAGGAACAAACGCTGGGTTTAGCGCGCCAGTTCCATTTACACCTACAAATAGAAAAATGTATGTGCGTGTTTGGTCTCCAGACGCAGGTATTCCTGTACGTTTAAAAGTAGAAGAGTCTACAAATAATACACACACTTGTGAAACACAAACGAATACTACAGTAGCCAATGGATGGCAAACTATGGAGTTTGATTTTAACAATCCAGCTGCAGGAACAGCAACGTTCAATTCGGCTTATGCCTTTAATATGTGTTCTATTTTCTTTAATTTTGGAACTACAGGAGCTGCAGCAGGTGAGAAAACATATTATTTTGACAATGTAAGTTTTGGTTCTCCTCTTGCGGTTAGTAGTTTTGACCAATCTAAATTTAATTTATATCCTAATCCAACTAAGAATATTTTAAATTTGACAAGTGATAGTATAATAGAAAATGTTACTATCTATAACACTTTAGGACAATTGGTATTGAAACAAGATTTTTCTACAAATGAAGTTTCAATTTCATTACAACATCTAAATAAGGGGGTATATATCGTTACTGCTAAAGTTGGAAACGAATTGTTAAGAAAACAATTTATTAAAAATTAAGTTTAAGTTAATAGGTTTGGAGAGCACGAAATATTTTTTTCGTGCTCTCCTTTTTTAGCCTTGTTTTTTAGTGATTTAAAAACCCGAGAGCTAAATAAATGTTATCTAATTTGTATTATTGTAACGGTATGAAATTCAATAAATCCTCTTTGTGTAAAATAGAAAAAACACTAGTAGCAATAGCCTTGTTGTTTAGTGTTCTATTGTATGCTCAAGAACTTCCTCCCATTGTAAAATATTCTCCATCTGTTTATATGGCGGGTAATCAAAATTGGATGATCACTCAGGATAAAAATCATTATATGTTTTTTGCTAATAATGAAGGGTTGTTAGAGTTTAACGGTTCTAATTGGTCATTATATCCGTCTCCAAATGAAACCATTATACGTTCGGTAAAAGTAATAGACGAACGCATATATACAGGTTGTTACATGGAGTTTGGCTATTGGAAAAGGCAGAAAAGTGGGCAGTTACAGTATAATTCCTTAAGTAAAAGCATTAAAGGAAAAATTTTGGATGACGAACAATTTTGGTCCATACTTAAATATGACCAATGGGTTCTTTTTCAATCTTTGAACAGGATTTATATTTATGATACAAAGGCCAATACGTTTTCTATAATTACCCCCAAAAGCAATATAATTAAAGCTTTTAAGACTGATACGGGTATTTATTATCAAACGTTGTCGGATGGTTTTTTTGAAATTGAGAATGGGAAAAGTAAACTCATATCAAACAGCCCAGTACTTTTGAATAACAAGATTGTTGGTTTGTTTGACTATAATGATGGTTTGCTTGTACTGACACAAAATAATGGGTTCTTTGAATTAGCTAAAAATGTAGCTACATCCCTAAAAACAAATATTGATTATGATTTGCAGGTAAGTAGTGTCTATAGTTGTCAAAAACTTTCAGACGGAGGATTTGTAATTGGAACTATTTCGAATGGTATTTTTATATTGAATAGGGATAGAAATTTAAGTTTTCATGTCACTCAAAATAAGGGATTAAGTAATAATACTGCCTTATCACTTTTTGAGGATAATGATAAAAATTTATGGATTGGACTTGATAATGGTATTAATTGTATTAATCTCCAATCCCCGATAAAAAGTTTCTCTGATGATACGGGCATATTAGGAACCGTATATACCTCTGCAGTTTATAAAGACAAATTATACATAGGCACGAATCAAGGGTTGTTTTGTAAAGCCTTTAGTACGGATGAACAGTTTCGATTTGTACCCGGTACTAAAGGACAAGTATGGTCCTTATATTTGTATGATGGCACCTTGTTTTGCGGACACGATTCGGGGACTTTTATAGTAGACAATGGTCTAGCGCAAAATATTTTTTACCAATCAGGGACTTGGAAATTTGAGCCGATGCCCGGCAGAAGAGATGTCCTTTTTCAAGGAAATTATTTTGGAATATCGGTATTGAAAAAAGAAGGTAATCGATGGGTTTATAAAAACAAATTGAGGGGATTTGACTATTCTTCTAAATACTTTGAATTGTTACCTAATTTAGATTTTTATGTGAGTCATGAGTACAAGGGAGTATTCAGGTTTCGTGCGGATAAAATGCTTGAAAACGCAAAAAATGTATTCACCTATGTTACACCACAAAAAGGGAAAAATTCCAGTTTGGTGAAATATAACAATACTATTTATTATGCCTTTAAAGAAGGAATTTTTAAATTGAATCCGAAGAATAAACAATTTTTCAAAGACCAAGCGTTAAGTAATGTATTTGAAAAGGGGGAGTATACTACCGGAAAATTAATAGTTGACAAGTCGAACAAGATTTGGCTTTTCACCAAAAACTACATCAATTATTTCACTTCGGGTAAATTGACCACGCAGCTTAAGAAAAATATCATTCCGATTCCGGCCTCTTTGACCAATTCAATGTTGGGTTATGAGAACATCAGTCAATTGACCAATTCGATTTATTTGATTGGAACCACTGATGGTTACTATACTTTAAATATTGATGATTTAAGTTTTAAAAATTACAGTGTATCGATTACCTCTATTACCAGTAATAAACTGAATAAACATGTGGTCGATGCTTCTATGATAGGAGAAGGCGAGTTTAAATATGATGAAAACAACTTAACTTTTAGTTATACCGTACCGGAATACAATAAATATATTAATGCAGAATATCAATATTTATTGGAAGGTATCCAAGACGAATGGAGTGAATGGAATTCGAAATCATCAGTTAATTTTAAAAACCTTTCCTCTGGGAGTTATGTTTTTAAAGTTAGAGCTAAAATTGCCAATTCTCCTCCTGAAAATATAGCAACGTATTCATTTGTCATATTGAAACCTTGGTATGCTACCAATTTAGCCTTGTTCATTTATTTTCTACTAACTGTTTATTTGGCCTATTTCATCAATAAGCGCTATAAAGTATACTACCAGCAACAGCGAGAGAAATTGATAGAGGAGAACAATCTTTTATTAGAGATAAAAGAATTAGAAAACAATCAGCAGTTAATGAAATTGAGAAATGAGCAGTTGACTAAAGATGTTGACAGTAAAAGCAAGGAATTGGCTGTTTCTACTATGAATCTTATTAAGAAAAATGAATTATTGTCCTTGATTAAAGAAGATTTAAAGAAAACTTCAGAAGAAGGTAACCGCAATGTGAAATCGGTTATTACGACCATCAATAAGAACATAAATGAAGAAGACAGTTGGAATGTTTTTAAAGAAGCATTTGACAGTGCTGATAAGGACTTTTTGAAGAAAGTTAAGCAAGC
>CANBOV010000045.1 GCA_947371275.1 Flavobacteriaceae bacterium | reverse complement strand
CCGAAACTACCTGTATTAAAATCAGAAAGATTAATAACATTATTTAATCCTTCAGCACCACAAAAACGTTTTTGTGCAAACGGTAAATCACGTGAAATGCATAAAACTTTTGTGTTATCTAACTTGCTAGCATCGGCATTAAAAGTTCGTACAGAGGTAGCACAAGTGCCAGTATCGATGCTTGGAAATATGTTTAACACCAATTTACTTCCACTATAATCAGCTAAAGTTACTTTTCCTAAATCAGTTTTTAACAATTCAAAATTAGGCGCTTTTGTGCCCACTTCGGGTAACGCACCATTTGTGTGTATTGGATTTCCTCCTAAAGTTATTGTAGCCATTTGTGTAAAAAATTTAAGTGCCAAAAGTAGTAAAAATAATTAGCATTTACAGTACGTTAAATTGCTTCCTATTATTTTTATACGGTAAAGGTTGCTTATTTTATTGTTATATCGTAATATTGCAATATAATAATTTAAAAACATATGGGAGTCTCAAAATCAGCTTCGTTTTCAGAAGCACACAACGTCATGGCAATACTCTTTAAAGCGTTATCACATCCTGCTCGAGTTGCTATTGTAGAGTACTTACTAACTGTAGATAGTTGTATTTGTGGCGATATTGTTAATGAACTGCCATTGGCACAACCTACTATTTCTCAGCATTTAAAAGAATTGAAGAATGCTAATATCATCAAAGGCAATATTGAAGGAACTTCTATTTGCTATTGCATCAATGAAGAAACCATACATAAAATAGAACAACATTTTGGACGGATAAGCAATCATTTAAAATCTAAATGTTGCTAAATAATCAAATAAATAACAATCAATACTATTTCAACTGCTATGACCCTATCTCAAATAAAAGCCGAATTACAGACGCTTTCCACAATTGCTTTTCAATTGCCAGACGGAAACTTCGTTCCTATCCATTTTCATGTCACTGAAGTTGGGAAAGTTACCAAACAATTTATTGATTGTGGGGGTACTGTTCGTAACGAAGAAGTAGCCAGTTTTCAATTGTGGGAAGCCCATGATTACGATCATAGACTCCATCCCGATAAATTAATACATATTATCGAGCTTTCAGAAAAGGTTTTGGATCTACCTAATCTTGAAATTGAAGTGGAATATCAAATGAATGACACTATAGGTAAATTCAGTTTGGACTATGACGGAACTTATTTTCAGTTAACTTCAAAACAAACCAACTGCTTAGCTCAAGATAATTGCGGGATACCGGCTGAAAAACTAAAAGTTAGGATAGGTGAGGGTAAAACTACTCCTACTTGTTGTACTACTAGTTCAAATTGCTGCTAATCCTTCATTTATGATAAAAAAAGAACACTGGGAAAATGTATATAGTACTAAAACCGAAAAGGAAGTAAGTTGGTATCAAGCTTATCCGCAAACTTCTATTGATTATATAGTGGCATTAGAATTACCACTGACGGCCAGAATTATTGATGTAGGAGGGGGTGATAGCTATTTTATTGATGCTTTATTAGATTTAGGCTATACTAAAATTACCCTCTTAGATATTGCTTCGCAAGCTATTAGGCGCATAAAAAAACGTTTGGGAGAAAGAGGTCGTTTAGTGACTTTTATTGAATCAGATGTTTTAGCTTTTAATCCTACTGAAAATTATGATTTTTGGCATGACCGTGCTTGTTTTCATTTTTTGACAACTACTGAAAATATAGAAAGATATGCTGTAGTAGCTGATAAAGCTTTAACACATTACGGGCGAATGTTCATAGGAGTGTTTTCAGATGAAGGTCCAACAAAATGCAGTGGTTTAGTCGTGAAACAGTACAATTCTGAAAGTCTTCGATATGTTTTTGAAAAAGATTTTCAATTAGAAGGAAGTTTTACAGAAGATCATAAAACGCCATTTAATACCCTACAGAATTTTATTTTTTGCGGATTTAAAAGAAAAGAATACTAATGAATACTACCCTTTTAGAAACGATTCAACAAGTTTCACGTATTGAGTTAACTGAAGAACGTAAAGCAATTTTACAACCTCTCATTAATTATATTGCTGGTAAAATTAATCATAAGGAGGAAATTCGGCTTAATTTTATTTGTACGCACAATTCTCGCCGAAGTCACTTGACTCAAATATGGGCTCAAACAATGGCTTTCTATCATGATGTAAATAAAGTTGAATGCTATTCAGGAGGTACGGAGGCAACTGCTCTTTTTCCTAAAGTAGCAGAAACTTTGATGCACCAAGGCTTTCAAATCATATCATTGAGTGCTTTAACGAATCCAGTTTATGCCATTAAATTTGATGAGAATACGATACCAGTCATTGGTTTTTCTAAAACCTTTGATAATTCGTTTAATCCAACAAGCCATTTTGCGGCTATCATGACTTGTTCCTCTGCTGATGAAGGTTGTCCATTCATTGCAGGCGCTGAGAAGCGTATCCCTATTCGTTTCGAGGATCCTAAAGTCTATGATGGAACCACGTTAATGGATGCTAAATATGCTGAACGAAGTTTGGAAATTGCCTCTGAAATGTTTTATGTATTCACTCAATGTAAATTATAACTATGTCTTCGACAAATTGTACTCCTGTATTAGAAAGAAAAAAGTTGGGTTTCTTAGACCGCTTTTTAACACTTTGGATATTTCTTGCTATGGCGATAGGTATTTCAATTGGCTATTTCATCCCTTCATCAACTGGTTTAATTAATTCATTTTCAAGTGGGACCACTAATATACCATTGGCTATTGGATTAATCCTTATGATGTATCCACCCCTTGCAAAAGTGAAATACGAACAAATGGGTGAAGTTTTTAAAAATACTAAAGTACTTGCTGCTTCATTATTTCTAAATTGGATTGTTGGTCCAATTTTTATGTTTGCCCTAGCCTTAGTTTTTCTTAAAAATTATCCTGAATATAGAATAGGATTAATTCTGATAGGTTTAGCCCGTTGTATTGCAATGGTTGTAGTGTGGAATGATTTAGCCGAGGGAAACCGAGAGTATGGTGCTGGATTGATTGCCTTGAATAGTATTTTTCAAGTGTTACTTTACAGTCTTTATGCTTACTTCTTTATTACGATTTTGCCTCCTTATTTTGGATACACTGGTTTCCAAGTAAACATTAGTATTGGTCAAATCGCCCAAAGTGTTGGTATCTACTTGGGTATTCCATTTGGACTAGGAATCATTAGTAGGTATTCCTTAATTAGGCTAAAAGGAGAAACTTGGTTTCAAACTAAATATGTACCCCTAATTTCGCCAATTACCTTAATAGCGCTGCTGTTTACAATACTATTAATGTTCAGTTTAAAAGGTAATCTTATTGTACAAATTCCAATGGATGTAATACGGATTGCAATTCCATTAGTGATTTATTTTGCCGT
This sequence comes from Flavobacteriaceae bacterium, assembly GCA_947371275.1. Lineage (GTDB taxonomy): Bacteria > Bacteroidota > Bacteroidia > Flavobacteriales > Flavobacteriaceae > Flavobacterium. The sequence goes on along the minus strand of CANBOV010000045.1, from coordinate 17,337 downwards.
TATGTTTGTCTTTAGTTTTTTTACAGGGAAATATTTTGGTGCTGATTATGCAAAATCGACCGCCATAGCCTTTACTGCGACAGGAAATAACTTTGAATTAGCTATTGCGGTTGCTATTGGAGTTTTTGGAATTAATAGTGGACAAGCTTTTGCAGGTGTTATTGGTCCTTTAGTCGAGGTGCCTGCGTTAATTGCCTTAGTAAACGTAGCGTTTTGGTTTAGGAAAAAATATTTTCAATAAAAAAACCGCTTCTTAAGAAGCGGTTTTTTTTATCTAATGATTTAAGATTTGAAAAACTAAATTACACATGCAATGCACGGTTGTCTGTGGCTGCTAAAGCGGCTTCTTTAATTGCTTCTGCAAAAGTAGGATGTGCATGACTCATTCTTGAAATGTCTTCAGCTGAGGCTCTAAATTCCATAGCGGTTACCGCTTCAGCGATTAAATCAGCACAACGAGCACCAATCATATGGACGCCCAAAACTTCATCTGTTTTAGCATCTGCCAAGATCTTAACAAAGCCATCTATATCTCCACCAGCACGTGCTCTTCCTAAGGCTTTAAAAGGAAAACTACCTGCTTTATAAGCCACTCCATCTGCTTTCAATTGCTCCTCAGTTTTACCTACTGCGGCAACTTCAGGCCAAGTGTATACTACACCAGGAATTAAATTGTAATCTATATGAGTTTTTTGTCCTGCTAGTATTTCAGCTACCATTGTTCCTTCTTCTTCTGCTTTATGCGCTAACATTGCACCACGAACAACATCACCGATAGCATAAATGTTTGATACATTTGTTTGTAAATGGTCGTTTACTTCTATCATACCTCTTTCGGAAACTTTTACGCCGGCTTTTTCTGCTTGTAATCCGTCAGTATAAGGACGACGTCCTACAGCTACTAAGCAATAATCTCCTTCAAAGCTTACGGTAGCACCCTTCGCATCATCGGCTTCAACGGTAACTGATTTACCTTTTCGAGTCACCGATTTTACTTTATGTGAAGTGTAAAACTTCATGCCTTGTTTTTTCAATACTTTGGTTAATTCTTTTGACAAGCCTGCATCCATACCAGGAATAATACGGTCTAAATACTCTATTACTGATACTTGAGCTCCCAATCGTAAATATACTTGTCCCAATTCAATTCCGATAACTCCACCACCTATAATAATCAAGTGTTTTGGAACTTCAGGTAATTTTAGAGCCTCAGTAGACGTTATGATACGTTCTTTGTCCAATTTGATAAAAGGCAAAGTTGAAGGTTTAGATCCCGTTGCTATAATGATGTTTTTTGCTTCAACAACTTCTGAAGTTCCATCGGCCTTAGTTATTTTAATATGAGTGGCATCTTCAAACGAACCCATGCCTTCCAATACCGTAATTTTGTTTTTATCCATTAAAAACTTAACGCCACCAGAAGTTTGGTCAACCACTGCTTGCTTGCGAGCAATCATTTTCTCTAAATTGACCATTACTTTTCCCGTAACTTCTATACCGTGGTCAGCAAAATGCTGTAATTCTTCATAATGGTGTGAGGAGGCTAATAAAGCTTTAGATGGTATGCATCCTACATTTAAGCAGGTACCTCCCAAAGTACTATATTTTTCAATAATAGCGGTTTTAAAACCCAATTGGGCACAACGGATGGCAGATACATAACCTCCAGGTCCCGAACCTATGATGACAACGTCAAATGAACTCATATCTATTTATTTGTGTGTTTGAAATTTGACGTCAAAAATACAAATGTTTTTTGGTTTTTTGAAGCTATACTTTGGATTATAACTTTTTTAAAATGGAAGGGCATTTTTGGCTTTGCTGACGATTTTTTGATTCCTTTAGAGCACACTTTAGCTTGCCATAAGTACCATAGTAAACTATTCGATTTTTGATTTATAGTCCAAGTCGTCATAGGGGCCAGAAGGTGCGGTAAATCTTTGGAATCCCGCGCCAATTAAAGAAATCGTTTTCGTAGAGTTATTTTTTTTATGATAAAAATCAGTTTTTGAAGGCAGCAAAATTGGGAACTTTGAAATAGAGGTTCAGACCTTTAAAACGGGAAAAATTAATAAAATTAATGTAGTCATGAAAAATATAAAAATTATCCAAGAATTGCACGAATTGGGTATAACTGGATACCATGAAGTAGTGTACAATCCATCTTATGAAGAATTATTCCAAGCGGAGACTTCACATTTACGAAAAGGATATGAAAAAGGAGCTATTACAGAAAGTGGTGCTGTGGCGGTAAAAACAGGGGTGTTTACAGGTCGTTCTCCAAAAGACCGTTATATCGTAAAAGATACCGTGACTCAGGACACCATTTATTGGGATGATAAAGTTAATTTTCCTACTACCCAACAAGTATGGAGTGAATTGAAAAGTTTGGTACTCAAACAGCTTTCAACTTCTAAAAAAATCTATGTGGTAGATGCCTATTGCGGTACCAATAAAGCTACTCGTCTGAAAGTTCGCTTTGTTATGGAAGTGGCTTGGCAAGCCCATTTTGTGACCAATATGTTTATTCGCCCCTCTATCTATGAATTGGAAAACTTTGGAACCCCTGACTTTGTGGTGATGAACGGTTCAAAAACAGTGAATCCAAATTGGAAAGAGCAGGGGTTAAATTCTGAAAACTTTGTACTTTTTAACTTGACCGAACGTATTCAAATTATTGGGGGTACTTGGTATGGAGGAGAAATGAAAAAAGGAATGTTCTCTATGATGAATTATTACTTACCACTCAAAGGAATGGCTTCTATGCATTGTTCAGCTAATGTAGGCGAAAAAGGAGATGTAGCGATCTTCTTTGGATTATCTGGAACAGGAAAAACCACTTTGTCTGCAGATCCTAAACGATACTTAATTGGGGATGATGAACACGGCTGGGATGACAATGGCGTATTCAATTATGAAGGCGGATGTTATGCTAAAGTCATAGACCTGTCTGAGGAAAATGAACCGGATATATGGCGTGCGATCAAGCGCGATGCGCTACTTGAAAATGTAGCTGTAAATGAATATGGAGAAGTCGATTATTATGATCATACTATAACTGAAAATTCTAGAGTTTCTTATCCTATATACCACATCAATAAAATTGTATTGCCTTCTAAGGCGGGACATGCAAGTAAAATTATTTACTTATCAGCTGATGCATTTGGGGTCCTACCACCTGTATCTATTTTGAATGAAGATCAGGCTCAATATCATTTTCTATGTGGATTTACCTCTAAATTAGCTGGCACAGAGAGAGGCATAACTGAACCGCAACCGTCATTCTCTCCTGCTTTTGGTGAAGCCTTCTTGACCTTGCATCCTACCATGTATTCTAAAACCTTGATCGCTAAAATGAAAGAACATGATGCTAAAGCCTATTTGGTAAATACAGGATGGAATGGAACTGGAAAACGCATCTCATTAAAAAACACTCGTGCCATCATTGATGCTATTATTGATGGAACTATTGACAATGCAGCAACGGTAAAATTGCCTTATTTGAATTTGACAGCGCCTACAATTTTACCTCAAGTAGAAGAAGGAATATTAGATCCTAGAAATACTTATGAAAAAGTTGCAGATTGGGAAGAAAAAGCAAAAAAATTAGCTGCCTTATATATTAAATATTTTGAACAATATACTGCGACAGAGGAAGGTAAACGCTTGATTGCAGCTGGTCCGTGTTTATAAAAAATAGAATATCATTTTTAAGGCGAAAAGAAGTAACTTTCCCATTGCAAATATTAATCAAATACAAGGTTATGAACTGGATTGTAAATTTACTTACGCAAGAATCTATAGCGCAGACCATAATCATCTTTGGATTGGTCATAGCATTAGGAATATGGTTAGGAAGAATAAAGCTATTTGGTATTTCTTTGGGTGTTACTTGGGTTTTGTTTGTTGGTATTCTTTTTTCTTTTTTGGGAATCGCACTTAACCATGAATTGCAAGATTTCTTAAAAGAATTTGGATTGGTGTTATTTGTATATACCCTTGGACTACAGGTGGGGCCAGGATTCTTTGCTTCCTTAAATAAAAATGCATTAGTTTCTAATTATTTAGCTTTATTGATAGTGGGTTTGGGAGTCATTACTACTTTTTTGCTCTTTTCGATTTCAGGGAACCCCATTTCAATTATGACAGGAATTATGAGTGGTGCGGTAACAAACACTCCAGGTTTAGGAGCAGCCCAAACGACCTTGACTAACCTACACAGCACAGCTGCAGATACATCGATGGTTACATTGGCCTATGCAATTGCCTATCCGTTTGGGGTATTTGGAATCATTATTACGATGTTGATACTCAAAAAAATGTTTAAGATTGACATTCAAAAGGAAACCGATAAGCACGAAGAAGCAGCGAACAATAGAGCTGATAAAGTAATTTCAAAACATTTAAAATTAGAGAACCAACAACTTGTGGGTAGCACGCTGCATACAATATTTGATATGTTACCTACACCTATTGTTGTATCTCGAATTTATCAAAATGGGAGAATAAGTACCCCTTCACTTCAAGATACTTTAAGTGAGGGAGCCGTTTTGTTAATTGTCGCACCACAGTATTTGTTTGACAAACTACATCTGCTGATTGGTTCAGAAAGTACGATGGACCTCAAAACAGCACTAGATAGTAATTTGGTAAGTAACAGGGTCGTAGTAACCAATAAAGCGATTACCCACAAGCGATTGGGTGACATACTAGAATTTAATGAACATGATTTTACGTTCACCCGACTTTCACGAGCAGGAATTGAAATGGTTCCCAATGGTAATATTACATTGCAATTGGGAGATACCCTTAAAGTAGTGGGCACGCAAGAGGGTTTGAATCGTATTACAGGTATTTTAGGGAATTCATTGAAACGATTGGAAGTGCCTGACTTGGCACCTATATTCATTGGTATTGTTATTGGAATTATTTTTGGAAGCATACCATTCCAAATTCCGAATATACCGGTACCTGTAAAAATTGGGTTGGCAGGGGGACCGTTAATTGTAGCATTGTTACTTAGCCGATTTGGGAATAAATTGTATTTAAATAATTATACAACCACTAGTGCTAACTTGATGATTCGGGAATTAGGAATTACCTTGTTTCTTGCCAGTGTTGGGATTAGTAGTGGTTCTAAAGTAGCGGAAGCATTTGCTAGTGGTAATGGTTTGATTTGGATAAGTTTAGGGATTTTGATCACTATTATACCTTTACTTATAGGGGGTATTATTGCCTTTAAGTTTTGTCATAAATCATTCTTTGATGTGTGTGGTCTATTAGCAGGAGCTTCTACTGACCCCCCTGCTTTGACTTTTGCGCTTAAAATAGCAGGTAATGATATTCCATCGGCAACCTATGCTACGGTTTATCCGCTGACTATGATACTAAGAATAGTTGTTGCCCAATTGCTGATATTACTCTTCAGTTAGTTATAACTTAAATTCGGTCGTATTTTTTACTTCTCCTATCATGAAGGTACTATGAGTGCTACCTATATACTGTAGTGTAGTAAGTTTAGTAACCATAAATTCCCTATAAGCTTCCATGTCTTTAACACAGACTTTCAAAATGTAGTCGTAATCACCACTTACATGAAAACATTCCAAGACTTCCTCTAATTTAACTACTTGACGTTCAAAATGGGTTAAAAATTCTTTAGAATGTTGGATGAGTTTGATGTGACAAAAAACAACAAAACCTTTTTCAATCTTATTCCGGTTGAGCAACGCTACATATTGTTCGATAATTCCTTCGCGTTCTAGCTTTTTAATTCGTTCGTATACTGCTGTAACGGAAAGGTCTAACTTTCCAGCGAGTTCTTTGGTTGTTTTCTTTGTGTCTTGTTGGAGTAGTTCCAGCAACTTTTTATCAATAGTATCCATTTCGAAAAGGAATTACATTTAAAGTAAGTTATTATAGTTTTATATTCTATAATTTAGTTTGAATCGCTTCAAATGTAGATATAATATCTATAAAATGTAAAATATTTAGTTTTAAATTCTACAAAAGTGATTTATGGTTGATTATAAAATTAATTAAATTCAAATTTGTATAAGTTAATCAATAAGTCAAAAGTAGCACCATGCAAAACGATAATTTTATTCAAAACTCTTTTCATCCGGCCGATAATATCCAAGATTTACAATACTTTGGAGAATTTGGAGGCGTTAATCCATCTATTTCCGATAGTTCAACCTATACTTTTCTATCGGCTAAAACCATGTTTGATACCTTTGAAGGTAATGCTGAAGGATGTTATTTATATTCCCGTCATTCTTCTCCGATGAACTTGTACCTTGGTCAAGCATTAGCAGCTATGGAAGGTACTGAAAGTGCCAATGTAGCCGCTTCGGGGATGGGGGCAATTACTCCGGTATTAATGCAATTGTGTAGTGCTGGAGATGAAATAGTTTCTAGTAGAACTATTTATGGTGGGACTTATGCTTTTATGAAGAATATGTTGCCTAAATGGAATATTACTACGCATTTTGTTGACATCACCAAATTGGATGAAGTAGAAGCGGCTATCAATCCCCATACAAAAGTATTATATTGTGAAACCGTAAGCAATCCACTTTTAGAAGTAGCTAACATTGAGAAGTTGGCAGCTATTGCCAAACGTCATGGGATAATGTTGGTGGTAGATAATACCTTTTCACCATTATCGGTTGCACCAGCAAAATTGGGTGCCGATGTCGTGATTCACAGTTTGACAAAGTTTATTAACGGGAGTAGTGATACGGTAGGAGGGGTCGTTTGTGCGTCCCAATCCTTTATAAATGATTTGAAGAATGTAAATGATGGTGCTAGTATGCTTCTGGGACCAACAATGGATAGTTTACGTTCGGCCAGTATTTTAAAAAACTTGCGTACGCTTCATATTCGTATGAAACAGCACAGCCATAACGCGATGTATTTGGCACAAAAATTTGAAAACGATGGCCTCAAAGTGGTCTATCCCGGTTTGCCAAGCCACCCCAGTCATAATGTTTACAGTAGCATGATCAATCCTGAATACGGTTTTGGTGGAATGATGACTTTAGATGTAGGTACATTAGAAAAAGCCAATGAGTTAATGGAATTAATGCAGCACCGTAATTTAGGATACTTAGCTGTAAGCTTAGGGTTCTACAAAACACTTTTTAGTGCTCCTGGGACTTCTACTTCTTCAGAAATACCTTTAGAGGAACAACATGAAATGGGATTAACTGATGGTTTAATTCGTTTTTCTATTGGATTAGATAATGATATCGTGCGAACCTATCAGAAAATGAAGCAGTGTATGATAGAGCTTTCTATTTTGTAATTATCTATTTGCTCGACAAAAAAATCCGCTACTCAGTTTGAATAGCGGATTTTTTCTTTGTTTATTTCAAGTAAAGAAAAAGCATAAATACTAAGTGCTCAGCTGTAACACTATACCTTGTATCATGCTGAAAGTATCGTTGAGGTAATGTGCAAGTTAACGCTACTTTTTATCTAGCTCTTTTGTGAATTCTTTAAATATTTCTTTAATCCTTTATCAGTATTTCTGTTCCTGACAATAAAAAAAATGCCTAGGTTTATAACAAGTATTGCAATAATACCCAAGACAACAATATCTGTCCTCATGGTTTAAATAAATTTAGTTTGTGGTTTTATTTATCTTGCCAAATCTAGTAAAAAATGTTAATAAATTGTAGTCGTTGATATAACATTTACGTTGTAAAAACGTTAAATCAATAAAAATAATGAAAATTACTAATAATATCATTGTAATTTTCTTAACTATTATAACTTCTAAGAATTTGATTTCATAGTTATTGTTTTACAAAATGTAAAATCAAACGTGATAAAAACAAATTGGAGAAAACAATTTACAATTCATAAAAATAGTCACGACTATGATGGATAGTTGTCTATCACGACCGTTCTCTAAATATTCTAATTTAAAGTATGCTATTACTAATAAATTCAGTATTTTATTTTAGATAGCAGACGGTTCTAATTACTTTAGCTTATCTACAAATTTAATTAATAATAGCAAGTTTATTAGTTTTGAACAGGTTTTTTACTTATTGTTTTTTTTCTTACAATTTAGTTGTAACTTTATGAACTCTAAATAGTTTGTAAATGAAAAAAAGTTACTTATTGCTTTTGATGTCACTTTTGAGCCTTATGGCTAAGGCTCAAATCGTTGATATTCCAGATCCCAATTTTAAAAACGCATTAGTGAATACAAATTGTGTTGGGGATAGTAGTAATCAGTACCTAACCGATGTAGATACAAATGATGATGGTGAAGTCCAAATCGAAGAAGCTCTCGCAGTAACCAAACTTAGTGTGACCAATCAAAATATAACGAATCTGACCGGTATTGCTTATTTTGCTAATCTATCTATTTTAGATTGCAGTAGTAACCAATTAACAGCGCTAACAATTAACGATATGGGTGGACTTGAGGCTCTAGTTATTGATTATAATAGCATCTCAAACCTTTCTATTACTAATTGTTTTAATCTTAGAAACTTTATGTGTTATGGTAATGCCATGACGACCATTGACTTAAGTACTACCGGAGTAAGATATTATCGCATTGTGAATAATCCCAATCTTACTTACCTAAATTTAAAAAATGGATTTAATGTCAGTGGATCCATCAGCGGAAAAGCAATACCTCCTCCATTACCTCCAGAACTCCATGGAAATCCGAACTTACAATACATTTGTTGTGACGCCGCTGAGGTGATGGAAGTAACAAATAATGGTGAAGTTGGAAGTCCTATTGACGATACTATAAATGTAAATAGTTATTGTACCTCCAATCCAGGGGGAAATTATAATTCCATTAATGTTACTTCTACCTTAAATTGCGGAAGTAACGCTATCGCCTTGCCGTACCAAAAATTTAAGCTTAATTATGGAGCATTTCTGAATAACTATACCTATTCTGATCTTCAAGGAAATGCAACTTTTTATTGTGGACAAAATCCGATTACGATTACTCCAATTCTATTCAATCCTGATTATTACACAGTAACTCCTGAAAGTTATTCCTATACATTTACGGGGGACTCTGAAACGATATCACATAGCTTTTGCTATACACCTACAGGGACGCATCCTGATTTAGCAGTGAATATTATTCCGCAACAACGGGCTCGTCCGGGTTTTAATTGTATCTATCAATTAGTTTATAGTAATAAGGGTAATCAGATACAATCTGGGGCACTTACTTTAGCATTTGATGGTACATTTTATACCCAATATCCGCTAGCCCAGCCGCCAATAATTCGACCGCAAATACGATGACTTGGAACTTCCAAAATTTAGCGCCTTTGGAAACACGCTACGTATTAGTTTATTTAAATCTTAATTCTCCACAAGATACTCCAGCGGTTACGATTGGAGATGTTTTACATTACCAACTTTCTATCGTTTCATCAGATGCAGATGAAACACCAGGAGATAATGTGTTAGAATATAATCAAACTGTGGTGGATTCATTTGATCCCAATGATAAAGAAGTTCTTGAGGGGGAAAGCATTAGTATAGATCGAATAGGGGACTATTTGCATTATGTTATTCGTTTTCAAAATACTGGAACCGATTATGCGGAGAATGTTGTTATTAGAGACTTTTTGGATTTTAATTTGGATTGGACCACAGCGGAGATTATTGGCAGTAGTCATCCGTACCGATGTACCCTTAATTACGGATATCATCTTGAAGTGTTTTATGACGGGATAAATCTTCCTTCATCGGCAATGGATGAAGCGGCAAGTCACGGGTATTTTGCTTTTAAAATAAAGCCTAAAAGTACGCTACAATTGAATAGTGTTATTCCAAATAGCGCTAAAATTTTCTTTGATTATAACTATCCGATTGCAACCAATACCGTTACCACGACGGTAACCGCTTTGGGAATTCCAACGCAAATTAGTGCATCAGCAATTACTTTGTATCCTAATCCTGCGATGAATCAACTCAATATAGCGGTGGGTACTAGTGGAACCGTCAATGAAGTTGCCATTTCAAATACGCTAGGACAAGTAGTTATTAAAACAAAGCACACTACTTCGTTAGATTTAACTTCGTTGGCTGCAGGCGCCTATTTTGTTACGGTTACAACTGATAAAGGTAGTGTTACGGAGAAATTGATAAAATTATAATCAATATCGATTTAAGTGGTGAAATGATTGGACCCATTGGATGATTGTTTTTTAATTCGGATTTGTTAGTATAATGCCGTACCTTACTAAGTAATACTTTTAAGTTAAAACAAACATATGTGGTGGCCTTATCTATTGGTTTTATTAGGGGCGTTCTTATTTGACGTTGTACCTTTTCCTTTTCCTCCTGCGTTTACCATTATGGTTTTTTTGCAAATCTATTTTGGATTAAACATTTGGGCCGTAATCTTTATAGGCGTTGCGGGTTCTATACTGGGAAGGTATGTCCTTACCTTGTATATACCGTATATCGCAGGAACTCTTTTTAAGCCTGATAAAAACGAAGATGTGCACTATTTGGGTAAAATACTCAAGCAGAAAGGATGGAAAAGTCAGTTGGTTATCGTTGCTTATTCTTTATTGCCTTTGCCCACAACGCCACTTTTTGTAGCGGCGGGGATGGCTAAGATGAGACCTCTCTACATTATTCCAGCTTTTTTTATTGGGAAGTTTGCTAGCGATGCGTTATTGGTTAATTTAGGCAAATACGGCGCTGAAAACACTGATAAACTTCTTCATGAAGCAATGTCATGGCAGTCTTTTTTTAGTATTGCAATTGGCCTTTTTTTAGTGAGTTGCTTGCTATTTATTGATTGGCGTTCTTTAATTCAAAGGCGAGAATTCAAACTTAACTTCAGGATTTGGAAATAAAAAATCCCGAGTAGTATCGGGATTTAATTATTAAACTGCTTTTTGATTGAGTTTGCTATTTTTATGACTGAAACCAAAGTAGATGGTCAATCCGATGAGTAACCAGCACGTAAAATAGATCCAATTCCAGATGCTTAATTCGGCCATCATGTATAGACAGCACACTAATCCTAGTAATGGAATTAAGGATAAGTTTTGTTTCCAGGACCAAACGGCAAAACAAACCAATGAAATTAAGAAGATCCACATGGGTATCTTGTGTTTAAATAAACTAAAACCACCCTCATATTTCAGCGATGTGTCTATGGGTAGGGAGTCTACTACGGCTTTATATTTAATTTCATTGTCATTTAATGAACTTAATAATGCCTCTAAATCGGTTGTCTCTGTCGTTGGATTTTGAGCTACTAGGAAATCAAATACTTTTTTAGACTCTTCTTTGTTTAATGAAGTCACTATATCTGCGGGAGAATTCACTTGTTTTTCATTGGTTAAAAAAGCCATAGTAGCAGTTTTATTCCATGTGAAAGCAATACTAATCCCAATAATCATTACTACCGGAAAAACGAATTTAGAGTTTACATATGGAGTCTTAAACGTACCTCGAGGAATATCTTTTTTGTTTTGTAATACCAAAACACCTGCACAAACCAATACGAAGGCGAAGAGGGTTCCGATACTGCACAAGTCGGTTACCATTGTTAAGTTTAAAAACAATGCCGGTACAGCTACTACAAAACCAGTTACTATAGTTGCGTAAGAGGGGGTGTGGTATTTGGGATGTACTTTGGAAAAGCGTTTTGGTAGCAAACCATCTCGGCTCATACTCATCCAAATACGTGGTTGGCCCATTTGAAAAACTAAAAGCACACTAGCCATAGCTATGACAGCACTCACTGCTATGATCCCCGACATCCATTTTAAATTCAGTTTGTCAAAAACAAAAGCTAAGGGGTCTCCAACATTTAAATCGGCGTAGTTTACCATGCCTGTTAGCACTAAGGCAATAATCACATAGAGTATTGTACATATAATGATGGCCCACATCATACCTCTTGGTAAGTCACGTTGGGGGTCTTTGCATTCCTCGGCGGTAGTTGATATGGCATCAAAACCGATGTAAGCAAAGAACACTGCGGACACCCCTTTTAATATACCGCCCACACCATTGGGCGCAAAAGGATGCCAATTGGAAGTGTCGACATAGAATACACCTACTGCTATGACTAACAATATAATACACAGCTTCACTACAACCATCAGATTACTAGCATTTCGAGATTCTTTCATTCCGCGATACACTAAATATGTAATCACAATTATGATAAGTAAAGCTGGTAAATCGGCAACTACATGAAAGGAACCTATAGTAGGTGAAGTAGTCCAAGCGGTATAGGCAGCTTGTAAACCTTCGGATAGATTACCAAATGATTTACCACCTTGCATTAATGCTGTAGCGTCTTTAAAACCATTGGAAGCTGTTAAATAGTCCATTTGAACCCATTGCGGAAGGTGAATGCCTCCACTATCTAGTAAGCCCGTAAAGTAATCACTCCAAGAAATAGCAACCGTTATGTTACCAATAGCATATTCCATAATAAGGGCCCATCCGATGATCCAGGCTATAATTTCTCCGAAGGCTACATAAGAGTAGGTATAGGCACTTCCTGATACCGGAACCATAGACGCAAATTCTGCATACGCGAAAGCTGCAAAACTGCAAGCGACTGCTGTAAAAAGAAATAAGAATATTACCGCTGGTCCTCCATCTGCACTGGCTTTACCGATGGTACTAAATATGCCTGCACCAATAATGGCTGCAATACCGAATGCTGTTAAATCTCGTGCTGTTAAATGCTTTCCTAAAGTTTGATGACCATCGGCTTCATTCTTTGCTACTTGGTTTAAAATATCTTGAACTGTTTTCTTTCTAAATAAATTGGAAAAATTCATAATGCTTATTGCTTATTTATAGGGTAAATAGTTGGTGTCAGTATCCTTAAAAAGCAAATATAACTATTAATTGATTTGTAGAGAACAAAAAGTAGTACGCCTGCTTTGATAGTTAAAACTTATTAATAAATAAAAATATATAATCAAAACTAATACTAGTATTCTCATTTAGTAGTATCTTTGCAGTAGAAATTTAATCATTAACTTAAATACAATAACTATGTCATTAGTAGGAAAAAAATTCCCAAACATTACAGTAGACGCCATCTCTTTTATGGGAGATAATTTAAAAATCAATGTGCTTGAAGAAGCGACTAAAAACAAGAAAAAAGTAGTATTGTTTTGGTATCCAAAAGATTTCACCTTCGTATGTCCGACGGAATTGCATGCATTTCAATCGGCTTTGCAAGAATTTGAAAAAAGAAATACTATGGTAATAGGTGCTTCTTGTGATACAAACGAAGTACACTTTGCCTGGTTAAATACACCAAAAAACAACGGAGGAATTGAAGGAGTTACTTATCCTATCCTAGCTGATACCACAAGAAACTTATCTTCGGCATTAGGGATCCTTGATATTGAAGTAGGAGAGTACAATGAAGATTCTGATTCGTATTTAGTAGAAGGTTCTAACGTTACCTATAGAGCTACTTATTTGATTGATGAGGATGGTAAAATATTCCACGAAAGTGTTAATGATATGCCGTTAGGCAGAAATGTGCATGAGTACTTAAGATTAGTAGATGCGTACACACACGTTCAAACTAAAGGAGAAGTATGTCCGGCTAACTGGGAAGAAGGTAAAGACGCCATGAATGCCGATAGAAACAGTACAGCCTCTTATTTAGCTTCACATTAATCGATAACTAATTATGTTGCTAGAATTAGAAAAAGACAACCTAGCTGAAATCATTACTACAAATGATACAGTTGTGGTACAGTATTCAGCTACTTGGTGCGGTAATTGTCGTATCATGAAACCTAAATTTAAAGTAATGGCATCGCAACACGAAGGAATTACTTTTGTAATAGCTGATGCAGAACAGTTTCCTGAGTCAAGAAAATTGGCAAAAGTGGATAACTTACCCACTTTTGCGGTTTTTAAAGCAGGATCATTAGTGAATCAAACCCAAACTAATAAGGCCGAAGTACTGGCTGAGTTAGTAAATGCAGCAGTATAATTATGAAACTACCAGTAATTAAGCATTTAACTCAATTTATTGAGGATAACGATCAGGATTACTTGATTGAAGCTATAGAAGTACTTGAGGCGTTAACTGAAGTACCATCCTTAAAAGATGAAGAATTAGATGTTTTAGGAGAGTTGATTTCTAATATGTATGGAGCACTAGAAGTACATAAGATGGTTAAAGAAGGCAAAGACAAAAAAGAGGCTCTCAACGATTTTATGAAACGCGTTCTCGGTTCCATTGATAAATAAAAAAAGCCCCCAGTAGGGGGCTTTTTTTATGGTCTTTACTTTACTTAAGGCACAAGTACCTATCCTTTTTAAAATCAAATAGACCTATTGCAATTTGAGGTTAATTTATTGTAAATTTGACTTCTTTAAACTATCACTGATTGAGAACCAAGTTATCCCTAAGTATCCCAAATCCGCATACCTTTAAGATCCAATTATTGGTTTGGGCTCAACAGTACAGAGAAATTGTATTTCTCGATTCTAATGACTATCATCAAAAATATTCTAGTTATGATTGCATCCTAGCTGTGGATGCATTTACTTCGGTCAAAACGGACTATAAGAATGCGTTTACGGACTTAAATCAGTACCAACAGCAGACCAAAGATTGGCTGTTTGGGTATTTGGCTTATGATTTAAAAAACGATACTGAAGAATTGACCTCATCTAATTTTGATGGGTTAACCTTTCCCGATTTGTATTTCTTCCAGCCTAAGAAATTGTTTTTGTTGAAAGGAAACCAACTAGAAGTCTTATACCTTCGTTTGTGTGATGATGAATTGGAAGACGATATGGTTGCCATCAGGAATTGTCCGGTGATGGAGGAAAGGCAATTTACGGTGTCCTTGCAGCAACGAATAAGTAAGGAACGATATTTGTCTAAGGTGGGAGTCATGCTTGACCACATAAACCAAGGCGACATCTACGAAGCCAATTTTTGTATGGAGTATTATGCAGAACAAGCACTTATAGAACCCTTAAACTGTTATCATAAACTGAACCGTATTTCTAAGCCACCCTTTGCTGCCTATTTTAAGAACAATGAACAGTACCTCCTTAGTGCCTCGCCGGAACGATATCTTCGCAAAGAGGGGACGAAAATAATCAGTCAACCTATAAAAGGAACTGCCAAGCGCTTTGCAGATGTTGGACTAGATGAAAAAGCTAAAAGCGAATTATCCAATCATCCTAAAGAGCGTTCTGAAAACATCATGATTGTTGATTTGGTCAGAAATGACTTGTCCCGAACAGCCACAAAAGGTACGGTTAGGGTAGAAGAGCTTTGTGGTATTTATACCTTTGATCAAGTACATCAAATGATTTCAACGGTGGTAGCAGAAGTAGATGTGAGTATGTCAGCCGTCGAGTTGTTGAGGACTACATTTCCTATGGGAAGCATGACTGGGGCTCCAAAAATATCGGCAATGAACATCATAGAAACCTTGGAAGAAACTAAAAGAGGACTTTATAGTGGTGCCATAGGATATTTTACCCCTGAAGGAGATTTTGATTTTAATGTAGTGATACGCAGTATACTGTACAATGCAAAAAATCAATACTTGTCATTCTCAGTGGGGAGTGCCATAACGGCCAAAGCCATTCCTGAAGAGGAGTATGAAGAGTGTCTTTTGAAAGCAAAAGCCATGTTTGAAGTACTTCAATAGAAATATTTACTATTTTTGAAGATGCTACAAAAATTTAGAAGTCATTTACATACTAAATTACCTTTTCTACAAGAAAAGCGATTGCTGTTGGCTGTAAGCGGCGGTATAGACAGTATGGTTTTACTGTACCTGTGTCACCAACTCGATTTAAGTTTTGCCGTAGTGCATTGTAATTTCCAATTGCGAGGTGATGAAAGTGATGCTGATGAACTTTTTGTGAAAGATATATGTGATGCCCTGCACCGACCGATATTTATTGAAAAGTTTGTTACAGCCGCTTTTGCCCAAGAGCATAAGTTGTCAATACAGGTAGTCGCACGTAAACTTCGTTACGACTGGTTTGAAACCATCATGCAAAATCACGATTATGATTATTTATTGACGGCTCATCACTTGGATGATAGTTTAGAAACCTTTTTAATTAATATTACTAGAGGAACAGGATTAGACGGCATTACTGGAATACCAGAGCAAAATGATAAAATAATCCGTCCTTTATTAGTCTTTTCCCGTAATGAGATTGAAGCTTTTGCTCAATCCCATAAACTGCCTTGGCGTGAGGACAGCAGCAATGCTTCGGATAAGTATTTACGCAATAAACTACGCCATCATGTAGTTCCTGTATTGAAAGAACTCAATCCGTCACTTTTAACCTCCTTTGAAGCTACCTTAGACCATTTACAACAAGCACAATCTATGGTCGCCGATGCTTCTAGGTTTGTCTATAAGAAAGTGGTAGAGGAGCAAGAAGATCAATTAAAGATTGATGTGACTGTTTTGCAAACCTACTCTAATTATAAAGCCTATTTATACCATTGGTTGCGTCCGCTAGGATTTACCGATTGGGAGGTAATTTATGAATTGATTGTAGCACAATCAGGCAAACAAGTGTTAAGTGAGACCCATGTCATCTTAAAAGATAGAGGTTACTTGATTGTTTATGCTCAGCAACAGGAACCAAAAGAGGTATATTGGGTACAAGCGCAAGAACGGGACGTTAAAATTCCCTTAAAATTATCGTTTTGTCCAGTAGACGACCTAACTGATCCCTCAACTAATACTATATTTGTTGATGAAAGTTTGCTACAATACCCCTTACAAATTAGAAGATGGCAGAAAGGGGATGTGTTTTTTCCTCTGGGAATGCTAGGTAAAAAGAAGCTAAGTAAGTACTTTAAGGATGAAAAAATGTCTTTATTGGATAAATCAAATACGTGGCTTTTATGTTCTGATAACCAGATTGTTTGGGTCATTGGAAAACGTGCAGATGATCGCTTTAAAATAATAAAACAAACCACTAAAATTCTAAAAATACAACTTCAAGAATGAACAAATTATTCGTAACCCTATTATTGATCTTGGCCTTTGCCAAAGGAACCACTCAAATTGTAAAACCTGTAAAATGGACTTCTAAAGTTGAAACGCTTTCGGATACTGAGTTTAACTTGGTTATGATTGGGAAAATCGATGCTGATTGGCATATGTATTCTCAGTATACGCCAGATGGTGGGCCCTTATCGGCGGTATTTACCTTTGATAATTCAAAAGGTAATTATGAGTTGGTGGGTAAAACTAAAGAGAGTCCCTATAAAAAGCATTTTAATGATGTGTTTGGTGTTGACGAATATTACTTTGAAAGCAAGGTAACTTTTAC
>CANBOV010000044.1 GCA_947371275.1 Flavobacteriaceae bacterium | reverse complement strand
AAAAAAATTGTTGAGTATAGAACCTTACTCGGCGTAACAAAGACGGCTACTTTAAAAGAGTTAAAAACCATTTACAGAAACAGCATGAAAGACATTCATCCCGATACCATTGCGGATGATGTAGAACGTCATTTAGCTGAGGAAAAAAGTAAAGAGATCATTGCAGCTTATCATTTTTTAGTAAGCATTGCACCAGAGACTTTAGAAAAAGACAAAGCAGAATATACCCGTATTACTACCAGTACTAATATTGCGGATTTTTATTATGAAAATAGTGTTTTATACATTACTTTTTTAGATGGAAATTCATTTGAGTATTTTGGCATTTTAAGACCCATCTATATTAAAATGGTCAACGCTGAATCACCAAGTAGATTTGCAAGAAGACATATTTACAACGAATACATATACCGTAGCACTTCAAAACTGGTTGCAAACGATTAATGATAAAAAACAAAAAAAGTCTTGAATACCAATCAAGACTTTTTTTTTCAACCAAACAAAATTAAAAAAAAACATGTATTATTCATCAGCTGCAAAAGCTGAGTTTTTATCTATACTAACTTTTAATGTAGTAGCAACTCCTTGCTCATTCACCATAGTCATATTTAATGTGTCTAACTTCGATAAGTTTTTAGAAACAAATCCGTTGAACATATTATAAGAAATATTCATTTCTTTAAGGTGGTGTAATTTTTCTAAGTCAAAAGGCACTGTACCTTCCATTTTATTTTCAAACAAACTCAAAGTTTCTAGAGAAGAAAGATTGGCGACTTCTTTTTCTAATTTACCTGTTAATTTATTACTATTTAAAAGTAATTCTTTTAACGAATTTAATTGGTAATAAGAGGTAGGAATCGTTCCTTCTATTTCATTATTGAATAGCGACAATGTTTCTAAGCTAGCTAAATTGCCAACACTAACAGGAAGTACACCTGTTAAACGGTTCATATGCAATTCAATTGATTTAAGATTTGATGCATTACCTAATGTTTCAGGCAACGAACCCGATACTTGATTAAAGGCAATATTTAAAGTGGTTAAACTTTTCAAATTACCAATAGTCGCAGGAATGCTTCCAGAGATACTGTTTCTGAAAAGATTTAATATTTCCAAGTAAGCTAAGTCTCCTATTTCTGCTGGCAATTGCCCAACCAAATTATTATTGATTAATTTAATAGCAACCACTCTATCATTTTGGATTCCAACACCATACCAAGTAGATACTGGTGATTTTAAATCCCATTTATTGGTCCATTGAGCTCCTTTAGTGGCTTTATATAGTTTTACTAGGGCATTTTTTTCGGCAGGTGAGATCTCTGCAAAAGCAGAAACGGACACTAAAACTATGGCTAAGTAGGTAAAAATTGATTTCATAAGATTATTATTTGGGTTTAAGACGAAGTAAAACTACATATATATACGTTTAAAAACAAAAATAATCGACGAAATACATATATATGTAATATTTTTATAGTTTTATCTTACAATATGATTATTTAGCAGGAAGAAAATACCCAATGCCATTAAATATAAATTAAAAAATATTTTTATTTATATTTGATACACTAACCTTAAAACTTATTATTATGAATTTCAATTGGATTGCAATTTTACTAGCTGCATTGTCGGCGCTTGTTATTGGATTTATATGGTACAACCCAAAAGTTTTTGGATCCATATGGTTGAAAGAAATTGGTATGACGGAAGAAGAAATGAAGGGAAGCAATATGTTTAAGATGCTGGCTGGCACTTTTATTTATGCATTTCTTATTTCTTTTATTCTTCAATTCCTTGTAATACACCAAATGGGTGCCTATGGAATGATAGGTGGTAACCCAGCAGTAGCTAAACCTTCATTTGCTGCTTTTATGGCAGATTATGGGACCGCTTTTAGAACATTTAAACAAGGAGCTTTACATGGCTTCATGTCGGGCTTGTTCTTAGCATTGCCGTTAATAGGAACAGGAGCAATGTATGAAAAAAGAAGTTTTAAATACGTTCTAATAGCCGGTGGATTTTGGGTAGTTTGCTTTACTATCATGGGAGGAATTATCTGTATGATGCAATAATTTAACATTTAATTATAGACCAATCGCTCTACATTTGTAGGGCGATTTTTTTTTAACTTTTTGGAAACAACAACCTTCAAAATCTATACTTCTATTTCACAACTCCCACCTACTTGGGATGAAGTTGCTATAGATAATGCTTTTTTACAGAAACCATATTTGACAGTATTAGAAAATTCTGCTCCATCCAACATGCAGTGTTTTTATATTGGGATATATGATAATACAGTACTCATGGGAGTAGGATTGGCACAATATCTAAATATTAGTAATTTAGAATCTTTTGGAGAACGAGACAAATGCTTGAAAACTTATATTAGAAATTTTATATTTAAAAACTTCGCTTCTCATGTGCTGTTTTTGGGAAATAATATGATTACCGGCCAAAATGGTTTTACATTTATTAAACCCATGGAAAACAAGCAAATCAGTCAAATACTCGTAAATTGTGCTAACGAGATTATACAGTTCTTTAAAGAACAACAAACCACCATACATATTGTTTCTTTTAAAGATTTCTATCAGCACTGTGCCATAGAAATGAGAGAATATGGTTTTGCTACTATGTATGAATTCAATACGCAACCTAACATGATATTTGAGTTACCTTCCTACTGGAATGCTAATGACGATTATTTAGGAGCATTTTCTAAAAAATACCGGGATCAATATAAAAGAGCCCACAAAAAAATTGAAGGAGTTACTATCAAAGAATTAACTTTAGAAGAAATTAACGCCCAAGAAGAACGTATTTACGAACTTTACCATCATGTAGCTAAAAATGCACCTTTCAATACATTCTTCTTAGCTAAGGATCATTTTTCAACCTTTAAGAAACAATGTGGTCACCGATTTGTTTTGTGTGGCTATTACATAGAAAGCCGGCTTGTAGGGTTCCATACTTTACTTTTAAATGGAACCGTTTTAGAGACTTATTTCTTAGGCTATGATGAACAAGTGCAAAAAGACAAAATGCTTTATTTAAACATGCTTTATAACATGACCCGATTTGGCATTGAAAACCAGTTTAAAAAAATAATATTCGGAAGAACAGCTCTAGAGATTAAAAGTTCTATTGGTGCAAAACCAGTTTTTATGACGGGATTCATTTACCATACTAATAAAACAATTAACCGATTTATGCCTAAAATATTCCCGAGACTAGAACCTAATATTACTTGGCAACAGCGTCATCCCTTTAAAGAAAACTAAACTTTACTATCTTTAACTAAATTTGAGTTATGCTATTTCAGTTTGGTTTTTATTCTTCCCTCCTGCTTATTTCTTTTTTTCAAGGAATACTCTATAGCGTACTTTTATTCATTAAAGCCATTAAAACGGAGAATAATTCTAACTATTGGTTGAGTTTGTTCGTTTTTTTATGCAGCTTATATATCGCTCCATGGATGTTGGGATTCGCAGGTTGGTATGACAATCAACCCTATAGAGACATCTTGTTTTATACCCCATTTCAGCAGTTGTTTTTTATAGGGCCTATCATTTACTTTTACACGCAGAGTTTGCTCAACCCCTCTTTTAGGCTTACTCGAAAAAACAGTTGGCATTTGGCACCCGGGATATTGTATTTACTATATATCTTTTTCTTATGGATTTATGACCATTACATTGCTAAAGAATACTATTTCTATAAGGATGGAATGGATAAAGACTTTGACTTTTGGTATCAAAAAACAGGTTTGTTCACTATGATAATTTATTTTATAGTTTCCATTCGCTATTATAATTTGTATCGAAAACTAATGTATCAAGTAGTAAGTTATGCTGATAGCGTATTGTTTAAATGGATAAGAACCTACCTCTATGCATTTCTTATCATGCTTATGCTGCCCTTGGCGCTAGACGGTATTAGTATTTTCTTTCCTGAAGCGAACAGTTACACAGGAACGTGGTGGTTCTTTTTGTTGTTTTCTATCATTATGTATTATATAGCGGTAATAGGATATTCTAATCCCATTGTTACCAAAATCCCTTTTGACATTTCAGTATTTAGCAATCATCCTGCATTGCTTTTGCAAGTCAGCCCCGTGGCGGAAGAAATAGTAATCGATATAGAGCACGTTACATTTGCATCACAAACTTCTCCAGAAATTGAAATTTGGAAAAAGAAAATAGAAAATCTAATAGCTGAAGAAAAACTATATCAAAACCCTGAATTAACGTTGACCGACTTGGCCAAAAAACTCAAAACAAATGCAGCTGTAATCTCAAAAGCAATTAATCAAGGGTTTGGTTTAAACTTCAACGACTTCGTTAACAACTACCGAATTGAAGCGGTTAAAAATCGTTTCGAAGCAGGAGAATATAAAAAATCTACCTTATTGGGGATTGCCTTTGATTGTGGATTTAATTCTAAAGCAACTTTCAATAGAGCTTTCAGAAAAAATACGGGGCTTTCTCCGAAAGAATTTATTGAAAAGCTTTAGTTCCAGTAATCACAATACCTCCCATTAATCTACCAATTGGTCTCAAATCATAATTTGAAGCGATTGGCTAGGGTTTATGATGCAATTTTGCCTCAACATTAATTCATAAACCATTCAAAAATGAAAACAATTATCACAACCTTTTTTTTAGCATTGACCATTAGCTCCTGTAGCGTGTTTGGGTCATTAACTTCAAACACTACTATTAGTGCCAACGAAAGTTTTGTATTGGGAAATAATGAGCATGGAACCTTTTCTGTTAAGCTCAAGAACGTTTCAAATCATGATTTAAAAATTGTAATGGCACCCAACACTGGTGGTACTTATTCCCCTATTACGGTTAAGCCGAAAGAAACGGTGAAAGTCAAAGCGCAACCGAATACTGCTTTAATAATCGAAAACAAATCAAATGAAGAAGCTTCCGTAGATTTATATGTTACTGGAGATACGGGACTGTCTATGGGCTATCAAAAATAATTGGTTTCAATCATCAATTCAAATCGTATGAAATTTATAAAAAAAATAACAAAACCGATGCAAATGCCCTATTGGTGGCAAGATCTTCTATTTGCACTTCCAAGGATCGTGTGTGGCTTCTTATTAACGGCTAACTTTGGTGCTGCCAAATTTGGACTACCTTGGTCGCCTCCCGAAAATAATTTGGGGCTATTTGAAGTAGCCTTTTGGTTTCCTAAAGATGTAGCGGCCTATGGAGGAATCTTTGCCACCGCTCCTGCCTTCTTTGCCTGGATGGGAGCTTTTAGCGAGGCTGTTGGTGGCATCCTTTTATTGCTAGGTCTTCAAACTAGAATCGCTTCATTTTTAATTGTTGCTACCATGTTGGTCGCTATCTTTATGCAACAAATCCCCAATGGTTTGTGGAATTGCTTGCCTGCTATGGGCTTTTTATGGATTAGTATATTCTATTTGGTTTTAGGGTCTGGTAGGTTTGGCCTTGATTATTTACTAACCCTTAAAAAGACTTCCTAATGAAATCGAAAATAGTATTGATTAGTTTGCTAATGTCGATGGCAAGTTGTGTTCAAAAATCCTATAAAAGAACCGTTGTTTTTAAGTTGGACGTAAAAGGAATTAAGGATGTAAAAAAGGTAGGACTACGAGGCACCAACTTTCCTTTAAGTTGGGATCATGACTACGAAATGAAACTGGGTAAAGACAGTATTTATAGCGCTACCATTACTGGCGAAACAGGTTATTTGTATACCGAATACAAATGTACGGTTAATGACGAATTCGAATTAAAAGACCATGACAATCGTCGGGTGTACTTTGGCAATAAAGACACTATTGTTTGTACTATTACATTCAATAAAATTAAATAAAAAAAGAGTTCCAATATGGAACTCTTTTTCTTTATAAACTATCTAATTCCCCTTGAACGACTTCCCAATCTTCAAGTAACTTATCTAATTCTGTTTTTTTCTTATTGTAGGCCATAAAGAAATTGGCATCTTCTATGTGCTTATCATAATTGGAAGCCAAGGCTTTGTCATCGTTTTGAATGTCAAGCTCCAGCTGTTTAATTTGGCTTTCTATTTTGCTTAAGCGGTTTTGTAATGATTTGTTTTTCTTTTGATCTTCATAGGAAAGATTCTTATTCTCTTTAGAGCTATTTGCATTTACTACTACGTCCTTCTTTTCAATCTCACGCATGTTCATCGCGTTTCGTTGTTCTAAGAAATAGTTGATGTCCCCTAGGTATTCTTTTATCTTTTGGTCTTTGAATTCGTATACAAGATTGGACATCCCTTGTAGAAAATCCCTGTCGTGTGAAACTAACAATAAGGTACCTTCATATTTTTGTAAGGCTGACTTTAACACATTCTTAGATTTTATATCCAAGTGATTGGTAGGTTCGTCCATTACTAAAACATTGATGGGTTGCAATAGTAATTTACATAAGGCTAAACGGTTACGTTCACCTCCTGAAAGCACTTTTACTTTCTTTTCTACGTCATCTCCACGGAATAAAAAAGAACCTAGCATATCTCTTACTTTAGAACGATTAGTGTCGGTTGCTGCGTTGGTCATGGTTTCTAGTAAGGTAATCTCACCATCTAAATATTCGGCTTGGTTTTGAGCGAAGTATCCCAATTGTACATTGTGACCGAGTTTGATAATACCGTCGTATTTAAACTCTTTGACAATGGCTTTTACAAAAGTAGATTTACCTTGACCATTTTGACCCACAAAAGCAATTTTACTTCCACGTTCTACTAGAAGGGAAATGTCTTTTAATATGACTTTATCGCCATAGGCTTTGGTCACATGGTCGGCTTCAATTACTACTCGGCCTGGGGTTTGTGATACGGGAAACGAAATATTCATTACCGAGTTGTCGTCTTCGTCCACTTCGATGCGTTCCACTTTGTCCAGTTTCTTGATTAAGGACTGCGCCATAGACGCTTTGGACGCTTTGGCTCTAAACTTCTCGATTAACTTCTCGGTTTCTTCTATTTTCTTGGCTTGGTTCTTTTGCGTAGCTAACTGCTTTTCGCGTATCTCTTCGCGTAATACAAGATACTGAGAATAGGGCTTGTTGAAATCATAGGCTTTTCCTAGGGAGATTTCTATGGTACGATTGGTCACGTTATCAAGAAACATCTTATCGTGCGATACGATTACTACTACTCCTGGGAAGTTGCGAAGAAAGCCTTCTAACCAAATGATACTTTCAATATCTAAGTGATTCGTAGGCTCATCCAGTAAAAGAATATCATTGGATTGTAGTAATAGTTTGGCCAACTCGATACGCATACGCCATCCTCCGGAAAACGTATCAGTTTGGTTTTCGAAATCTTCTCTTTTGAAACCTAGACCTAAAAGTATCTTTTCGGTATCTCCTACATAATTATAGCCCCCCAACAATTCAAAACGATGGGTGTAGTCTGATAAATCTTCAATGATTTGGGCATATTCCTCACTTTCATAATCCGTTCTAGTGACTAAAAGGTGGTTGATTTGGGCTAACTTCTTCTCCACTACTTTTATATCCACAAACGCTTCATAAGCTTCCTCTAGTACGGTTCGCCCTTCTTCAAAATCAATATCTTGACGCAAGAAGCCCATGCGTACTTCCTTCTCGGTGGCAATTTGTCCACTATCGGGTTTAAAATCACCTGCTAAAATCTTTAGCATGGTTGACTTACCGGCACCGTTTTTACCTACTAATCCTACTCTATCTCCAGAACCCAAACGAAAAGTTACCTCTTCGAAGAGAAAAGAACCCCCAAACGACACTGACAAGTTGTGTATATTTAACATAATGATTTGTTACAAAAGTTACATGTAAAACATTTCTATAAAGTACCTTTGTAGAAAATTTTTGCAAATGTTAAAAAAAGGATCCAAACTAAATAGTATTTTAACAGGAACTTGCCCTCGATGCCAAGAAGAAAGTATGTATGTGGACCAAAATCCCTATCATTTGAAGGATATCTATAGCATGCATGAGCATTGCAGCCATTGTGGGTTGCATTATCAAATAGAACCTTCCTTTTTTTATGGTGCTATGTATGTGAGTTATGGACTAACTGTAGCGATAGGTGTGGCTGTTTTTATTATCGCTAAAGTAGTTCTTGGGCTTGATTTAGTGACCTCCTTTATTGCCATAATTGCTGGGCTTATTGTACTCATGCCGATTACTGCTAGACTAGCGAGGAATATCTACATCAATATCTTTGTGCACTTCGACAAGGATGCGGCTAAGAAGTGATTGCATACCGTTTTATATCAACCGCTTTATCTAAGGGCACCCCTTCTTCAATATAGGCATATAAATCTAGTGCCATAGCGGGTGCTAGCATTACGCCTCTTGTTCCTAGTCCGTTGAGGATATGAATGTTTTTGTGCTGGTTATGCGTTCCTAATAGCGGTCTTCTATCTTTTACTGTAGGTCGGACTCCGGCAAAATGCTCGATGATTTCGAAATTGCAGCTTATAATCTCTTTGATGCGGTCTATTAGTTCTTGTTTACCTTCTTCGGTGGGGGTGTTTGATTTATCTTCCCAATTGTAGGTCGCTCCTACTTTGAAAAGGTCATTACCCATAGGTAGAATGAAGACGCTGGTATTGATGATAACATCTAAATCCAAATCGGGCGCTTTAATGACGAATAATTCACCTTTAGTCCCATCAAGAGGCAAATGATTAAAAAAGGGATTAGAATGCATCCCAAAGCCCTCAGCGAAGACAATATGTTTTGCCTCACAATCTTTATAAACTAAATGATCCTCTTTAGTAATTAGTTGCGCATATTCAAAAGCTTCTTCCTTAAGTAGGCCCGCTTTCCTTAAATAACTTAAATAATAATCTAATAAGGTATTGGTATCTAAGTAGCCCGTGTGTAATACTTCACCATAGCCAAAAGGAGAATCTATGGCCTTATATTTTTTATGCACTATCGAAGTGGATAGAAAAGGAGCTAAGGCAGGTTTGTCTGAAGCGGCAAACCAGTTATTTTGTTCTTCCACAGAGAAGAACTTGCGGTAGATGGGCACTTTGAAATCAACTTGCACGGCTAACTTCTTTTCGATTCGTTGGTAAAAAAGCGCTGCGATTTCTAGTTGTTTGTTGGCCTCCCATACCTGGCTGAATCGTTTTAAAATGACTGGATTGTATAACCCACCCGCCACTCTAGACGAATTTTGGGAATGATTATCAAAAACCAGAAACGATTTATTGTCTTGCAAAAGTGTTTCTGCAAAAGCAATGCCTCCTAGGCCAGAACCGACAATGATATAATCTAACATACTTTTAAAGATAAAAAAAACTCCCACCAAAGGTGAGAGTTTTTATATTTTGAGAATTAGTATTAGTAATTCCACATATCAGATTCAAAGTCACGGATTTTTTCTTTTACCCTTGCAGACTCTAAAAGTTGATTTTGTGCATTATCTTTCATATACTGTTCAATCGTTCTGTCACCATAAACGTTTTCCTCTTTATAGATCTCACCGTTGAAACGACGTGAGTTTAACAAGTGGTCAAAACTAATAGGCATGGCAGAGTTTTTATCATTGAACGCTTTATTCTCATGAAGTAAGTCCCTAATTGCCGGGAAATACACCCAGAACAATTCAATGACATCGGCATTATCATTACCCGCATCTTTTGCCTCAGGAGTTACTGGACAGATCGCTAACAATCTATATTTCAATTCTCCTTGACGTTTGTCAAAATACCAGTATCCTTTGATTTTATAACCTGATATATAACTTGCATCTAATTCTTTTTTGTTGATATACTGAGGATCCAATACAGCACCTGAAGCTGCAGGAACAGTTTCTGTTACCGTTTTAGCATTTTTACCTTTACCTACTTTTTTAGTAATAGTTTGTGCTTTCGGATAGAATTCATCATAATGATCATTTATGTAATTTTTACCTTCTGGAATTGTATCAATGAACATAAATGAACTTTCCATTTCCTTGTAGGTCTTTTTAGTGTTGAAATAATCATCTTGATAAACCTCAGTAATTTTACCATTCTTGATGTTTTTTACTAGAACGTCGAATAAAGAACGTCTATCTTTTCCAACAAAATTGGTATCAATAGGATAATACAAAGGAAAATTAATTCTTTCATCGATATCAATAAATTCCCAAATGGTTTTACCCATCAATACATCTCTGTCATGGACATACCCATAAGGTAATGGTTTGTCATTATCAGAAATTAACTGAGCGGGTGTTTTTTTACCAATTTCATCCGGTGTCTTTGAGTTAAGCAAATTGGATTGGGCATAAGTGTTTATACTCAACACTATTGCAGCCGCCGCGAATAAAAGATTTCTAATTTTCATAATGTATAATATAAGTTATTTAAGTAGGTTTTCTATCAACTTAAATTATTATTGTATTTCGTAAACAACTGGCGCCGCATCCTGAGTTACAATCTTAGCATCAGTACCAATTATTTTAGTTTTAATTTCAGAGATTGTAATTTGATCTCCTTTTGTTACTCTAGATAATACAGAAGCACATTGCGCATTTACTCTATCACCGTTAACAATGATTGCGGGTTGACCTGGTGCTTTGAACGTAAATCTTGTTACTTGGAAAGTCAAGTCATATAAGAAATCTTTCAATAAAGCCGAAACTTGTGACACTTGTAAACGAGATTTAGCTCCTTTAATCACACCTGTTTGACCACCTATCGCACCTGCTGGAGCTGGAATGTTCTTAATTCTGAATACTTTCCTATCGGTAACTGTTTTTCCATCTGTCATTTTACCAGACACCGATACCGTAACTTCAGTACCCCCTTGAGGACTTAAGTTGTATTTACCATTACCACCTGCTTTTGCTAAACCAGGGGCTGACGCATTTACAAAGTTATCTCCAATACCTGCGAATGAAATCGTCATTGGGTTTGGTAATCCTCTGTATACTACGTTCATTTTATCAGCAGAAATGTTCGCTGAATTTGGACGTGGTACTACAACGTATTTACCTTCGAATGGAAGTGGGATTGTTTTGTTATTTTCAACGAATGTAAATTTACCGTTGATTGTTTGCTCTCCCACAGCACCCGCTGTCATCGAAATAACGGCTTGACCGTTTTCAATTTTACCCGGACCTTGGAATGAAGTAGGTTTAGTACTTTCATCATAACGACCTAACACTACTTTACCTTTTACTACTTCTCCTTGGAAGTACGCACTTTTCTCTAAAACAACCATAGCAGTATAGTTATTCATAGAGGCAGCATTAATAGCAGCTCCACCTAATAAGTTGCTGTAACTATCAAACTCTGCTTTCTTAATGTCATTTTGCCAAGCGGTTAATTTTGCTAAGGAAGCAATTGCTGGAAAATGTTCAAAGTTGTATGATAAGTATTTTTTAGTAACACCTTCATGATCTTTAACGTCAGAGGTGTTGAATTTAGATTCTACATCTTTAACCACGGGACCTAACTGTGTAGCTAAAGTAGGCTCACTAGCCGCAGCCACTTTCATGTCGGCTACATACTTATTGATTTTGGCAATGATTTCATCACCTTTAGCCGAATATTTATCTCCTTTAAACCAAGTCTCATCAATATGAGGTCCTTTATCCATCGCTTCGTATGGTAATTTACCTGTTTCTTTATCCACTTCTACTCCAAAAGTAGCATCCGCTTTTAAAGTCTCTATATACTCATAAAAAGATTTAGAAATAACAGCAATTTTGTCTGCTGCATTTTTTGCTGGTCCGAACTGACCTGCATTTTCAGTTCCTTTTTGATCTATACTCGCTAATAATTTAGTATTATTTGTTGCAGATGCCGTATTAGCACTCTCGAACTTCTCGTTCATCAAACCGAAAGCCGATAATACTTCTTTTGACATATTCAATGCCAACATCGCGATGAAAACCAAGTACATCAGGTTAATCATCTTCTGTCTAGGGGTTAGTTTTCCTCCTGCCATTTTTTCTAATTAGTTTATATTATTATTTTGTTTGTAAAATATAGTTAAAAAACTAATTATCGGTTACTCATTGCAGAAAGCATACCTCCGTAAACATTGTTCAATGAAGACAAGTTAGAGGTTAAAGATTGCATTTGATCTTTTAATTTAAGGTTATTTTCAGCAACTTCATTGTTGATTTGAGCGTTTCTTTCAGCACTTTGTAATTGTACTTGGTATAAACCATTCAACGTTTCTAATTGTGTAGCTGCTTTAGTCATTTCTTCAGCGTATTTCTTTTGACCAGCGATTGAGTCAACCGTTGGAGATATTGCTTTAGCTGCACCTTCAAAATTTTTGATACTGTGTCCTAAGCTTTCCATCAATTGACCATCGATTTTCGCTTCTTTTAACATTGCATCTAATTTTTGAGATAATAAACCTTGTGCATCTTTAGGGTCTTCTTTTTTAGCTCTTTCTTTAGGATTTCCACCTGCTAATTCAGGGTAAACTAATGACCAGTCTAATTCAACGTCTGGTGCATCAAAAGCAGATAAACCAAAAATCAGTGCCTCTGTTAACAGACCGATGATAAGCATTGCACTAGCTCCCGTCCAGTGTTGGATTTTGAATAATGCTCCAACGATTACAACTGCCGCGCCCATACCATAGGCGAAATTCATAACTTTTTTTGGTAATAATGCCATAATAATAAAAATTTTAGTTAGTTAAGTTAATATAATAAGTGGTTTTGAAATTACTTTTTGGGTGCTTTTCCATTTTTGGTTACCTGAGTACCCATATAATCTTGAACTGTTCTGAAACCAATGTAGCTTCTTGCTGTATCAGCATATTCGAAGTCTCTGGTTCCTACCTGCAAGAAGTAAGCGACATCCTTCCAAGAACCTCCACGCACTACCTTTCTCATGTTTTTTAAGTCGGGCACATTAGGGTTCATTGAAGACACATATTCGTAAGCTGCTGGATCATATGATGAATCGGTCCACTCTGCTACGTTACCGGCCATGTTATATAAATTATAACCATTTGGCTCGTATGATTTAGCTTCTACTGTGTATAAAGCTTGGTCTGCTGCATAATCTCCACGGTTTGGTTTAAAGTTAGCCAAGAAACAACCTCTGTCATTTTTAGCATAAGGACCACCCCAAGGGAACGTTCCTGATTCTAAACCACCTCTAGCAGCATATTCCCATTCAGCCTCTGTAGGCAATCTGAATGAATTAATTAAGTCATGGTGTTTTTTCTTAGACTTAACATAAGTGTTTTTGTTAAGTGTTCTCCAAGCACAAAATGCTTTCGCTTGTTTCCAGTTCACCCCTACTACAGGATATTCTCCATAAGCTTGGTGCCAGAAATAATCGTTATGCATTGGCTCGTTGTATGAGTAAGCAAAATCTTTAATCCAAACAGTAGTATCAGGATATACTTCTTGCTGCTCCGTTCTGATAAAAGAACTTCTTTTACCTACTTTAGCTTTAGCAGCTGCTTGAATATCCATCCAAGAATATCTAAATTTTAGTTTTTTAACGTCTACAGTTCTTAAACCGTTGAACGATTCAGCTACTGGCAAATACATAGTATCCATAACCTCAGTGTAATATTCGTCTGGGTATTTGCTAGTTTCTTTGATTAATTTTACTTTTTTATTCAATCTTCTGCCTGCATAAGGGTCATCTTCAGTCCCTACGCTATAGTAGTTCTCGTACATGTATTTGTCATACGGAGTCATTTTGGCTGGATCTGTATCGTTGAAAGCAAAGTCACCAATGCTACCACCTTTACCGCCGCCGCCGCCTTTTCCACCTTTTGCACCTTTTCCACCGGCCGTTTGGCCCACTTCATCAGCAAGAATAGCCAAGCGCACTCTAATAGTTGAGTCTTTAACCCATTCCACGAATTGACGGTACTCACTATTTGTGATTTCAGTCTCATCCATATAGAACGATCTTACCGTAACAGTTTTTGTTGGTGCGTCTTGAATATTAGCTGGGTCATCATCTGACTTACCCATAATGTAAGCACCACCGGGAATCAATGTCATACCAAAAGGTTTTTCTGGATGCCATTTTTTACCTTTAACTCCTACTAACTCACCTTTGTCGCCTGAACCTCCACAGCTCGTTAATAAAGCTAAAAATGATGCGAATGCAATGAACTTCTTCATATAAATTGGGGTTATTTGAATATTCTATTTTTTAAGGGCGTAAACCTATTTATTATTTTTCAAAAAAACAATTATAAATTCAAAAATTAATTAACAAGCCAAAGCTAAAATTAATTCTTGAAATAAAAAAATTATTTACCGATTAAATACATTAAAAAATCGATAAAGTGCAATATTTGTTTTTTTTTGTAAGTTTATTATGTTATTATTTACTATATTGTTGGTATATTTTACCTTTCTATAATTGTTAAAGACTATTTTTTCGTTGTGCTTTCCACCATCTTTCGGGGATTTCTTGATTGCAAGCGGTTAAATATTCTTCGTGTGAACAAGGTAATAACGTGTTTTTTTTCAGTTTATTGTGTTGTCCGGTAAAAAAATTGATTTCTATCCACCATCTATCGGTTTTGTTGCTTTTATAAAACACTAACTCTTCTGTTTCAAGGGGCACAATGTATTTTAAATAATTTTCTCTGGTTCCGAACGGGTATTCATTGGAGCGATAATTTACTCCTTCGATGAAATACCAAATGATTTGCGCAATTAAAACGCCTTCTTCTCTTTTATTATTATGATTAAATATCCCTAACGAGCTGACTTTGTCACTGATACCAGCATAACGGGACAAACTGCAAATTTCTTTTCCATCAAATCCGTTAGGCGTAAATGTAATAAAATTTCCTGAATATGAAGACTTTACTGCATTTAAATCTACGCTAACGATATCGGCGTCTCTGAATACGGGTTCGGCCAATTCGATATTATTGGTCATTTCTCCCAAACGATAGGCGTCAAAATATAACTTCTCAATAAGGTCGATTTCTTCTTGAGAATTATAGTAGGTTTGAAAACCTACGTTACTATAGTTGAAAAGATTATTTGGTTCGTCTAAAACGATTTTGGATAAATAAGAATTTGCTGTAATTCCGTCTTCTTGTTTGCCGAAATCAAACTTACTATCGATGGAAACTAAGTTGACCATTTGTTCTAAACTATCATAGGCTCTGTAGAGCGGATAGGTTAAATCCTGGGTGCCTCCAATTACGATTGGAATGATGCTGTTTCGGATTAATTTGGACGCCACTTTTTGTAGGGCAAAATAAGTATCTTCTAAGGAATTACCGGGTAAAATATCACCTAGATCAGCGATGGATGTTTGCCAATTTCCTGGATAGAGTCCGTACAATTCTTTGCGGATGTGATTTAAGTCAACTTCTTCAAAAGCTGTGGCCTCGCCGCGGTTTTCTAGTACGCCAATAATAGCCATTTTAATT
This sequence comes from Flavobacteriaceae bacterium, assembly GCA_947371275.1. Classification (GTDB taxonomy): domain Bacteria; phylum Bacteroidota; class Bacteroidia; order Flavobacteriales; family Flavobacteriaceae; genus Flavobacterium. The sequence continues at coordinate 5,869 of CANBOV010000044.1, read as the reverse complement.
TGGTTTGTGTCGGGAAACTCTTTATCAGTGTGAAAAGCGACTTTACTTCCTAGATGTTGGGAAGAAAGACCTTTCACAAATTCTATAATTTCATCATCTACGGGGGAGAGAAAATCAAATTCCATGGTTTATTTCTTTTTTGCTGGCGCTTTTTTGCTTGTGGTTTTTTTGGCAGCAGTTTTCTTTTCTGGGGTTTTCTTGGCAATCATTTCTTTGACCTCTTCCAAGGTTAATTTGGCTGCATCAACGTCTTTATTTAACTCGATTTTGATTTTACCTTTGGTGATTACTGATTTCCCCCAGCGGGCTTTTTCCACTACTATCCCTTCAGCGGTCCAGTTGTGGATCACTTTATCTATGTCTTTTTGCAGTTTTTCCTCTATTAATTCGGCTATATCGGACTGGGACAAATTATCAAAGTTGTATTTTTTACTTACGTTGATGAAGATGCCGTTCCATTTAAGGAAAGGACCGAAACGGCCTACCCCTTTTTGCACGTCCATTTCCTTATAGATTGCTATAGGTGCATCGGCTTTGGCTTTTTCATTGATTAATTCCTGAGCGCGGTCCATGGTTACATCTAGTGGGTCTTCCCCTTTGGGTAATGAGATGAATTGTTTACCGAAACGCACATAGGGTCCGAAGCGACCATTGCTTACCTCAACCTCTTCCCCTTTGTATTGTCCGAGATTTTTGGGCAATAAGAATAAGTTTAGTGCTTCTTCTAAGGTAATATTGCTGATGTTTTGTTCTTGACGTAGGCTGGCGAATTGTTTGTCTTCGTCGTCTGGTTCGCCGATTTGCGCCATAGGACCAAATTTACCTAAACGCACGGAAACGGGTTTCCCTGTATTTGGGTCGGTTCCTAATATACGTTCGCCACTTTCTCTATCGGCATTTTTTTCAACCTCTTGGACATTAGGATGGAACTTATTGTAGAAGTCCTGCATCATTTTGGCCCAATCTATATTTCCTTCGGCTATTTCGTCAAAGTCTTGTTCGACTTTAGCTGTGAAGTTATAATCTAGGATGGCTGCAAAGTTTTTCACAAGGAAATCGTTTACTATGGTACCAATATCTGTAGGTACTAGTTTTCCTTTATCGGAGCCTGTATTTTCTTTAAGTATTTTTTCGTCTATTGTACTTCCTGCTAAGGTTAACTGTACGTATTTGCGTTCTACCCCCTCTAGGGTTCCTTTTTCCACATAATTTCTATTGATGATGGTGGAGATCGTTGGTGCGTAGGTTGATGGACGGCCGATTCCTAGTTCCTCTAGTTTCTTAACCAGTGAGGCTTCGGTATATCTTGAGGCAGGGCGGGTGTATCTTTCGGTGGCGGTAATTGAATTATTGGCAAGTTTTTCGTTTACCTTAAGGGCAGGCAACATGCCTTCTTGTTCTTCATCGTCCTCGTCATTTCCTTCAAGGTACACTTTTAGGAACCCTTCAAACTTGATTACTTCGCCGGTAGCTTGGAACACTTCGCTATGGTTATTGGCTTCAATTTTGACATTGGTACGTTCTAATTCGGCGTCGCTCATCTGGGAAGCCAATGTTCGTTTCCATATTAACTCATAGAGACGTGCTTGATCACGTTCTACATTAACGGTATGGCGTGACATATCAGTGGGGCGAATCGCTTCGTGTGCTTCTTGCGCTCCTTTTGATTTGGTATTGAAGCTTCTTGGCTTGCTAAATTCTTTACCGTAGTAGCTGGTGATTTCTGCTTGGGCAGCGGCCATAGCTTCTTGAGACAAGTTAACGCTATCGGTTCTCATGTAGGTTATTAGTCCGGCCTCATACAAACGCTGTGCGATTTGCATGGTGATCCCTACGGGCAGGTACAATTTACGGGCGGCTTCCTGTTGCAAGGTAGAAGTCGTAAAAGGCGCTGCTGGGGTTTTTTTGGTAGGCTTTGTCTCTAAATCGGCCACTTTATATTGCGACCCTATGTTTTTATTTAGGAAGTCATGCGCTTCTTTTTTTGAGGCAAAGTTTTTGGGTAACTTAGCTTTTACAACTTTACCCGCTTCGTTGGTGAATTCGGCTGTAACCGAATAGGAGGCTACTGCATTAAATTCTTGTATTTCTCTTTCACGTTCTACAATTAGACGCACGGATACGGATTGTACACGACCAGCGGACAACCCTCCTTTCACCTTTTTCCACAATACAGGCGAAAGTTCATATCCCACTAAGCGATCTAATACTCTTCGGGCTTGTTGCGCGTTTACTAAGTTATAGTCAATTTCGCGTGGGTTTTCGATTGCTTTTAGGATAGCATTTTTGGTTATCTCATGAAAAACAATTCTTTTGGTTTTGTTTTTATCCAGTTTCAATTCTTCCGCTAGGTGCCATGAGATGGCTTCCCCTTCGCGGTCCTCATCGGAAGCTAGCCACACCATATCGGCAGTTTTGGCAAGACCTTTAAGCTTTGTTACTAAGGCTTTTTTATCGGCGGAGACTTCGTATTTAGGTTTGAATCCGTTTAAGACATCTACTCCGATTTCTTTGGAAGGCAAGTCGGCTATATGTCCGTAACTGGACTCTACCTGGTACTCACTTCCTAGAAATTTTTCGATTGTTTTTGCCTTAGCAGGTGACTCCACGATAACTAAATTCTTTGCCATGTTCCGATTTTATTGTTAGTTTAAAACAATTATTATACTATATCAGATGTATAAAAACGAACTAAAGTTCGTGTATCTGATTGCCACTGGCAATCCTCCTCTTACTATCAAATATGTGGGCAAAAGTAATTGTTTTTTTTAAAAATCCGTTTTATTGCCCATTTTTAACGATAAAATGCTCTTTGAGTAAACCGCTAGTGCTTGGTTTTCCCTAACTAAAACCTAAAAGTACTTTAGTCTACTCCTATTTTTCAGTTAGCCTAGGTCTATTTCAAACTAGCAATATACTAGTACTTACTATACGATAACTATACGACAACTATACGATAACTATACGATAACCTTATTTGAGTTGACTACTAAATTAGGAGTACTAATGACGAAGGAATACCTATTAAAATTTAAACAAAAGGAGAAATGAATTTATTGAATTGTGGTATCTTACCTAATCATAAGTCGGTACTTAAGTATCTTATCATGAAAATACATTTCTAAACTTTTGTTAAACCTCATCTGCCATCTTGTCAGATATTCATTTTTAGTATTATCTTTGCTATCCCGAAAAGCGATATAATAATTTATGGAAAAGGAAATCGACGAGAAAAAGCAAGGCACTAGTATGGTGCTGGAGCATAAGGAAGGAAACTCAAAAAAACTATTTATAGAGAGCTATGGCTGTGCGATGAATTTTTCGGACAGTGAGATTGTAGCTTCCATCTTGACCGAGCAAGGCTATAATACGACACAGAATTTGGAAGAAGCCGATTTGGTTTTGGTGAATACCTGTTCGATTCGCGATAAGGCTGAGCAAACCGTAAGAAAGCGTTTGGAGAAGTACAATGCGGTAAAACGCAGTAGTAATCCGGGAATGAAAGTGGGGGTTTTGGGTTGTATGGCGGAGCGATTGAAAACGCAATTTTTGGAAGAAGAGAAGATTGTGGATATGGTAGTGGGACCGGATGCTTATAAAGACTTGCCGAATTTATTGAAAGAAGTAGAAGAAGGAAGAGACGCTATTAATGTAATCTTATCTAAGGAAGAGACTTATGGCGATATTTCCCCTGTACGTTTGAACAGTAATGGGGTGAATGCTTTTGTTTCTATAACACGAGGGTGTGACAATATGTGTACATTCTGTGTAGTTCCTTTCACCCGTGGAAGAGAGCGCAGTAGAGAGCCTCAAAGCATCTTGGAAGAAATCCAGGATTTATGGAATCGCGGTTTTAAAGAAGTGTGCTTGTTGGGACAAAATGTGGATAGTTATTTATGGTATGGAGGAGGCTTGAAGAAAGATTTTGACAAGGCTACTGAGATGCAAAAAGCTACGGCTACTGATTTTGCGCAACTATTAGAACAATGTGCGGTGGCGTTTCCTAAGATGCGTTTTCGTTTTTCGACTTCGAATCCGCAGGATATGCATGAAGAAGTATTGCATGTTATTGCAAAGTATGAGAATGTATGCAATTATATTCACTTACCGGTACAGAGCGGTAGTACCCGTATATTAAAAGAGATGAATCGTCAGCATACTCGTGAGGAGTATATGGCGTTGATTGATAAAATTAAGCGCATTATTCCGGATTGTTCTATTTCGCAGGACATGATCTCGGGTTTCCCTACAGAGACTGAGGAAGATCATCAAGACACTTTGAGTTTGATGGAGTATGTGGCCTATGACTTTGGCTATATGTTTGCTTACTCGGAGCGCCCAGGCACTTTGGCTGCACGTAAAATGGCGGATGATGTACCGGAGGAAATTAAGAAACGACGATTACAAGAGATTGTAGACCTGCAACAGCTATTGAGTGAGAAGCGCACTAGACGCTTTTTGGGACAAACGGTTGAGATACTAATAGAAAAAGAATCTAAGAAATCTAATCAACACTGGAGTGGCCGTAACTCGGAGAATGTGGTAGCGGTATTCCCGAAAGGGGATTACAAAGTTGGTGACTTCGTCTTGGTTAAAGTCAGTGATTGTACGACTGCAACTCTTATAGGAGAAGCGATCGGATATTCAGAAATGCAATAAAAGTTTCAGGTTTCAAGTTTCAGGTTTCAAGTTTAAGGTTTCAAGTTTCAGGTTTCAGGTTTCAGGTTTTAGGTTTTAGGTTTTAGGTTAATAAATTTAGAATATGGCTACTATTAAAAGATTTGAGGATATGGAAATTTGGCAGGAGGCTAGAAGATTGGCAAAAGTCATTCATGACCTTACTGTTAACACTAACTTGAAAAGTGACCTTAAGCTAAGAGACCAAATTAAAGCATCTTCAGGTTCTGTGATGGATAATATCGCTGAAGGTTTTGAACGAGATGGAAATGTTGAATTTAGACAATTTCTATCCATTGCAAAAGGCTCTGCTGGAGAAACAAGATCTCAATTATACAGGATTTTTGACTGTGGATATATAAATCAAGAAACATTAACTGTTTTAAAAAATGATTATGAAATGTTGAGTGGAAAGATAAAAAACTTCATTTCATACCTTAATAAAAAAGATTTTAAAGGAATTAAATTTCAATAAACTTGAAACTTGAAACCTGAAACTTGAAACTAAAAAAATGGAATCAGTTCAAAACATAAAACAGCGGTTTGAGATTATAGGAAATGACCCTAAGCTTAATCGTGCTATAGAGAAAGCCATACAGGTGGCTCCTACGGATATTTCGGTATTGGTGGTGGGTGAAAGCGGGGTTGGAAAAGAGAGTATTCCGAGAATCATTCATTCCTTATCCCATAGGAAACACGGTAAATACATAGCTGTTAACTGTGGGGCTATCCCTGAGGGGACTATAGACAGTGAATTGTTTGGTCATGAGAAGGGTGCTTTTACGGGCGCCAATAATTCTCGGGAGGGTTATTTTGAAGTGGCAGATGGCGGAACTATTTTTTTGGATGAAGTGGGCGAATTGCCTTTGACTACTCAAGTTCGTTTATTGCGTGTTTTGGAAAACGGCGAATTTATTAAGGTGGGTTCGTCTCAGGTGCAGAAAACGAATGTGCGCATTGTTGCGGCTACTAACGTTAATATGTTTGATGCCATTGAAAAAGGCAAGTTCCGGGAGGATTTGTATTATCGTTTGAGTACGGTAGACATTCCGCTACCCCCTTTGCGGGACCGGAAAGAAGACATCCATTTATTATTTCGAAAATTTGCGGCTGACTTTTCATATAAGTATAAAATGCCCCCTATTAAATTGCGGGAGGACGCGATTTTGTTTTTGCAGAAATACCGCTGGAG
>CANBOV010000043.1 GCA_947371275.1 Flavobacteriaceae bacterium | reverse complement strand
ATGATAATTTAAATCTAGACGATGCTGCCAACAGCCTATCTGATTATGATGTATTAATAAAAATACCGCAAAATAAAGTGGTCAGTTCGGATTTGGATGAATTAGAGAATACTGAAAGTAATGGTCAAATTTTGTATCGTTTAACGGGTAAAAACCGGCTGGATTTTACTTTATTTATCGATAGTAAATCGGTGTTTTCTGTATATAAAAACGGAGAACTTGAAGTGGTATCTGACTTACATGACACGCGCTTAAATGACATACAAAAAGCCTTGGTGATTGATAAAGTTGTCAACTATGTTTCACAGGAATTAGGGAGCTATCCGCATGAAAAAATTACTGTAGCTCAAGCTGATTATGAGCGAAATCCGTTTTATGGATTGAACCAATTGCCTGTATTTATCAGTCCGTTTTCCGATGAGTTTTTATTTGAAATAAAGTTTTTGAAAACCTATTTGAATAATTATCTACACGCCACCCAGCAACTGGATCCGAGGAAAGACAATTGGGTTTACGATGGTATACAAGTTTATGTGATGATGAAATACATACAAGAGTTTCATCCTGATGCTAAAATGATGGGGAGTGTAGCCAAACTTCGGTTAATAAGGGGTTATAACTTGGTTAGTCTTGATTTCAACGGACAATATAGCTATTTCTACATGCTCATGGCGCGTAAAAATTTGGACCAACCTTTGAGTAATAGCAAAAATACCTTGATCAAATTCAATGAAAAAATAGCCTCAAAATACCGAGCAGGCTTAAGCTTGCGTTATCTTGATAGCTATCTAGAGCATGATGTGGTGCCCAATAGTATTCGGCAATTTCTATTGTTGAATAAAACGAAGCAAACCACAAGTACTGATTTTGAAACCATCTTAACACGGAATGCTCCTAAGAAAATCAATTGGTTTTTTGATAAAATAATTAATTCTAGGGATTTAATTGATTTTAAATTTGAATCGGTTAGCCGCACTAAAGACAGCATTAGTTTTAAATTGAACAATAAAACTGAAACGAATGTTCCGATACCTGTTTATGGACTCAAGGATAAGAACGTAGTTTTTAAACAATGGATTGATACATTTTCGAAAGACACCGTGTTTACGATTCCCCGCTTAGAAGCCGATAAAATTGTCATCAATTACAACAATGAGGTTCCCGAGTTTAATTTACGAAACAACTGGCGGTCACTGCATGGATTCCGATTGAATAATCGTCCGTTAAAGTTTAATTTTATGAAGGATTTGGAAGACCCAAATTATAACCAAATTCTCTATGTTCCCACTTTAGAATACAATCTTTACGATGGTTTTCTGGCAGGTTTTCGTTTTCATAATAAAACCATATTGGATAAGCCGTTTATTTTTGATGTCAATCCAACAATCTCTACTAAAACGCAGAATTTATCCGGTAGAGCGATAATGTATGTCAATCAATTTAATAGGGATAGCCATCTTTACAACATTAAATATGTATTGGGTGGACATTACTTACATTATGCGCCCGATGCTTATTATTCTAAATTAGCCCCTACGGTATTTTTGAACTTCCGCCCCGATGATTTCCGTGACAATCACAAATCGGCTGTCATTATAAAAGAGGTAATTGTTGACAAGCAAAAATCTATTTATACTACATCTCCCGATACGCAGACCTATCAAGTCTTTAATGCTAAGTACATTAATACCAATACGGAAGTAACGCATCGTTTTCATTTTTTGGGTGATTTCCAATACGCTACTACTTTTGGAAAAATAGCATCTGAAATGCAGTACCGCAAATTATTTGATGACAATCGTCAGTTGAATTTGAGAATCTTTGCTGGAACCTTTTTGCACAACAAGACGGATTCTGATTACTTTGATTTTGGCCTAGACCGACCGACAGATTATTTATTTGAAAGTGAGTATATAGGTCGTTCTGAGAAAAAAGGATTATTCAGTCAGCAATCGATTATCATGGATGGTTTCTTTAAATCAAAGTTACAAACGCGGTCGGCCAACCGATGGATGGTAACGGCCAATGCGAGTTATAGTATTTGGAATTGGATTGAGGCTTATGGCGATATTGGAGCGCTAAAAAACAAAGAAACCTGTAGCCGTTTTGTTTATGATAGTGGCATTAGACTCAATTTGGTTACTGACTATTTTGAATTGTATTTACCTGTTTATTCCAGTAATGGTTGGGAAGTGGGTCAAAAAGATTATGGAGAACGAATCCGTTTTATCATCACCTTCCAACCTGAAACCCTTATCAATCTTTTTACCCGCAAATGGTTTTAAGGCACTATGAAAAGCCATTAAAATTATATTATTCTTTACAATAGCATCATATCTTTAAATAATTTACAAACAACAGGTATAATACCGACTTTAAATTACAAATACTTAAATTATATTTTTAGTCGGAATTAGGAAATGTTACTTCTTTTTATTTAAATTTGTTACTTCATGAATTATTTCTATTATGACGGAAGCACAAACCAAAACCGAAATTACTTTCGACGATTTTAAAGCAGAAGTACTTAACGATTATACTCTTGCTAAAGTAAGCCGTGAATGCAGCTTGCTAGGCCGTAAAGAAGTATTAACAGGAAAAGCCAAATTCGGGATTTTTGGTGACGGAAAAGAAGTACCTCAATTGGCTCTGGCAAAAGCATTTCAAAACGGGGATTTCCGTTCGGGCTATTACCGCGACCAAACTTTTATGATGGCCATTGGGCAATTAAGCATTGAACAATTCTTTGCTGGATTGTATGGTCATACGGATCTTGCACACGATCCTATGAGTGCTGGTCGTCAAATGGGTGGGCATTTTGCAACGCATTCCCTTGATGAAAATGGCAATTGGAATAATTTAACAAAACAAAAGAATTCGAGTGCTGACATCTCTCCTACTGCTGGGCAAATGCCTCGTTTGTTAGGATTGGCTCAGGCTTCCAAAATATATAGAAACGTTCGTGGCTTAGAAGACTTCACCAACTTCTCAATAGAAGGAAACGAAGTGGCTTGGGGAACTATTGGAAATGCTTCCACCTCTGAAGGATTATTTTTTGAAACCATTAATGCCGCTGGGGTATTGCAAGTTCCTATGGTTATGAGTGTATGGGATGACGAATACGGCATCTCGGTTCACGCGCGTTATCAAACGACTAAGGAAAGTATCTCTGAAATATTAAAAGGATTCCAAAGAGAAAAAGGCACCAACGGTTATGAAATCATGACCGTAAAAGGTTGGGATTACCCGGCCTTGGTTGAAACCTATCAAAAAGCGTCGGCCATTGCTCGCGAGGAACATGTACCCGTATTAATCCATGTACAGGAATTAACGCAACCGCAAGGACATAGTACTTCGGGTTCGCACGAGCGTTATAAAAATGCCGATCGTTTAGCTTGGGAAGGTGAATTTGATTGTTTATCCCAAATGCGTTTGTGGTTACTCAATAACAATTTGGCCACCGCTGAAGAATTAGAGGCCATAGACGAGCAAGCCAAAAAAGATGTGCTAGAGGGAAAGAAAGCCGCTTGGACGGCCTTTGTATCGCCTATCAAAGCCGAACAAAACGAATTGGTTACCCTTTTAAATACGATTGCCGCTTCTAGTGCGAATAAAGTATTTATTGTAAAACAGGCGAACGATTTAGCATCCATCAAAGAACCTATTCGCAAAGAAATCCTCACTATTGCTCGCAAAGTATTGCGTTTAGTGGTTAAGGAAAGTGGTAAAGCAGCATTAGCTTCTTGGATTACAGCTTATACCCACAGGATACAACCTAAGTTTAGTTCGCATCTCTTTTCACAGTCAACTAAAAATGTATTGCAAACCAACGAAGTAGCACCTATTTATGATACCACTTCCGAAGAAGTAGATGCTCGCTTGGTATTGCGTGATAACTTTGATGTCCTATTTACCAAGTATCCTGAAGCTTTGATATTTGGAGAAGACAGTGGAAACATCGGCGATGTTAATCAAGGGCTTGAAGGCATGCAAGAGAAATATGGTGACCTTAGAGTAACCGATGCGGGTATACGTGAAGCCACCATTTTAGGACAAGGAATAGGAATGGCCATGCGTGGTTTGCGCCCTATAGCCGAAATTCAATACTTGGATTATTTGCTATATGCCATACAAATCATGAGTGATGATTTAGCCACCTTACAATACAGAACCCATGGTCGTCAAAAGGCCCCTTTAATTATACGCACCCGCGGCCACCGTTTAGAAGGCGTATGGCATTCGGGTTCACCTATGGGCATGATCATCAATGCGATTCGAGGAATACACGTTTTGGTTCCTAGAAACATGACCAAAGCAGCAGGATTCTACAATACCTTGTTAGAGACCGACGAACCTGCATTATTGATTGAATGTTTGAACGGATATCGATTGAAAGAAAAAATGCCAACTAACTTAGGCGAATTCAAAACTCCAATAGGTGTGGTCGAAACCATTAAAGAGGGATCCGATATCACTATAGTTTCCTATGGTTCAACTTTGCGCATCGTAGAACAAGCGGTTCGAGAATTACAAGATATTGGCATAGATTGTGAAATCATTGATGCACAAACCTTGTTACCGTTTGATGTGAATCACGACTGTGTGAAGAGTATCGCTAAAACTAATCGTTTATTGGTGGTCGACGAAGACGTTCCAGGAGGCGCCTCAGCCTATTTGCTGCAGCAAATTATAGATGATCAAAAAGGTTATAACCATTTGGACAGCCAGCCTCAAACCTTGGCTTCTAAAGCCCATCGCCCTGCTTATGGAACCGATGGAGACTATTTCTCTAAACCTTCGGCAGAAGATATTTTTGAAAAAGTATATGCCATTATGCACGAAGCCAAACCGGAACAGTACCCGAGTTTATACTAATAGAAAAAGGAGCCTAAACAGCTCCTTTTTTTAAATAAAAAGCATTACCTATATTTCAATTAGTATGGGCAAATAAATCAAAAAGCTTTGTATTTTTATCCCATAAAATCATCTTATGAAACGAATAGTTCTACTAGGACTGCTATTGTGTACGAGTATAACAATAGGACAAGTCACTAAAAAAAACAGAAAAATTGTAACCACTTTTATAGACTGTATCAAGCTGCATAAAAAAACGCAATTGGCAGCACAAGTGGCTTACCCCATATCCAGACAATATCCCTTACCTGATATAAAAGACGAAACGGAATTTATAGCGCAATTTGACGAACTATTTGATGCTGTGATTACTAAAAAAATAGTGCATTCTAAACCTATTAAAGATTGGTCTGAAGTAGGCTCGCGCGGCATTATGCTCTTCGGTGGCGATTTATGGTTGGATTATAAAGGAAGACTAATTGCCGTCAATTATCAATCAGTGCAAGAACAACAAAAAAGGCATTTACTGGTTGAAAATGAGCGAAGCGAATTATATCCATCCATAACGGGTTATAAAGAGCCCATTTGCTTATTAGAGACCAAACAATTCCGCATAAGGATAGACGATATGGGGAATAGAGATTTCCGCTATTGCTCGTGGGCTGCTGGCAAAAGTATGGCAGAGAAACCCGATTTAATCCTTAAAAAAGGAGAATTCATACCCGAAGGCTCAGGAGGCAATCATAGTTATGTCTTTCAAAACGGGGAATACCGCTATGAATGTTCGATTATCATCATGGGGGAGACTGACGCACCACCCGCCCAGCTCACCGTTTATAAAAATGATAAAGAAATACTAACACAGCGTGCTGAAATCATAGAAAAATAAGACAACCATCATTGACAATTTTAATCATCGAGACCTACGTTATTAGGATTATCCTATTGGCTTATTAAAGGCAACCTAGCAGGTATATAAAATGACCGTTGTCATTTTATAATTTTAATTTACCAAACGAATAAAAGGTACTTTAAATATAATTAATACAGACTAAAGGCTTTCCGTATTTATGCGAATTCCTGGAACTTAAACCCTTAATTCTAAACTCGAATTAATTATATTTGTCAAAAATTAATACACCATGCAACATATTATTGACCGTTTCGTAAGTTATGTCACTATTGATACTGAATCGGATCCCAACTCAAGCACTACTCCGAGTACCCACAAGCAATTTGATTTAGCCAATAAACTAGTCGATGAGCTTAAAGCCATAGGAATGACTGAGGTCACTATTGACCAATACTCTTATGTTATGGCTACATTACCTTCTAATATAGATACGGACGTCCCTACGATTGGTTTTGTATCGCATTTTGATACCACACCTGATTTTACTGGGAAAGACGTGAAGCCTCAAATCGTAACGAACTACGACGGAGGTGATATCATTTTAAATAAAGAACAGAACATCGTCTTGTCTCCTAACTATTTTAAGGACTTGTTGCTATACAGAGGGCAAACCCTTATCACTACAAATGGTCTAACGCTTTTAGGCGCCGATGATAAAGCCGGTATTACCGAAATCATGACGGCGATGGAGTATTTGATTCAGCATCCTGAAATCAAGCACGGTAAAATAAGAGTATGTTTTACACCAGACGAGGAGATTGGTCGAGGGGCGGATTTATTTGATGTAAAGCAGTTTGGTGCCGACTGGGCTTATACCATGGATGGCAGCCAGATAGGAGAATTAGAATATGAAAACTTCAATGCGGCGGGTGTGAAGATCACCTTTAAAGGAAAAAGTGTGCACCCGGGTTATGCTAAAGGTAAAATGATTAACTCGATGTTGATTGCGAATGACTTCATCAATGAGTTGCCAAAAGGAGAAACACCACAAGAAACCAAAGGCTACGAAGGCTTCTTCCATGTGACCCAATTGCAGGGCAGTATTGAAGAAACCAAATTAGAATTAATCATCCGTGATCATGATATGAAGTTGTTTAAGCAACGTAAAGCCATGGTTGAAAAAATAACGGCTAAATTCAATAAGAAGTTTGCCAAACAATTTGGCGAAGACATCGTGGTTACGACAATTACCGATCAGTACTATAATATGAAAGAAAAAGTAGTACCTGTTATGTATATCGTTGATTTGGCCGAAAAAGCAATGAAATCGCTAGGTATTAAGCCTTTAATCAAACCTATACGTGGCGGAACAGATGGATGTCGTTTATCGTACATGGGCTTGCCGTGTCCAAACATTTTTGCGGGTGGGCATAACTTTCACGGTAAATATGAATACGTGCCCGTAGAAAGCATGCAAAAGGCCGTAGACGTAATTGTAAAGATTGCGGAGCTAACGGCCACTACTGATTTTTCTAAAAAGAAAGAAAAAAAAGGAAAGAAATCGAATAAGAAGAAGTAATTAATAACCAAGAAAGCACTGGTATTTTGCTTTATAGCATTAAACCAGTGCTTCCTATGGATAGTACCACCAATGGAAGAAAAGCACGTTTGGGACAAAGTCAATCAATGGGCTGAAGAATTGAGCTTATTGCGTGCCCTTATTCAAAAAACCGAATTGGTTGCAACCACCAAATGGGGAGGTGAAATCTATACCCTAAACAATAAGAATGTATTAGGGATAGGAGGCTTCAAAAGTTATTTTGGAATTTGGTTTATGAATGGCGTCTTCTTGAAAGATGAGGCTAAGGTTTTGGTTAATGCCAATGAAGGTGTTACCCGTGGGCTACGACAATGGCGATTCCATTCGGCCACTGAACTTAACGAATCGTTGCTTATGGATTACATCAATGAAGCCATTGCTAATGAAAAAGTCGGACGTTCCATTAAACCCGAAAAGAAAGAAGCCCTACATTGTGAATTCTTAGCAGCCCAGCTAAAACACGATAAGGCATTGTCAACGGCCTTTGACCAATTGACTGCTTACAAGCAAAAAGAATATTGGGAATACTTGGCCACTGCTAAACAGGAGATTACCAAGCTAAGGCGATTTGACAAAATAAAGCCTTTGCTATTAGACGGAAGAGGTTTGAATGATAAATACCGAAAATAAAAAAAGCCCCTATTATGGGGCTTTTTTTTTGATTAGAAAACGTATTAGGCTTTCTTATTCATCGCTGCTGTTAATTCTAAAGATATTGCAGAGCGCTCTAATTTTAATTTACCCGACATGGTTTCGATGACAACGGTTGTTTCGCTTAGTTCGGCAATCTTTCCGTGAAATCCACTTTTGGTGATGATCTTATCCCCTACTTTTAAACCAGACTCGAATTCTTTTTCTTGCTTTATTTTCTTTTGTTGTGGTCTAATCATGAAGAAATAGATTACCACAAACATTAATAAAAACGGTAAAAACTGTGTTACTTGTCCCATAAACTTGATTATTTTGTTTCTTTAGAAACTATGTTAGATTTAATATGTAAAACTTTAACACCTTCTGGAATATTACAAAAAAGTGTTACTGATTTTATTTGGTCTCCAATTTTACCTGCTGAATTGAACGATACTTTGATGATGTCTTCTTGACCGGGGCTAATTGGATCTTTTGGATATTCAGGTACAGTACAACCACATGAGCCTTTGGCGTCTTTGATTAGTAACTCTGATTTACCCGTGTTCTTAAATTTGAAATCATAGGTTACTTTGTCTCCTTGTTTGATGGTCCCAAAGTCATGCTCTGTGTTTTCAAAAGTAATTTCAGTAGTTCCCTTTACTTCTTTTTTACAAGATGTTGTCAAGGCTAGGGCGGCAACAACAAAAAGTAGGTTAATTTTTTTAATCATAATCTTTAAATTATTTATTTACATCAAACCTCTACCGGTTTTCTTAATTTTATTCTCGTGTTCAAATTCTTTAACCAAGTTATCTAGGATACCATTTATGAAAATACTGCTTTTAGGGGTAGAATATTCTTTGGCAAGCTCTAGGTATTCATTAATGGTTACTTTTACCGGTATGGATGGAAATTTCAAAAACTCACAAATGGCCATTTTTAGAATAATTGTGTCTATTTCAGCTATTCTATCGGCATCCCAATTGGGTGTTTTATCAATGTATTCTTTGGCTAAGGTAACTTCATTTAAAACTGTCTTTCTGAACAGCAGACTAACGAATTCTTTATCTTCTTCATCTTTGTAAAGTTTGACCACTTTAAATTCTTCCTCTTGTCTGATTTGTTTTAATTGCTTTTGAATTTGCGTATTAACTAAAGGAATATCATCAATCCAAGTAAGTTTATTATCCTCAAGATACTCATATAACTTTTCATTGGGAGCCAAAACATCTGTAAACATGTCTACGATGAATTGTTTGTCTTCCTCAAACGTAGTATTGTTGGTACTGATGTATTTTTGGTATAATGCGCTTTTCTTTATCTCGTTGAGTAAAATCAAAATGTAGTCGTCATTTTGAGACCAGTTATTGATTTTTCGTTTCTCAAGAGCAATACTTAACGAATTGTTATTCTCTAAACCTAGTAGAATTGCATTATTGACAAACTTAGTATTGGGGTTTTTCTCTTCAGGGGTGGCTAAGTGCTTTTTACTAGAGGTTTCTAAAAAAACAACTTCTTTTTTTCTAATTTCAATCAAGGAAGACAACATGATTAAATATAAATCCTGAATATTATCTATACTGTGAATTAAGAACTTTTCTTCTTTCTCTAAATCATCAGAATTTTTTTGATGCATTGCATAAATGGATTGCATCACTTTCACTCGAATATGTCTTCTATTTAACACCTGTAAGAACTTTTAAATTAACAACGCGAAAGAAGTTCTTTCGCGTTGCAAAAATAGTAAATATTTTATTCAAGAATCGCTTATTTAGTAGCGTTTTCTTTTTTTCTTTGATCGATGCGGTTTTGAGCAATTTGCATAGCGGCTTGTTGAGTCGTTATGTTATTGGTATCTGCATGATTGAATATTTCCAAGGTAGTGTTGTAAATATTCTCAGTTCTTCTGATGGCTTCACCATCACTATATTTCACTAACTCACCATAAACATTTATTATTCCACCCGCATTGATTAAAAAATCGGGGGCATAGGCTATACCTCTTTCTCTTAGAATTTGACCATGAACCGCTTCAACGGCCAATTGGTTATTAGCGGCACCAGCAATTACTTTAGCATTTATTTTATAGACAGTTTCGTCATTAAGGGTAGCTCCTAAGGCACAAGGCGAATAAATATCAACGTCTGCTGCGTATAAATCGGAGCCTGTAAAGATATGAGCGCCATATTTGGCCACCATATTCTCCATTTTATCTTGGTGAATATCGGAAACGAAAACAATCGCTCCTTCTTTGGTTAAATGACTGATTAAAGTTTCACCCACATGACCAGTACCTTGAACTAATACTTTTTTACCCGCTAAATTATCGCTTCCGAATTTGTATTTTGCTGCAGCTTTCATTCCCATGTATACGCCATAAGCTGTTACGGGAGAAGGATTTCCTGAACCACCTTTTTCAATAGAAATACCGGTAACAAAATTCGTCTGTTCATGGATTCTATCCATATCTTCGGTTGTAGTCCCTACGTCCTCTGCAGTAATGTATTTACCGCTTAATGAGTTGACAAATTGACCAAATCGCGTAATCATTTCGGGAGTTTTATCTAGTTTGGCATCACCAATAATAACCGCTTTACCACCACCAAGATTCAATCCAGTAATAGCCGATTTATAAGTCATGCCTCGCGAAAGACGTAACACATCATTTAATGCTTCCCATTCATTGTTATATTTCCACATTCGAGTACCCCCTAGCGCAGGTCCCATAACTGTGTTATGAATACCAATAATTGCTTTTAATCCTGTATCTTTGTCGTTACAAAAAACAATTTGCTCGTGGTTGTCAAAAGAAAGTTGGCCGAAAACCGGGTCCATCTTTTTTAACTCTATTGGGGTTGTGATTTCTGAAGTCATTTTTTGAAATAAATTAATTTAAGACTTTTCAAAAAAGTCTGCGCAAAATTATAACTTTATTCAATAAAACTCACTATAATCAGAATTAATTAGTGATTTGTTAATAAAATCAATTTAAACGAAGAATACTATAATTTAATAATATTCAATAATTTTAACATAAAAAAGGTATTTGAACCTAATTCTTTGAGTATACAATGAAAGAACTTCAATATTTAAACAAATATTTTATCAAATACAAATTCCATTTTTTATTAGGAATTTTAATGACGATTGCCTCCCAAATCTTTTCTTTATACACTCCTAAGCTGATAAGTAAATCATTTAAAATAATTGAAGATTTCCACGGTAATAAATTAAGTGCCGAAATGGTTAAATCTGAATTAATCTATAACATTATTTGGATATTAGTTACAACGCTTATAGCGGGAATATTACGTTTTTTGATGCGCCAAACCTTAATTGTAATGTCACGACATGTGGAGTTTGATTTAAAAAATGAAGTATTCAAACATTATGAAGTATTAGATCAAAACTTTTACAAACGTAATCGAACGGGTGATTTAATGAACCGAATTAGTGAAGATGTTGCTAAAGTAAGACAATATGTTGGCCCAGCAGTAATGTATTCCATTAACACCTTTATTAGCTTTACGGTAGTCATAATCTACATGTGCAATGTATCTCCTCTATTGACTTTATACACTATTCTACCATTACCAATTCTAGCCTTCATAATATATAAATTAAGTTCTGAAATTAATAAGCGTAGTACTATTTTTCAGCAGTATTTATCCAAGGTATCTAGCTTTTCCCAGGAGATATTTTCGGGGATACGTGTGGTTAAAGCCTATTCTTTGGAAGTTAAATATAAAAATAATATGATTGATTTGGCTCAAGAAAGCAAGGCTAAAAGCATGAATCTGGCTAAGGTGCAGTCCTTATTTGGCCCCTTAATGATCGCATTGATTGGAATTAGTAACTTGGTGGTAATCTACTTTGGGGGTATGATGTATATTAATGGCAGTATCAAAAGCATTGGAACTATAGCAGAGTTTATCTTGTATGTCAATATGTTAACATGGCCTGTGGCTTCTATAGGATGGGTTTCTTCATTGGTACAAGAAGCAGAAGCATCACAAAAAAGGATTAATGAGTTTTTGATGATTGCCCCTGAAATAAAAAACGCTAACCCCCTTCCTAGTCAAATTGAGGGTGAAATCGAATTTAAGAATGTAGGCTATACTTATGATGACACTAACATTAGGGCGCTGCACAACATTTCTTTTACCGTAAAAAAAGGGGAAACCTTGGCTATTTTAGGGAAGACCGGTTCGGGGAAATCGAGTATCCTATCACTACTCACACGCCTTTATGATATAAATGAGGGTCAAATCATCATAGACGGAAAAGAACTGAGTAAAATCAATTTACATGATCTGCGCAACAGTATAGGTATAGTACCGCAAGATTCTTTTTTGTTTTCTGACACTATAAAAAACAACATTAAATTTGGGAAAGAAGATGCGACAGATGAAGAGGTTGTTACTGCGGCCAAAAACGCCGTGGTCCATGATAACATCATGGGGTTTAACAAACAATATGAAACCATATTGGGTGAAAGAGGCATAACCTTATCTGGAGGACAAAAGCAGCGGGTTTCTATTGCACGAGCCATTATTAAAGATCCTCAAATACTATTGTTTGATGATTGTTTATCAGCAGTTGACACGGAAACAGAGGAGCAGATTTTGAATAATTTATTGGCAATATCTAAATACAAAACCACCATTATTGTGAGTCACAGGATCTCTTCGGCTAAGAATGCAGATAAAATTATTGTTTTAGAAGAAGGACAAATAATTGAAGAAGGTTCTCATAATCAATTACTAAACCAGAAAGGGTATTATGCCGAATTATACTTTAAGCAACTTTCGGAAAAAGAATTAAATTAATTGTTGTTTCGTAACAAAAATTTTACCATTTTTGAACTGTATAGAAACACTATTAATCGAACGAAAGAATATGAGAGAAAATGATATGTTAGAAAAAGATGAGATTTTTTCTAAAGTTTTAAGAGCAGGAAGAAGAACTTATTTCTTCGATGTGAGAGCTACCAAAGCGGATGATTATTACATCACTATTACTGAAAGCAAAAAGTTTACTGAAGAAGATGGATCGTTCCATTTCAAAAAACACAAAATCTATTTATATAAAGAAGATTTTGCTGCTTTTTCAGAGATTTTAGAAGAAATGACGGCTTATGTATTGAATCATAAGGGGGAGGAAGTAATTTCTGAAAGACATCAAAAAGATTTCAAAAAAGAGTACACAAATGAAGTTGAGAGCAGTGAGCCTGTAAAAGTAGACAAAAGCTTTACGGATATTGATTTTGATGATATTTAAATAGTAAAAACATAGAAAAACAAAAAAGGCCTAAACCACAAGTTTAGGCCTTTTTTATTAACCAATTCTTAAACCATTTACCACTTTCAAATCGGTTGTAAGCAAGACTATATCATTATCATTTCCAACAGACCCTAGAACCAAGCATTCACTTAGGAAGTTCCCAATTTGTTTTTTTGGAAAATTGACTACGGCAATTATTTGCTTTCCTATCAACATCTCTTTGTTATACCGCATTGTGATTTGAGCGGATGACTTCCTTACTCCTATATCCATTCCAAAATCTACTATAAGTTGATAAGCGGGCTTATGAGCTTGCGGAAAATCATTAACTTCTAGTATAGTACCAACTCGCATTTCTACTTTTTCAAAATCTTGCCATTCGAGTGATGCAGGTGTGTTTTTCATAATTATATTTATTAAACCTTTAAAATATCAAGCAATTTACCTAAATGTATAGTTTTTATATAGGATGTACCCAACTAAACCATGAATATATTTTCTATATTTAGGACTAAAATTAACATAAATGAACCAACTAACGTTAACCCTATGAAAATAGCCCTTTTTACAAATGAATTTCCACCAAACATTTATGGTGGTGCTGGTGTTCATATTGATTTTTTAAGTCGGGAGTTAGCTAAATTGGGACAAGTGGATGTTCGCTGTTTTGGCGATCAGAAAGAAGCACTACAGAACATGAATGTATTGGGAATTCAATCTTCCATAGCCAAAGTAGAAGACGAACCCAACCCACACATCAATATGTTTCATAATCTGAGTCGGAATATAGCCTTATCGCAGTTCACAATGCAGGCAGACGTTATCCATTGCCATACTTGGTATACCCATTTAGCCGGAATATTCTCCAGAGAGCTATTACAATCCCCCTTGATACTTACTACTCATAGTTTGGAAACCCATCGGCCTTGGAAAGTTGAGCAATTGGGCAATGGTTATTTTCTGTCCCGTTGGATAGAGCAGCATGCTTATAACACGGCTGATGGTATAATTGCGGTAAGTCAGCAAATGAAAACCGATGTGATTGAAGCCTATGGCGTAGCGCCTGAAAAAGTAACAGTCATCCACAACGGCATCGACCCAGAATTCTATAAACCGACTTTTGACAACAATTTATTAACAGATTATGGCATAGATCCTGAAATACCGTTTGTATTATTTGTGGGTCGCATCACCCGACAAAAAGGGATATCCCAATTAATTTCGGCTGCGAAGTATATTAATGGAGATTGTCAAATAGTATTGTGTGCCGGAGCTCCGGACACGCCAGAAATTGCTAAGGAAACCGAAGAGTTGATTGCTGAATTAAGAGCCTTAAGAAAGGGAGTTATCTTACTATCTGAAATGTTGCCTCGAGAAAAGGTACGCGTGCTGTACAGTCATGCTAGGGTATTTGCTTGTCCGTCACTCTATGAGCCCTTTGGCATCATTAACTTGGAAGCATTGTCATGTGAAACACCTGTTGTTGGGAGTGCCGTGGGCGGCATACCCGAAATCATTGAGGAAGGAAAGACAGGGTATTTGATTCCGTTAGAGCCTATTTCTCGCACTGATTTCAATCCGAGACATCCAGAAGCATTCCAAAGAGACTTTGCTGCCAAAATTAACCTTTTATTGGACGATGAAACTTTGGCCCATGCCATGGGAAAAGCCGGAAGAAGACGTGTTTTAGAGAAATTCAGTTGGGAGTCGATTGCCAAAACCACTTATGCTTATTATGAAACCGTTATTGCACATTTTGAAAAAGAAAAAGCATAACAAAATATACCTTACTTAAGATGAACAAAACAACATTAGCCATTATTTTGGGTGGCGGACAAGGATCCCGCTTAGCCCCATTAACTGAGAGTCGGTCAAAACCAGCAGTACCCATTGCGGGAAAATATAGATTGGTTGACATTCCGATTTCGAATTGTATTAATTCAGACATTAAGCGAATGTTTGTCTTGACCCAATTTAACTCAGCCTCATTAAACCAACACATTAAAAACACCTATCACTTTAGCCATTTTAGTACGGCCTTTGTGGACATCCTTGCTGCGGAACAAACGCCAGACAATCCGACATGGTTTCAAGGTACTGCCGATGCAGTTAGACAATGTATGAATCACTTTATGAATCATGAATTTGATTATGCATTGATACTATCGGGAGATCAATTGTATCAGATGGATTTTAATGAAATGATTAAAGCCCATGAAAAAAGTGGAGCTACAATCTCCATTGCTACTTTACCTGTGACGGCCAAAGAAGCCCCTGAGTTTGGCATCTTAAAAACAGATTCAGAGAATTTCATTACCTCCTTTATTGAAAAGCCCAATGCTAGTTTGCTTCCCGAATGGACATCGGAGGTGAGTGAAGAATCGAAAGCGGAAGGAAAACATTACTTAGCTTCTATGGGTATCTATATTTTCAACCGCGAGTTGTTGGTTGAAATAATGTCGAATAATGAGACTAAAGATTTTGGTAAAGAAATCATTCCGCAGGCCATTGGTCATCAAAAAATATTAAGTTATCAATATGAGGGCTACTGGACTGACATTGGAAATATTGATTCCTTCTTTGAGGCTAATTTAGGCTTGACGGATGATATTCCGAAGTTCAATTTATTTGACAATTCTAGTAAAATCTACACCAGAGCTAGGGTATTGCCTCCTTCCAAAATAACAGGAGCTTCGACAATTGACAAGTCGGTTGTTGCTGAGGGCTGTATCATTAATGGGGTTACTATCGCCCATTCGGTTGTTGGGATTAGAAGTCGGGTTGGCTTTGGATCCACGGTTAAAGACTCCTATCTTATGGGTAATGATTTTTATCAAAACATTGATGAAATACGGACTAATAGTTTGAAAGGAATTATCAATATTGGTATAGGAGAGCGTTGTTATATTAGCCATACGATAGTCGATAAAAACTGTCGGATTGGCAATGATGTACAACTTCGTGGAGGGAAGCATTTAGAAGATGTTAACACCCCTTTGTATACCGTAAAAGATGGTATCATCGTTATTAAGAAAGGGGCAATATTGCCTGATGGATTTACGGTGTAATAAACTATGAAACACTTTTGGTTTATAATAGTACCTTAAATAAAAAATCCCAACAATTGCTTGTTGGGATTTTTGTTTCTATTAGTAGTCTTATTTTACATCCATTAGTTCGACATCAAAGATCAAGGTAGCATCTGGTGGAATAACCCCTCCGGCACCTGATGATCCATAGCCTAAATACGAAGGGATAACGAAACGCGCTTTATCACCTACTTTAAGCAAGGCAATACCTTCGTCCCATCCTTCAATAACATGACCTTTTCCTAACGGGAATTCAATAGGTTTTTTGCGGGTATAGGAGCTATCGAATACTTTACCATTTTCTAAAGAACCTTGATAATGTACGGATACCGTTTTACCGTTTTCGGCTTGTTTGCCATTTCCTTTTTGAATGAATTGGTAGCGTAAACCACTAGCTGTTTTATCAAAACCAGCCGCTAACTTTTCCATTGCTCCTTCGGCTTGTTTTTTGGCATCTTCTATTCTTTTGGCACGAGAACCTTCGAACGTTCTAAACGATTCGATGGCATTCCATTTTTGAGCCTCTTCTCCTACTCTAACAATTTCAATAGATTCAATGATATCCCCTTGAGCAATTTCATTAATGATATCTTGTCCTTCTACTACATGTCCGAATACGGTATGTTTATTATCTAACCAATTGGTAGGTACGTGTGTGATGAAGAATTGAGAACCGTTGGTGCCTGGTCCGGCGTTGGCCATTGACAGCACTCCTGGTTTATCGTGTCTAAGATCAACATGAAACTCATCATCAAAATTATACCCTGGGCCACCTGAACCCACCCCTTGAGGGCAACCTCCTTGAACCATAAAATCAGGAATCACTCGGTGAAATTTCAAACCATCATAATACGGTTTTCCCATAGGTTTTGCGGTATTTTCTAATTGCCCTTCGGCTAAACCAACAAAGTTTCCTACGGTTCCTGGCGTTAAATCGTGTGTTAATTTTACTAAAACCGTCCCTTTTGAGGTATTGAATTTAGCGTATATTCCGTTTTCCATTATTTGAATTTTTTAAATGCAGGGCAAAGGTACTATATAAAATTGTATTTTTGAATACCAAAAAAACGAAACATGAACTCTATTTTTAACAAAGCAGATAATGATTTAATCATTGCTAGAATCAACCAACTAACACCTGAAAGCAAAGCCTTATGGGGTAAAATGACAGTAGACCAAATGTTGAAACACACGGAAGCGGCCGTAGCTGTGGCCTTTTCAGAAAAAGAGTTAAAGATTAATTTTTTGATGAAGATATTGGGTAAACTATTGAAAAACAAAGTATTCAATAATGACTTTGGAAAGAACAGTCCGACTGCACCCGAATTTGTATTTGTAGACCGGTATGATTTTGAATCATCGAAGTTGGCTTTAATAAAGCAATTCAGCAGGTTTGCTGCCGGCGAAAATTCCATTTCGTTGACGGTACATCCTTTTTGGGGTAAAATGACCTCAGACGACTGGAATAAATTGATGTGGAAACACATGGACCATCATTTAAGTCAATTTGGCGTTTAAAAACAGTAAGAAGATTATCTTTGTCCCTTAATTATACCCTATGCGAATAGACATTATTACCATATTACCGGAATTATTAAGAAGTCCGTTTGAAGCCTCCATTATGAAGCGCGCGATTGAAAAGGGCTTGGTCGAAGTACATTTTCATAATTTAAGAGATTACACTACGAATAAGCAAAAGAGTGTGGATGACTACCAATTTGGTGGTGGAGCAGGTATGGTTATGATGGTGCAACCTATCGACGATTGCATTACCCATTTGAAAAGTCAACGGAGTTATGATGAAGTGATTTATATGACTCCGGATGGAGCGACCTTGCATCAAAAGATGGCAAACAAGATGTCGATGTATGAGAACATCATTATACTTTGTGGTCACTATAAAGGCGTGGATCAGCGGGTACGAGACCACTTCATAACTAAAGAAATATCGATTGGTGATTATGTTTTATCGGGCGGTGAGATTGGTGCCATAGTGCTATGCGATGCTCTTATCCGATTGATTCCCGGTGTCTTGAGTGACGAGACTTCGGCTTTGACGGATAGTTTTCAAGACAATCTATTATCGGGACCCATATACACTCGCCCTGCGGAGTATAAAGGATGGAAAGTCCCTGAAGTACTGACCAGTGGACACTTTGCCAAAATTGACAAATGGCGTGAAGACATGGCCTATGAGCACACTAAGAATAGACGGCCGGACTTATTGGAGTGAAATATCAATAAGGAAATTCCAAAATGCTACGTTATGTAACTTAATTTCAAAAGTTTTGGGATTTGGGATTTGTAAATTGAATTTTTTAATTACATTTGCACCCACTTAGACCAACCTCTGGCGAGAACCGTGAATGTTGCTCTGATTTTAAACCATAATAATCAATAAAAATGGCAAATTTAGTAGATTTCGTTAATAACGAATTATCGACAAAAAAAGATTTCCCGACTTTCGGTGCTGGAGATACTATCACAGTATTTTACGAAATTAAAGAGGGTGAAAAAACAAGAACTCAGTTTTTCAAAGGAGTTGTTATTCAAAGAAAAGGTGCAGGTATCACTGAAACGTTTACGATCCGTAAAATGTCGGGTGCTGTTGGTGTAGAGCGTATCTTCCCAGTAAACATGCCAGCGTTACAAAAAGTAGAAGTTAACCAAAGAGGTAAAGTTAGAAGAGCTCGTATCTACTACTTTAGAGAACTTACTGGTAAAAAAGCAAAAATCAAAGAAAGAAGAAGATAATTCTACATTCTATGAACATAAAAAAAGCCTCAACAGTGTTGGGGCTTTTTTTATGGTATTAGGTTTCTATCGCACAAAAAAAAAGCCCGAACTGTAAACAGTTCAGGCTTCTAAATTTATAGGTTATTTTGGATATTATCCTAGAACCGTTTGTAGGGCATCGTTCATGCTTCTTACTGCATCTGCGCTTTTAGCGAATAGTGCTTTTTCGGCGTCGTTTAATTGGATGTCTACGATTTCTTCTATACCATTTTTACCGATGATACAAGGTACGCCGATACAGATATCGTTTTGACCGTATTCTCCTTCTACGTATACCGAACAAGCAATCATTTTTCTTTGATTGTTTAGGATGCTGTCAACTAAGTAAGCAACAGAAGCTCCTGGCGCATACCAAGCGGATGTTCCTAATAAAGCCGTAAGTGTCGCTCCTCCTACCATAGTATCGGCTGCTACTTTTGCTAATTGCTCTTCTGATAAGAATTGGGATACGGGCATACCGTTATAGGATGCTAAACGCGTTAAAGGAATCATGGTAGTATCACCGTGACCTCCGATAACCATCGCTGAAATATCATTGGCAGGTTTGTCTAACGCTAAAGACAAATACGTTCTGAAACGAGAACTGTCTAAAGCGCCTCCCATACCGATGATACGGTTTTTAGGTAATCCTAATGATTTGAATGCTAAATACGTCATTGTATCCATAGGATTAGAAACGATCACGAAAATAGCGTCTGGAGAGTATTTTAATAAGCTTTCGGCCACCGATTTAACGATTCCTGCATTGATTCCGATTAATTCCTCACGGGTCATTCCTGGTTTTCTTGGAATCCCTGAAGTGATTACCACTACATTACTTCCAGCCGTTTTTGAATAGTCATTGGTAACACCGGTTAATTTTGTATTAAAACCAGTATTGGTAGCACATTGCATAATGTCTAGTGCTTTCCCTTCAGCGAAGCCTTCTCTGATATCAAGAAGAACAATTTCGCTTGCAATTCCTCTGTAAGCCATAACATCTGCGCAAGTTGCGCCAACATTACCAGCTCCTACAATTGTAACTTTCATTTGTGTACTTAATTTAATTCCGCTGCGCTCCATTGAGTTTGGCTACGCCACGGGTGTTGTTTGTTTTATATATTAGGCGTCGATTTTTGCGTAGACCGCATTTTTCTCGATAAACTCTCTACGAGGTGGTACTTCGTCTCCCATTAGCATAGAGAAAATTCTATCGGCTTCTGTTAAGCTATCGATTGTTACTTGACGTAAGGTTCTGTAGCTTGGATCCATGGTTGTTTCCCATAACTGTTCGGCGTTCATCTCTCCAAGACCTTTATAGCGTTGAATAGCGGCACTACCTCCCATTTTCTCATTGGCGATATCACGTTGGTCATCAGTCCAAGCATACTCCTTTTTATTTCCTTTTTTCACTAAGTATAAAGGAGGTGCAGCAATGTACACGTGGCCACCTTCAATAAGTTCTTTCATGAAACGGAAGAAGAAAGTAAGGATTAACGTAGAGATGTGGCTACCATCGACATCGGCATCACACATGATGATTACTTTGTGGTAACGCAGTTTTTCTAGGTTTAATGCTTTAGAGTCGTCTTCGGTTCCGATGGTTACCCCTAGTGCGGTGAATATATTACGGATTTCTTCGTTTTCGAATACTTTGTGGTGCATGGCTTTTTCCACGTTCAAGATTTTACCTCTTAAGGGTAGAATTGCTTGGAAGTTACGGTCACGACCTTGTTTTGCCGTACCACCCGCCGAGTCTCCCTCGACAAGATACACTTCGCATCTTGCTGGATCTTGTTCAGAACAATCGGATAGTTTACCGGGTAAACCACCACCTCCAAGAACGGTTTTGCGTTGTACCATTTCACGGGCTTTCTTAGCCGCATGACGGGCTTGAGCAGCCAAGATTACCTTTTGCACGATGATTTTAGCATCATTTGGATTCTCTTCCAAATAATTCTCTAACATCTCGGCAACGGCTTGAGAAACGGGAGAAACTACTTCTCTGTTTCCCAGTTTGGTTTTGGTTTGTCCTTCGAACTGTGGTTCTTGCACTTTTACGGAGATAATGGCGGTAAGCCCTTCACGGAAGTCATCCCCTGATATTTCGAATTTTAGTTTTTCTAGCAAGCCAGAAGCATCGGCATACTTTTTAAGGGTACGGGTTAATCCCATACGGAATCCTTGTAGGTGGGTTCCCCCTTCGTGGGTATTGATGTTATTCACGTACGAGAAAATATTTTCGGCGTAACTTTCATTGTAGATTAAGGCTACTTCCACTGGAACTTCTCCTTTTTCATTCTCCATGCTGATTACATGGCTGATGATTGGAATACGGTTCCCGTCTAAGAAACGAACGAATTCTTTCAATCCTTCTGACGAGTGGAATATTTCTCCTTCGTAATCCCCGTTTTCCTTCTTAAAACGCTTATCAGTCATGGTGATGGTAATTCCTTTGTTAAGGAACGATAACTCACGCATACGAGCCGCTAGGGTATCATAGGAGTATTCTAAGGTTTGGGTAAAGATGGTTGCATCGGGTTTGAAGGTAACGATGGTTCCTCTTTTGGTGGTTTCGCCAATTTGTTTAACTGGATACATTGCCTTACCTCTTTCGTATTCTTGCTCGTATACTTTACCATCACGGTGCACTATAGCGCTTAAGTGATCCGAAAGTGCATTCACACAGGAAACCCCTACTCCGTGCAATCCTCCCGACACTTTATAGGAATCTTTGTCGAATTTACCACCGGCACCAATTTTGGTCATTACTACTTCTAATGCAGACACGCCTTCTTTCTTGTGCATGTCTACTGGAATACCACGACCGTTATCTTCTACGGTTATTGAATTATCTTCGTTGATTATAACACTAATTGTATCACAGTGTCCTGCCAACGCCTCATCGATGGAGTTATCTACAACCTCATAAACTAAATGATGTAAACCTCTTACTCCGGTATCTCCAATGTACATGGAAGGACGCATTCTTACGTGCTCCATTCCTTCTAGTGCCTGAATACTATCGGCCGAATAACTGTTCTTTTTAATTTCGTCGCTCATATAAATTTATCGTAAAAAATGTATTTTTTGTGTAACACGCAAATATAAGAAAACGCGCCTCAATTCCTA
>CANBOV010000042.1 GCA_947371275.1 Flavobacteriaceae bacterium | reverse complement strand
CTTTAAAACAAGACTTTTTCTTGTGTTCCTTACAAAGAACTACTACAATGAAATAGGAATCAAAGAGGTTTTTACACGGAGATGGACACTACGTACCCTTCAAAAGTACGGACATTGAACACCGTACCGTCCTCAAATAGTAAGTACTGCCCTTTTATCCCTTTTAATTTACCAGTGAAATTGGGCGACTTGTCTAGGTTTAAACTGCTTACTTTTTTGGGATATTCCAAGACGGGAAAATGCAGTTCGTATAGGTCGGCAGCATTGCTATCATAATACTCTTGTACTTCTTTGGGGATAAGGTATTTTAAGCTTGCTTTTTCTTTTAGTAAGTCGGCCACCGGTACTTCATTTTTTAACATCTTTTGCCAATTGGTTTTGTCGGCATAATGATTTTTTAGCGCTACCTCTGTGATGCCCGCTAAGTAGCGGTTGGGCACCTCCACTATGGGAAGGGCTTGGACGGCTCCTTGATCGATCCAACGGGTGGGTACTTGTGTTTTGCGGGTTACCCCTACTTTTATTTCGCTTGAAAGGGCTAAGTAGACGATGTGCGGTTGCAACTGCACTCGCTTCTCATAGTCTAAATCCCGGTCTTCGATATCTAGGTGGGCGGTGCTGAGTTCGGGTTTCATGATCCAATCCCCGGCGGAGGCGCTGCTCATGAAGCAATCGTAGCAAAAGCCTTGTCGGAAAATCTTTTTCTTCTTATTGCAATTGAGGCATTGGTAGCCAGTAAAATTAATTTCTAGGGTTTTGTCTAACAATTGGTTTAGGCTTAAAAAGCTATTTTCGAAAACCAGATAATATTGAATGGGATTGGAAAACTCCGTTTGCATTTTGGTCAATACGCCTTCGTAAGTCATCTTTTATTTAGGATTTAGGAATGAAGAATTAAGAATTTATTGCTATTTTAGCGTAAAGTTACAAATCGTAATTCATAATTCTAAAAAATGCCGATTCCTTTAATCAATTCTATCGCTTCTTGGGTTTTAAAACAGCGCATTCATCAGATTGAGTTGTTTTTAAAATACCCTCATGAAGTACAAGAAGAGTTGATGATGAACTTGGTTCGTTCGTCGGAAGACACGGTGATGGGTCAGAAATATGATTTTAGCAGTATTAAATCCTATCAAACTTTTGCGGAACGGATTCCGGTGGCCACTTATGAGGAATTGGAGCCTATGATTGAGTTGACCCGTAAAGGGGCGCAAAACGTTTTTTGGAACACCCCTATTAAGTGGTTTGCCAAATCGAGTGGCACCACGAATGCCAAGAGTAAGTTTATACCTGTGAGCAATGAAGCCTTGGAGGATTGTCATTATAAAGGCAGCAAGGATTTGTTGTGTATGTATTTGAACAATAATGAAAACTCTGAAATGTTTTTGGGCAAGAGTTTGCGCCTGGGTGGTAGTTCGCAGATTTATGAAAACAACAATACCTACTTTGGTGACTTATCGGCCATCTTGATTGAGAATATGCCTATTTGGGCAGAATTTAGCAGTACGCCGAGCAGTAAAATATCGTTGATGAGTGAGTGGGAAACGAAGTTAACCGCAATTATTAACGAAACTAAAACCGAAAATGTAACCAGTTTTGCAGGCGTTCCTTCGTGGATGATGGTCTTGTTGAATCGCATCATGACGGAGACGGGGAAAGATAATTTGTTTGACCTATGGCCTAATTTGGAAGTGTACTTTCATGGAGGTGTAAGTTTTGAACCGTATCGTGAGCAGTACCAAAAGATCTTACCTTCTAATAGCTTTAAGTATTATGAGATTTACAATGCTAGTGAGGGATTCTTTGCGATTCAAGATTTGAATTATTCCAATGATTTATTGTTGATGTTGGATTATGGTATCTTTTATGAATTCATTCCGATGGAAACTTTTGGCACTCCGGAACAAAAAGTGATTCGGCTTGCTGATGTTGAATTGTTTAAGAATTATGCGGTAGTCATTACTACCAATGCAGGATTGTGGCGTTATTTAATAGGTGATACTGTTCGATTTACTTCTTTGAGTCCGTATCGTATACGCGTTTCGGGGCGTACTAAGCATTATATTAATGTTTTTGGGGAGGAATTGATGGTAGAGAACACGGATATGGCTTTGGCAAAGACCTGTTCGGATTTACAGTGTGAAGTAAAAGATTATACGGTGGCCCCCATCTTTATGAAGGGCAAAGAAAAAGGTGCTCATGAATGGATGATTGAGTTTAAAAAGCAACCCGATGACGTGGCCCGATTCCAAAAAACCTTGGATGAAAACTTGCAAACGGTCAATTCTGATTATGAGGCCAAGCGCTATAATAACATGACATTAAATCCTTTGGTACTTAATGTAGCCCGTGAAAACTTATTTTACGATTGGCTTAAAGAAAATGACAAACTGGGAGGTCAACACAAGATTCCGCGTCTCTCAAACGAGCGGGATTATTTGGAACAGTTGAAGCAGATGGAGGTAGGTGTAGTCAAATAATTTTTATTTTTCTTGTAACATTTATTTTGATTGGAAGTCTTATGGACAATCATCAATCAAAATCAATCACCTATGAAATCACTAAGTATAAGCTTATGCTTACTAGTCACGAGTGTGCTTTTCGCTCAAGAAACCCCTAAGCAGCCTACCGAAACTCCCAAGAGTACTTCGCCTCAAGAGCAAACCAACGAACTGAAGGAAGTCACGGTTTATGGCAACAAAAAGCAGTATATAAAAATCGAATCGGACAAAACTACTATTAGTGTTAGAGACAATGCTATGCTTAACAGCGGGAGCAGTCTAGAAGCCGTCAAAAAGATTCCCGGTGTTATTACTTCCCCGACAGGTAGCATCACGCTTAACAGCCGAGGGGTAACCATTTATATTGATGGAGCACCTAGTACGTTGAGTGGTAATGATTTGCAAAACTATTTGGCCACCTTGCCCGCCAATGCCATTGAGAAAGTCGAATTGATTTATAATCCGGGGGCTTCTTATGATGCGAATGCCAGTGGGTCGATTATCAATATAGTGACCAGTACCAAACGTAAAAAAGGGATTAATGCCAGTTTTAACATCAATTACAACTTCAATAAATACCAGAAACCTAGTCCGCAATTCCTATTGAACGGAAAGGTTAAGGAATTGAGTTGGCAAACCATGATAGGGTATAATTATATTGATGGAGAGAACAAGACTAAGAACGATCAAATCTTTACCTCCTTTAGTCCTGCGGAACATTTACTTCAAAAGAACTTGTCTTTGACTACTAATAGAAATTTCTATTTTAGATTGGGAACGAATTACAAGCTAAGTGAAAAATCAAATTTATTATTTAACTATAACATGAATGCGGCCAATGATCGCTTTACGAATGAGTCAAGCACTACGGGCACTGGGATTGATTTTACTAATACTAGTATGGCTAAAAACAAAAATAGCAACCATGAGTTGAGTTTGCAGTTTAAAACGAAATTGGACACCCTGGGGCGTACTTTGGACATTACAGGCTTTAGTAATTACTTTGATAAGAAGCCTATTACTACTTCATTAGGAAGTAGCAATGGAAATGCAACCTATTACAATGGTGATGTAAATTTTAAATTGGCTAATCACTATTTGAAGTATGACTTTTCGTTTCCGTTTAGCCGATCGAATTTTACCTTGAATACGGGTGGGAAATACAACTTTATCAAAGTAGATGATCAAGGGATTTACCACTTGAACTCGGCTACCAACTCGGTTACTGACTTTAACTATAAAGAGACCAATTTGGCATTTTATGTAGAAGCCCGAAAGAAATACAAGAAGTTTAATTTCACGGCGGGTATTCGTTATGAAGATTATAAGGTAGACCGAACTGCTTTACAAAATAGTGCTAGCACCCAGGTAAACTTTAAAAACTCCAACTTTTTCCCGAATGTAAGTGCGTTATATGAAATCAATGAGAACATGAATGTTTCTGCCTCTTATTCTAAGAAGATTCAGCAAGCCGATTACAATACTTTGGACCCCAATAACTTTGCCAATTTTGATCAATACAATACTTCGAATGGGAATCCGTTTTTGGACCCGACCTTTTTTGACAACTATGAGTTGAAGCTGACTGCCTTTCAGTTTGTGCAAGTGGGCGGTAATTATACGGTAGCTAAAGACAACAATCGATTTATTTTTAATGCTAAGCCAGGGGAATTGGTAAGTAATCAGACTTTCCAACAGTTTGATAAAATTAACACCTTGAGTTTCTTTGCTTCATTTCCTATACCGTTGGATTATTTCTTGAAAGGCAAAGAGGAATTTCAAAAGCGCATGAACAATATGGATAAGATGAATTACATTTTCTTTAATGTGAATTACATCAAATCTACTACGGAGGGTTATACCTTTTCTTTTGACAACAAACCGATTGTCAACTACTCTGCTCAAGCCCAATTCATTTTACCTTGGGACATCAAGAACACTATGACCTATTTTATATTGCCAAAGGGAACTTGGGAAATTTACCAAATTGAAAAGCCGATACAACAATTTGACATCTCCTTTACTAAAGACTTCTTGAACAAGAACCTAAAAATAGGATTGCATTGTTTTGATGTATTTAATACTAATGAGGTTAATGCCTTGGTATCTTCTGCTAATCTGCAAACTAAGTTTTACCAAAAACAAGATTCTAGAACGTTTCGTATTTCTATGACTTATAACTTTGGGAATTTGGGATTGAAGAAAGACAACACGGATATCGAAGTAGAGAAAAAGGTCCAAAGTGGTGGTTTCTTAAAGTAGTAATAATTAAAAACCTATTGCATTAGATGTTTTTATTACATTTGCAGACCAATACATAAACTCTTAGAAAAAGAGTTTACTTTTACACCATAAAGATGAAAAAAATTACACAAATCACGTTGCTAATGTTCCTGTTACTAGGTATGGGGACTTCAAAAGTTCATGCACAATATGTTACTATTCCCAATACCACTTTTAAAAATTGGGTATTGGCGCATGTACCACATCCTACAAGCACCACTAATATTACTCCTGCAGAAGCAGCGGCTTACACGGGCACGATAACTATTGGGGGATCGAATCTTACTGATTTAACCGGAATACAAGCCTTTACGCATATTACGTTACTAAATGTTTCTGCTAATGCATTGACTTCCTTAAACGTTAGCGGTTGTACTGCTTTAAACACATTATCGTGTACTTATAACTCGTTGACCAGCTTAACGGTAACTGGTTGTCCTGCATTAAATGCTATTTATTGTTCGGACAATGCGTTAACTAGTCTTAATGTGAGTTCCAATCCGATGTTAGAATATTTGTACTGTTATAACAATTCTATAACTTCTTTAAACTTGAGCAGTAATCCAATTCTTGGTTATTTTGAATGTTACAATAATGCATTGACTAGTTTGAACGTTCAAAATGGGCATAATGATTTAATTTCTATTTTTGATGCTAGTTCAAACCCATCACTTACTTGCATTAAGGTTGATAATGTTGCTAATGCAAATTCAAATGCCAACTGGATTAAAGACCCTGAGGCTAGTTATAGCACAAATTGCGCGCTTGATGCCACAACGTTTGACAATCAATCGATTGTTGAATCCTTTCCAAACCCGTTTACTTCGGCCTTTACTATTAAGGTAAATTTTGACCAACTTGATGCAATTCAAATCACAGTTTATGATTCAATTGGTAGAACGATAGAAAACAGAACAGTGCTAAATGCTGCAAACACTATTTTTGAAATGGGTAACGACTATCCTACTGGAATATATTGTATTAATGTAAAACAAGGGTCGAAAAATCAAATACTTAGAATTATTAAACATTAGGTATTGATTTTTTAAAAGTTGAAGAAACTCCAACAAAGCAACGAGCAAACTTTTGTTATTTGTACAAGTATTCGTCACGCTAATTGTTAACCCCTATAAAAAAAGGAGGTGTATACTATCTAAAGTATACATCTCCTTTTTCCTTCCTATAGTATCGTTATGAAGCTAATTCTAAACGTTTTAATAAGTTTTTGGTGAGCGCACTGTGGCTATAATCTAAGTCGATATGCAATGTTTTTTCATCTGAGCTTGGCAAATCATACATAGCATCGGTTAGTATGGCTTCGCATAGGGAGCGCAAACCACGGGCTCCTAGTTTGTATTCTAGGGCCTTGTCTACTATATAATCAAGTGCTTCGTCTGTGATGGTAAACTTCACATCATCCATATCGAATAACTTCTCGTATTGTTTGATCAGTGCATTTTTAGGCTGGGTTAAAATAGCTCTTAGTGTTTCTTTGTCTAGTGGATCCATATGCGTTAAGACTGGCAAACGCCCAATGATTTCTGGAATTAAGCCAAAGTCTTTGATGTCTTTAGGAATCACATATTGCAAGAGGTTATTCTTGTCGATTCCTTCTGCATTTTGCGAGGTAGAATATCCGATGGCCTGACGGTTTAATCGTTTTGAAATAATGCGTTCGATTCCGTCGAAAGCTCCTCCAGCGATGAAAAGGATGTCCTTGGTATTCACTTCGACAAACTTTTGATCGGGGTGTTTTCTTCCTCCTTTGGGTGGTACGTTGACCATGGTTCCCTCTAGTAATTTTAACAAAGCCTGCTGTACGCCTTCACCTGATACATCACGAGTAATGGATGGGTTGTCACTTTTGCGGGCTATTTTATCGATTTCGTCTATGAAGACAATCCCTCTTTCGGCTTTAGGTACATCATAATCGGCGGCTTGTAAAAGGCGGGTTAAGATGCTTTCTACATCTTCCCCTACGTAACCTGCTTCTGTTAAGACGGTAGCATCTACTATAGCCAAAGGCACGTCTAACATACGGGCTATGGTTTTGGCTACTAGAGTCTTTCCAGTACCCGTTTGCCCTACCATGATGATGTTGGATTTTTCAATCTCTACGTCCTCTTCGTGTTGCAATTGCATTAAACGTTTGTAGTGGTTGTATACCGCTACCGACATTACCTTCTTGGTTTGGTCTTGTCCAATTACGTATTGATCTAAGAAGGCCCTGATTTCTTTTGGTTTTTTTAGCACCAAGTCGGCCGCCTGCTTAGTAGCATTGTTTCCTTTTAACTCCTCAATTACAATGCCGTGAGCTTGTTCGATGCATCGGTCACACACGTGCGCATTAATTCCCGCAATTAACAAATTGGTTTCGGGTTTTTTTCTTCCACAAAAGGAACATTCTAAAACTTGTTTTGCCATTTTTTTTAGTTAGCAGTCGCAGTCGCAGTCGCAGTTACTTTTCTGTAAACTGAGACTGAAAACTGAAAACTGATTTATCTTCTTAATACTTCATCAATCATTCCATACTCTTTGGCTTCATCGGCAATCATCCAATAATCGCGTTCAGAGTCTTTGTGCACTTTGTCGAATGTTTGTCCCGAGTGGTGCGAAATGATTTGGTATAATTCGTCTTTTAGTTTCAACATTTCTTTTAAGTTGATTTCCATATCGGTAGCCACTCCTGAAGCGCCGCCAGAGGGCTGGTGAATCATGACTCTTGAATGTGGTAAAGCCGAACGTTTTCCTGCCGCACCAGCACATAACAATACCGCTCCCATAGACGCGGCCATACCTGTACAGATGGTGGCTACATCAGGACGAATGTATTGCATGGTATCGTATATCCCTAAACCGGCATACACGCTACCCCCTGGAGAGTTGATGTAGATTTGGATGTCTTTGGAAGCGTCAACGCTTTCTAGGAACAGTAATTGCGCTTGAATGATGTTGGCCATATAGTCATCAACACCCGTTCCCATGAAGATGATTCTGTCCATCATTAAACGAGAGAACACATCCAACTGGGAGATATTCATTTGGCGTTCTTCTATGATATAAGGCGTCATACTGCCCACAATTTTATCATAATAAAGGCTGTTTACGCCGTGTTTTTTGGTAGCAAATTTTTTAAATTCCTTCGCCATTTCGAGCTTAGCTCTCGGGTCTTTTCCGTAGTCCATTTTACTAGTTATAAGTTAAGAGTTATGAATTATAAGTTTCTTTCTTTTACTTAGTCAAAGTTCGTGCCTGAATGGTATTCCTGACAAGCTGACAAAAAATAAAAAAGCGTCAAAATCTAATGGACTTTGACGCTCAAATATACTAAATAATCTTATTACTGTTTTAATTCACCATACATTGCTTTAATGAAATCGTCATAAGAAACTTCTTTTGACTTTGCTTTAACTTTATCTTTAAATAAGTTTAGCATTTTTTCGTTCATTACTTGTTCTGACAAACGACGCACTTCGTCTTGGTTTGACATTACCCGGGCTACAATACCTTGTACATCTTCATCGGTAGGATTCATTTGGCCGAATTGTGCCATTTGTTTTTTGATAATCTCAGTAGTGTAGGCTTTTAAGTCTTCGAAAGTAATTTGTAATTTATTTTCTTGAATAATTTTACCTTCGATTAATTGGTAACGCAAACCGTTTTCTGATTTAGTGTATTCTGTTTCTGCTTCTTCAGCAGTAAGTGGGTTTTCCCCGGCTGATTGAATCCATTTTTTCAAGAATGCTGCCGGCAAGTCGAATTTGGTATTGGCAATCAAGAACTCAGTTACATCATTAAGGAATTTTTGATCGGCTTGTTGTTCAAATTGTTTCTCGGCATCTTCTTTGATTTTGGCTTTCAATTCATCTACTGAAGTAACTGCTTTTGGCCCGAATAATTTATCAAATAATTCTTGGTCTAAAGTTGCTGGCTCGTGTGTCGTTACTTCATCGATAGTGAAAGTTACTTCAATATCCAAACCGTGAACGGCATCGTGTCCGATGGCTAAGAAATCCATTAATTTATGGTCATCATCAAATAAACCTTTGGTTTTCAAAGAGATTACATCCCCAACTTTTTTACCGATAAAGACTTTAGCTGTTTTTTTATCTTTAAATACGTCAAGAGACAAGGTTGTTCTGTTGTTGATTCCGTTGTCTTCGCTTGCAAAAATACCCGAAACATCATTTCCTTCTTCCACGGTATCTTTAGCGATAAGTTTACCGTATTGTTTTTGAATACGCGCTATCTGATCGTTAAGCATTTTGTCATCAGCAACGATTTTGTATTGAATCAAGCTGTTTTTGGCTGCTAGGTCAATAGTGAATTCTGGAGCCAAGCCAAGTTCGAATTCGAATTTATAATCTTCTAGATCCCAGTTGAACTCTTCCGTTACTTTAGGTAAAGGATTGCCAAGGATGTCTAATTTTTCTTCTACTAAATAGGTATTTAAATTTTCTTGTAACAATTTGTTTACTTCCTCTAATAAAACGGCTTTACCGTATTGTTTTTGGATTAAACTCATCGGCACCGCTCCTTTTCTGAAACCTGGTATAGCAGCATTTTTTCTATAATCTGCTAATGTTTTCTCTACTTTTCCTGCGTAATCCGATTTAGATACTTCTACAGTAACTACAGCATTTAATGCGTCTACATTATTTCTTGTGATGTTCATTTCTTGTGTTTTTTACATACTAAAATTGGGTTGCAAAATTATAACATTTCTACAACTCAACCAAGTTTTTATTTTATTGATTGTAAGTGATTTATTTTGACTCCCCAGTGAATTGAAAAACCAGCGATTGCGACAGTGATAAGATGATGCTAAAGAGCATGGCCGTCCAAAATGTATCTACTTTAAAGCCGTCGACAAAATGATCACAAAGGAGAATTATTATGGCATTGATCACCAATAAAAAGAGTCCTAACGTAAAAAAGGTTACCGGCAAAGTGAACAACACGAGTACGGGTTTTACAAAAAAATTAAGTAAGGCTAAAACAATAGCAACTGTTATAGCGGTGGTGAATTCGTCTACCTTTACCCCTTTCATGAAATGAGCAATTAATAAGACTAGCAGTGCTGTAATAAATATTCTGATTATGATTTTCATAAGTGTTATTTTAAAAATTGAATAGTTTCCTCAAAAAAGGCTTTAGGATTTTCGGCATGCAGCCAGTGTCCCACGTTTGGAATTGTAATTAATTCAAAGTTAGGGAAATGGTTTTTAATTTCAAGAACGTCTGAATCCAGAATATAACGGGAATTTCCTCCACGGATGAATAAGGTAGGGTTTAGGAATTTATTTTGTTGAGGTAATGGTTCTCCGATGGCCTCAATTTTGGCATTAAAAACGGGAAGATTAAAGCGAAATGCCAATTGACCGGGCTCCACCCAATAGAGATTCTTCATTAAAAACTGTCGGGTGCCAAAATCAGGTATGAAGGGATATAAAATTTCTTCGACTTCTGCTCGATCGGGCTTGGTTGAAAAATCGATAGCATTCAAGCCGGCTAGAATATCTTGATGATGGGGAGCATAGTACTTGGGTCCGATATCGGCCACTATAAGTTTTTCTACTTTGTCTGGATAGGTAGTTGCAAACAACATGGCCACTTTACCACCCATAGAATGCCCTATTATTGAAATATCATTAAGATGATAGTACTGACAATACTCAAGTAAATCATTAGCCATGAGGGTGTAATTGAAATCTTCTGATTGAAAACTTCTGCCATGATTGCGCAAATCGAGTATATGGACTTGAAATCCCTGAGCAGCATATAGTGCGCCAAACGATTTCCAATTGTCACTCATTCCCAGAAAACCGT
Organism: Flavobacteriaceae bacterium; assembly: GCA_947371275.1. Lineage (GTDB taxonomy): Bacteria > Bacteroidota > Bacteroidia > Flavobacteriales > Flavobacteriaceae > Flavobacterium. The sequence continues at coordinate 11,611 of CANBOV010000042.1, read as the reverse complement.
GAATTATTATGAGCGGCTTGCCTTCGCCTTCTATTCTTGAATACAACATAAGATTTTTGATTGTTGATTTTTGATTGCAGTATTAATTATAAATTTACAATCATTTAAGTTTTTGTAAATACATATTAACCACATTATCCAATCCTAGATATAGTGCTTCTGAAATGAGCGCATGACCAATGGAAACTTCTAACAAGCCAGGAATATTCTCTTTAAAAAACTTTATGTTATCAAGGCTTAAATCATGACCGGCATTAATTCCTAAATTCAATTCGTTGGCTAATGCAGCAGCCTCAACATAAGGATTGATTCCGTTTAAATTCCCTAAACTATATTGGTGAGCAAATTCTTCGGTATACAATTCAATTCTATCGGTTCCCGTTTTTTTTGCTCCTTCAATCATCTCAAGGATAGGGTCAACAAAAATTGAGGTACGGATCCCGTTTCTTTTGAATTCGGTTATTACTTCGGTCAAATAATCCTGGTTTTTAAGTGTATTCCAACCGGCAGAGGAGGTGATAGCTCCAATTGCATCTGGCACTAAGGTTACTTGTGCTGGTTGACATTCTACAACTAAATCTATAAAATTGTGCTGCGGATTTCCTTCTATGTTGAATTCGGTATACACTAGGGGTTTTAAATCACGAGCGTCTTGATAGCGGATGTGACGTTCATCGGGACGCGGGTGTATGGTGATCCCTTGGGCTCCGAAACGCTGAATATCGATTGCTACCTTTAATAAATCGGGGACATTTCCCCCTCTGGCGTTTCGTAACGTTGCTATTTTATTGATGTTTACACTTAATTTTGTCATTCTTCTAGTCTTGATTTTTACTCTAAAGCCCGAGTGTATTTTTATAAAAACATTTGATGAGTTGCTACTAATCAATATTCCACAAAAATACAAAGTTAACCAAGCCCACATATCCCAAAAATTGATTATTTTGCAGTCGTTAAAAGAAAAGAATACATGAGATTACTTTCCGATTATATTAATAATGATTTTAAACCCTTTTCCCTTGCAGAAACCGTAGTTGATGTGCAGGATTTTTTTGCGGACAATTCCTATTCACATTTTCCGCTTTTGGACAATGGGGTCTATTTAGGATGCATTTCTTCGGTGGACTCTGAAACATTTGAATCTGAGAAGAGTATCAATGACTACCGTTATTCTTTTGAAGGATTTTTTGTGAGAGACACTATGATTTGGCTAGATGTTTTGGAAGTTTTTGCACGAAACAATGCAAATGTTGTCCCTATTTTGGAAGTCAATAACAAGTATATAGGCTTTTATGAGATCACAGACGTTATCAAGTTTTTGAATGAAACCCCTTTTTTGAAAGAGACAGGCGGTATCATAGTGGTAGAAAAGCCTACGGCTGACTATTCCATGAGTCAAATTACCCAAATTGTTGAAAGCAATAATGGTAAGTTATTGGGTGTTTTTGTTTCTGAGGCCAATGCCGAAAAAGTTCAGGTGACTATTAAAATAACCCTTGGCAGTGTGAATGAAATCATCCAAACCTTTAGACGTTATAATTATGAAATTGTATCCGAACATAATGAAGATAATTATTTGAACAGTTTAAAAGAGCGTTCTGAATATTTGGATAAATACTTAAATATGTAATTTATGAAAGTTGCCATCTTCGGACAATATTACCAAAACGATACACGACCCATCATTAGGGATATTTTTATTTTTTTTAATAGAAATAATGTTGAATTAGTCATTGAAGCAACGTTTTTAAAAATATTATATGATGAAAAGATTATTGAAAAAGAATACAATACCTTTTCCTCTCACGCTGATTTAGATAAAAGTTTTGATATTTTAATAAGTATTGGAGGAGATGGAACTATCCTAAGAGCTACTACTTTTGTTCGTGATTCTGGCATTCCGATTTTAGGCATTAATGCGGGAAGACTTGGTTTTTTGGCTAAAGTTCAAAAAGAAAATATCGCCTCCTTTCTTCAAATTGTTTTGGAGAAAAAATACACTATTTCAGAACGCACCTTGTTAACTCTTGATTGTTCTGCAAATGATACTGTTATCGATATTAATTTTGCCATGAACGAAGTTTCAATTAACAGAAAAGACACTACTTCGATGATCACTATTGAAACCTATTTGAATGGTGAATATTTGAATTCCTACTGGTCAGACGGGTTGATTATTTCTACCCCCACAGGTTCTACTGGATATTCGATGAGTTGTGGAGGTCCCATATTAATGCCTGACGTTAAAGCATTGACTATCACGCCTATTGCTCCGCACAACCTAACCGCAAGACCCTTAGTGATTCCGGATAACACTGAAATAAAACTTAAAGTCTCTGGCAGAGAGGAACAATACCTAGTTTCATTAGATTCGCGAATCACCTACATCAATAATAATTCAGAACTAACCATTAAGAAAACTCCCTTTCAAATTAATATGGTAGAAATTCCTGAAGAGACCTTTTTAAAAACACTTCGAAACAAATTATTGTGGGGAGAAGACAAGCGAAATTAGAAAATATTTCATCTAATTTTATACTACAAAACTAAAAATTCCGTTTAGATTACAAACCGTAATTACTACCGTAATTATCAGCACTTTATTTTATTTAACAGAAATACAAAATTCATGTTAGATAAGTACTGAGAATTATTATATTTGCACGCTATTTTCAATTTGATGAAAAGGATTTTAGTACTATTTTTTTGTTTGTTTTTTCAGAATTTTTTGAGTGCTCAAATCAATGAGATTGGTGTATTCTTAGGAGGAAGCAATTATATAGGTGATGTCGGTAAAACTAATTTTGTTTCGCCGAATGAACCTGCTTTTGGAGTTTTATATAAATGGAATAAAAGTCCGAGACATTCTTATCGATTTTCCTACACACAGTCTACTATTTCTGGAAATGATTTAGATTCAGATGTCCCAGGAAGGTATGAAAGAGGTTATAAATTTAAAAACAACATAAAAGAATTTTCAGCGGGTTTAGAGTTTGATTTTTTCGATTTTAATTTACATAACATCTTAAGAAGGAAGTTTACTCCGTATGTTTATACTGGACTTTCTTATTTTGCTTATGATGAATTATATGTCATAAATGGTGATACTAAAACGGATTACACTGCTAGTGCCATGGCTATACCCATGACAGTAGGAATTAAAGCAAATATTTTTACAAAATTTATTGTAGGATTTGAAGTAGGAACTCGTTTTACTTTCACTGATAATTTAGATGGAAGCTCCCCTAAGAATCGTAATTTGGCACCTTTAAAATTTGGTAATTTAAATAGCAACGATTGGTATGTATTTACTGGCTTTACGCTAACCTATACCTTTACCGAAAAACCATGTTTCTGTGCCGATTAAAAAATGAGTTTACTAACAGTTATAAATACAGACAATCTACCTAAACATCTAGCTATCATAATGGATGGCAATGGTCGTTGGGCTAAACAGAAAGGGTTGTTACGAGCATTTGGACATGAAAATGGCACTAAATCTGTACGGACTACCGTTGAGGCTTGTGCTAAAATAGGTGTTGAATATCTTACTCTTTATGCTTTTTCAACAGAAAACTGGAATCGTCCCAAATTAGAAGTTGACACTTTAATGAAATTGCTAATTTCTTCATTAAAAAAAGAATTAGAGACACTTCAAAAAAACAACATTAGATTAAACTGTATCGGAAATATTGATTTGTTACCCAATACAGCCAAAAAAGAACTATTAGCGGTAATTGAAAAGACCAAAAATAACAGTAGAATGACCTTAACTTTAGCCTTAAGTTATGGATCAAGAGAAGAATTGTTAAATGCTGTTAAAATAATATGCAATAAAGTTAAAAATAATATAATTTCGATAGACACACTTGATGAATCAATTATTAATCAGCATCTTTACACGCACAATCTACCTGATGTAGATTTAGTTATTAGAACTAGCGGCGAACACCGAATCAGTAATTTTTTGTTATGGCAAATTGCCTATGCAGAATTTTATTTCACCGATGTATTGTGGCCCGATTTTAAAGAAGACGATTTATATGAAGCCATCATTAGCTATCAAAAAAGAGAACGAAGATTTGGAAAGACAAGTGAACAAATTAAATAAAATTTCAGTGCAGATTAAACCTTTAAAAATATTTCTATTTATTTTATTATTAGGAACAATTTTTCAATTACAAGCCCAAGACAGAATACCATTTGATCAAGGAAAAAAATATATTTTAGCTGAAGTTAAAGTAAATGGCAAAATAAGTTACAACCAACAGACCGTTGTTACTTTTGCTGGGATGGAAAAAGGACAGGAAATTACTGTACCTGGAGAACAACTAAGTAATTCTATTAAGAAATTAGGAAAGCTTGGTTTGTTCAGTGATATCGATTTTTACATCAATAAAGTAGAAGGCGACAGCATATGGTTGGACTTAAACATTGCTGAAATACCAAAATTAAGTGAAGTAAAATTCCAGGGAGTTAAAAAATCAAAAATAGAAGGTTTAATAAAAGACAATAGCCTTACTAAGGGTAAAATTGTAAATGAGAATCTCATTACTACAACTCGAAATTACATTGAAAACAAATATAAAAAAGAAGGATATTACAATACAAAAGTATTGATAAGAACTACACCCGACACTACAGAAGGAAACCAAGTAAAAATGTTAGTAAACATTGACAAGGGAGAAAAACTTAAAATTTCGAAAATCACCTTTGATGGCAACGACAAATTCACAGATAAAAAACTGAGAAGTGCTATGAAAAATACGAAGCAAATAAATCCTATTCGTGTTTTCAAAGCCTCTAAATTTATTAAAGATAAATATAAAGAAGATTTAACTTCTATCGTAGAAAAATACAAAGAGAAAGGATATCGTGATGCGCGAGTGATACAAGATTCTGTTTTCTTAAATGCCAAGAAAACCAAGTTGGCCATAAATATAAAAGTAGAAGAAGGGAAAAAATATTATTTTGGAAATATTAAATTTTTAGGTAACTCCGTTTATTCAGATCAATTGTTATCAAGAGTTTTGGGTGTAAAAAAAGGAGACACTTATAACGGTGTATTATTAGAAAAAAGGATTGCTGATAAGTCAAAACCTGATGGAGATGACATTACCAATTTATACCAAAACAATGGTTATTTATTTTCAAACATTAATGCCGTAGAAGTTAAAACAACAAATGACACTATTGATTTTGAAATAAGAGTTACTGAAGGTCCAGTAGCTTACTTTAACAATATTAGCGTTGTGGGTAATGACAAAACTAATGACAGAGTAATATATAGAGAATTACGAACACAACCAGGGCAAAAATACAGTAAGGAAGATTTAGTTAGAACCATTCGTGAGATAGGCCAATTAGGCTTTTTTGACCCTGAAGCGATAGATCCTAAATTTAAGAATGTAGATCCAGCAGCTGGAACTGTTGATATTGAATATCATGTAGTAGAAAAAGGGTCTAGTCAGATTGAGTTACAAGGAGGTTATGGAGGAGGCGGATTCATTGGAACATTAGGATTGTCTTTCAATAACTTTTCTGCAAGAAATATGTTTAAAAAAGACGCATATAAACCTTTACCTATGGGTGATGGACAAAAGGTAGCGTTACGTCTACAAGCCAGTTCCTATTTCCAAACCTACAGTTTGTCTTTTAGCGAACCATGGTTTGGTGGTAAAAAGCCAATCAATTTCTCATCCTCTATTTCACACAGTAAACAATTTTTATACTCAGGTAGCGTTAGTAGTGTTGATAAAAGTAAAAGTTTTAATATTACATCGTTGTCTGCCGGTATTGCAAAAAGATTAACGGTTCCTGACGACTATTTTGTTTTTTCTAGTTCGGCTTCCTTTCAATATTATGATTTACATAATTATAATACTGGCTTGTTTACATTTGGAAATGGTGCTTCAAGAAACTTAGCATTTACACTTGGTTTAAGTAGAAATAACAAAGGAGTTAATCCTATTTTTCCAACTTATGGGTCAGAATTTAATTTATCTGCCAAATTCACAATGCCCTATTCTTTATTAAACGGCATAGATTATGGCAACCTAAAAAACTTGCCTGAATACAAAAAAACGTATACTGCTTCAACTGACACCAATGCTAATTACGGTATAGATGGCGTTTACATTGCACAAGGAGATTATATCAAAACTACCACCATAAACAATCAAGGGACGTCAGTAACTGGGATTGTGAAAGTTAATGATTATACACAAGCTGATGTTAACCAAGCTAAAGTTGATCAAGAAAAATTTAAATGGTTAGAATATTATAAAATAAAATTTAAAGCCGATTGGTATACCCGTTTAGCAGGTTCTCAATCAAAAGCTTTAGTTCTAAGAACCTTAGCTGAATTTGGATATTTGGGAGCGTACAATAATGGCAGAGGCTTAGTACCTTTTGAGCGTTTTTATCTTGGTGGAGATGGATTAGCAAATTTTGCGCTAGACGGCAGAGAGGTTATTCAATTAAGAGGATATCCAAATCAATCGTTATCATCAAGCGATGGAGGTACGGTCTACAATAAATTTACGATGGAACTCCGATATCCTTTAACTTTAAAAGCAGCTGCATCTATATATGCATTAACCTTTGTTGAAGCTGGTTCTTCTTATAATTCATTTAAAGATTATAATCCATTTGTTTTACAACGTTCGGCTGGGTTTGGTATACGAATCTTTATGCCGGCTTTTGGATTATTAGGTATTGACTTCGCACACGGTTTTGATGCTATTCCGAACAATTCAGGAATAACCACACCAAATGGATGGGAAACACATTTTATAATTGGTCAACAATTTTAATTATATTTGATACCGTATTTATAAATCATAATAATATGAAAAAATATTTTGCAATATCAATTCTTCTTTTAGCCCTTGGTTTTAAAGCAAATGCTCAATCTAGAGGAATAAAAATTGGGTACATTGACATGGAATACATTTTACAAAATGTACCTGATTATGCTGAAGCTAAAAATCAATTGGAGCAAAAAGCACAAAAATGGAAACAAGATATTGAAGCTAAAAAGGTTGAAATTGCAAAATTAAAAGATGCTTTGAAAACTGAGAGCGCCTTATTAACCAAAGAATTAATCGACGAAAGACAGGAAGAAATAAAATTCCAAGAAGACGAACTAATAGATTTTCAACAAAAAAAATTCGGACCAGAAGGAGACTTAATTATACAAAAATCTGTTCTAATTAAGCCCATTCAAGATCAAGTTTTTACAGCAGTTCAAGACATTGCTGAATTAAAGAAATTTGATTTTGTGTTTGATAAATCATCGGATTTAACAATTCTTTTTGCCGCTAAAAGATATGATATTAGCGATCAAGTTGTGCGGACTATTACTAGAGCCGAAAGAAGACAGCAATTGAGTAAAAAGGAATTAAAAGCGCAAGAGAAAAAGGAATATGAAGAAGATGTGACTGATGAAAATCCGGCACTTGCTGCAAGACAAAAAATATTAGCAGATAAAAAAGCAGCTCGCGAAAAAATGGTTGCTGATAAAAAAGCGGCAGCAGAGGCTAAAAAAGTGGAACAAGATGCTAAACGCAAAGAAATGTTAGATGCAAAAGCGGATAAAAAAAATGGCACGGTTACTGCTGATAGTAAAAGCACAGGAGATAACAAAGCTGCTGAAAAAAGAACAACTGCGGACTCTACAGCCAGTGCTGCTCAAACAGCAAAACAAGATAAAGCAGCGGAACGAGCAAAATTAATAGAAGATCGAAAAAAAGCATTAGAGGAGAAAAAGAAAAAAGCTCTAGAAGATAGAGAGGCTGCGAAAAAAGCGAAAGAAGATAAAAAGGCCGCCACTAAAACAGAATAATTAAAATAAACTATATAATAATTAATACTTTTAAAAAATGAAACGATTGAAATCATTACTAATAGCTACTGTATTGTTTTTAGGAACATGTCATACCATCAATGCTCAAGCTAAAACTGCACACGTAGATGTAAATGAATTAATTTCTAAAATGCCAGCGATGTTGGATGCACAAAAACAACTTGAAAAATTGAGTGCTACTTATGACACCGAATATAAAACGATGGCTGATGAATATCAAAATAAGATAAAAAAATATGATCAAGAAGCTTCAACTGTAACTGATGCCGTAAATCAAACTCGTCAAACAGAAGTACAAGATTTAGTTAAACGCATTCAAGATTACAGAGATAATGCTCAAAAAGAATTACAAAAAAAAGAATCTGATATGGTTAAACCATTAATGGATAAAATCAAGGCTTCTATTGCAAAAGTAGGAAAAGCAAAAGGATACCAGTATGTATTAAACGTTGCTGATTTACTTTTAGCCGACGGCCCAGATTTAACAGCTGACGTTAAGAAAGATTTAGGTTTTTAATAAATTACTTAATCCGCTATCAAAAGCTGCTCAACTACTTGAGCAGTTTTTTTTTACTTTTGTTTTATGGCAAATAATAATCCAATAGGTCTTTTTGATTCAGGAATAGGAGGTACATCAATTTGGAAGGAAATTCATGAACTACTTCCTCATGAAAATACCGTTTATTTAGCAGACAGCAAGAACGCCCCCTACGGTCAAAAATCAAAAGAAGAGATTATTTATTTGAGTTATAAAAATACAGAGTTTTTACTCAATCAAAATGCAAAAATTATTGTTGTGGCTTGCAATACAGCGACCACGAATGCTATTAAAGAATTACGTTCTAAATATGATATTCCGTTTATTGGAATTGAGCCTGCAATAAAACCAGCTGCCTTAAATTCCCATAAAAAAGTAATTGGTATTTTAGCAACTCAAGGAACATTAAACAGTACACTATTCCATCAAACATTAGAAAAATTCCAAGACATTAAAATAATTGAACAAATTGGACATGGCCTCGTACCATTAATTGAAAATGGAGACATTAAATCGCCTGAAATGTTTAAATTGCTACAATCCTATATAATTCCGATGATAGAGGCTAATATCGACTATTTAGTACTTGGTTGTAGTCATTACCCCTACTTAATACCTCAGATAAAAAAAATACTTCCAGACCACATCAAAATTATTGATTCAGGTGAAGCCGTTGCTAAACAAACCAAAAAAGTTTTAGAGGAAACTGTAGGACTAAACAAAAATAGTAATGATGGTACTATCCTATTTTATTCTAATTCCAATCCAAAAGTTTTAAAAGATATTTTAAAAAACCAATTTCAAGTTATCTATAAAGATTTTTAGAAATATTATATATCATCTTCTTTAAACCAACTTGAATACATTACATAATTATTAGAAATACGTTTAATTTCCCCTGCAAAATCGGACTGGTCTATATCTTTTACCTTCTTTGCCGGAACACCAGCATAAATTGATCCAGATTTTACAATAGTGTTTTGAGTTAGTACTGCACCCGCAGCAATAATTGAATTACTTTCTATAATACAATTATCCATTACAATTGCACCCATTCCAATAAGTACATTATCTTTCACTATACATCCATGAACAATTGCATTATGCCCAATTGAGACATTATTGCCAATTTCTGTTGGATGTTTTTGATAGGTACAATGTAGTATGGCACCATCTTGAATATTGACTTTATTTCCGATTTTTATAAAATGCACATCCCCTCTAATTACAGCATTATACCAAACACTGCATTCAGAACCAAGTGAAACATCACCTACAATAGTAGCATTTTCTGCCACAAAACAATCTTCTGGTATTTGTGGACTTTTTCCATTTACTGACTTTAGTATCATATAAAAAAATTGTCCCGAAAATATCGGGACAAGTATATATTTAATTAATAGCTGGGCAATTACAGTGGTATTTTTCTGGTTTACAGAATAAATTAATACCTAAAGTTATCTGGTGAAAACCTCCCGAATCAAACTTAACTGTTCCCAATAAATGAGAATAAGTATAAGAGAACATATAATTTTTAAAATTAACCCCAAGGATAGGGGTAACATATTGTAGTTTTTGATCAGATACTCCACTACCATTTACATGTTGAGCACCATCTAAACTTCTTCTATAGGATATTCCTCCCCATAATTTTCCAAACTCAAGATCCTTGTAGGCTTTTATATTAAAATCCATAGTACTTTCTTGTGTTTGAGAAACTAACATAAACATAAATGAAGGCTCCCATTGAATTGTTTCTGTATCTCCGAAAGTATAACCTGCATTAATTACTAACTTCTTTAAATTTGTAGATTCTCTCTCTGAATATATTTTTCTTGCACTACCTAAAGCGTTTATAACAGTACCATGTATATAAAAATCTAAATAATTATAGGATGCGCCAATATCAACATTAAAATAGGGAGCTTTTTGCACAGAACCATAAATTGAAGGATCATAAGTTGGATCATTTAGATAAAAAGTAGATTCATCTAAACTACTTTGACTAAATCCTGCACTCATACCGAAAGACAACTGATTTAAATCAATATTATCACGTGAGAACATAATATGATGCGCATAAGTTAACTTCATACCTGTTTGAGAATGATAGCCATTCTTATCATTAAATACTATAATTCCTCCTCCAGATCTTTCCCCAATCGAACCGTTTAAACTTACAGTTTGTAATGCTGGTGCATCAGCTTGTCCAAACCATTGTTGTCTTCCTGTAATTCTTAATTTGGCACAATTTGCAGCACCAGCCATGGAGGGATGAAGTAGGTAATAGTTATCCGAAAGATAATCGGAATATATAGGCAAGCCCTCTTGAGAATGAGAAAACTGTGCTACCAAAAGAAATACTAATAAATAAAAATTTTTGAAATTCATTTTAACTATCTTTTTAATGAGAAATGGGCTTTATATTGTTTAGTTGTTGTTTGTTCTAAATAATCGACTGTGAACCAATAATCATCCGATGGCATCAAATGGCCGTTGTAAGTACCATCCCAACCATCTGTAGTTGGACTAATTTGTTTAATAAGTTTTCCAGTTCGGTCAAATATATAAATTTTTGCGTAAGGTTGGTTAACCAACCCATGGATATTCCAAGTATCATGTATACCATCGTAATTCGGAGTAAAGTAATGTGGATAGTCAATCGTTTCTACATTCTCTATGAGTTGTACACCACAAGAGTAGCCGTCCGGACTCAAAGTATCCCATACATAAACAGTATGTGTACCAATTGATACATTCTCAAAGATTGGATTCAGTTGTCTTGGTCCGTCGTCTAAGCTGTATTGGTATAATCCATAACCATCGTTGGTTACTGTGATCACTTGGTTCTCTGCAAAAGCATTAGTAACTGTATAGGTTAAGTTAGCCGCTTGCCCTGATTTAATCACATCAAAAGTAGACGCCGGAGTAATAACTGAAGTACAACCCAACATCGGTGGGTTCACACTCACCGCCTCTACCGTGTACACCACATGCGTAGCGGTCGTGGCGATATCGGTGATTTGTAGGGTGCTACTGTTTTGACCTGCGATTAATTGTCCATCAGCATACCAGTTAAAGGTATAATTCGGAGCGGTAATACCACTGTCTAAGATTAAGTTGTTCACTACCGTAGTGGTTGGCCAAGTCACACAAGCAACATTACTGCCTGTATTACTTGTAATCACTGGTTTGGCTAGTTTCTC
>CANBOV010000041.1 GCA_947371275.1 Flavobacteriaceae bacterium | reverse complement strand
AACGGAATGGACATCTACTTCAGAGTGGCCTTCAAACCGGTAGCAACGCTTATACAAGAACAAGAAGTGCTAACCAATGAAGGGGAATTGATTGCCCAACAAGGCAAAGGCCGTCACGATCCTTGTGTAGTGCCTCGGGCCGTACCCATAGTAGAAGCCATGGCAGCACTAGTGTTGGCCGACTTCCACCTAAGAAATAAAACCAATCAATAACTATAACAATGACCGATACTACGCCCAAGAAGTCAATTTTATCCAATTTGACCATTCAAATCCTTATTGCCATGCTTTGCGGAGCAGTACTAGGGATCGTAATCCACAACAACTACCTCCCCGAAGAGGCCAAAAGTTTCAGCGATAAAATTAAAATGCTGGCGACCATCTTCATCCGCCTAGTGCAAATGATCATTGCGCCCTTAGTATTCACCACACTTGTAGTGGGTATCGCCAAATTGGGCGACATCAAAGCCGTTGGTCGCATAGGAGGGAAGTCCCTGGCTTGGTTCTTCTCTGCTTCTTTAGTGTCCCTGTTAATCGGTTTGTTCTGGGTCAATACCCTAAAACCGGGCGTCGGACTAAAATTAGGCAACATAGACCTCTCCACCGCCGCAGAAGTTACCGATAAGACCGAAGGCTTCTCTGCCCAAAACTTCGTCGAACACATCATCCCAAAAAGTATCGTAGAAGCCATGGCAGGCAACGAAATACTCCAAATCGTGATCTTCTCCATCTTCTTCGGTCTAGCCGCAGCTGCTGTTGGGGCAGCTGCCAAGCCCGTGATCAATGCCCTAGATAAAACAGCTCATATTATATTAAAGATGGTCAACTATGTCATGAAGTTCGCTCCCATAGGGGTGTTCGGGGCCATTGCCGGGGTATTCGCCATCAAAGATGTAAATGATTTATTAGTGACCTATGCCAAATTCTTCAGCTCGTTCCTAGTAGGGATCGCCTCTCTATGGGTGTTTTTGTTAGTGATAGGCTATATTTTTCTCAGAGGCAACATGACTGTTTTATTGAAACGAATAGTAAGCCCCCTAATCATCGCCTTCGGAACCACCAGCAGTGAAGCCGTATTTCCAAAACTAACCGAAGAACTAGAACGCTTCGGAATAAAAGATAAAATTGTGTCCTTTATGTTACCGTTAGGTTATTCTTTCAATTTAGACGGTAGCATGATGTACATGACCTTTGCCAGTATCTTCATCGCCCAAGTCTACAATGTTCCCCTTACCACCGAAACCCAAATGGTGATGCTGTTGGTATTAATGCTAACCAGCAAAGGGATTGCAGGCGTGCCTAGAGCCAGTTTAGTAGTAGTAGCAGCGACTTGCGGTATGTTTAAGATACCCATAGAGGGGATAGCACTTATCTTACCTATAGATCATTTTTGTGATATGTTCAGAAGCGCTACCAATGTTTTAGGAAACGCTTTGGCAACTGCAGTTGTAGGTAAATTTGAAAAAGATAGTTAAAAAATTATTATATTTAAATTACTTTATTAAATTTGTTCGATAAAAACTTAAATTAACTAATTTTATGAAAAAACTTTTACTTTCATGCTTAATGCTTGTTTCAGGTTACGGTGCTTTCGCTCAAGCTTCTTGTGCTGCTGCAACAAACATTACAGCTAATGGTACTTTTACCTCCGGTGCGATTACGGGAACATACAGTAACCCATGTTATGGTGGTACAACAAATAATGCTGGTGCCGCTATTAAAGCTAGATGGTGGAAATATACCCCAACAGCAAACGGAGAAATTACGGTTACTTCTGATTTAGCAGCTAACCCTATTGCAACTACAGATACAAGGGTATCTATCTTAAAAGGAACATGTGCTGCGTTGACGTGTATGGATTACAACGATGACGTTGATCCTGCTGCTGCAACACCAAACTACAAGTCTACGGTTACTGTGCCGGTAGCTTCAGGAACTACTTACTACATTGAGTGGGATAACTACTGGGCTGCAACTTCATTTACATTCCAATTTACTTTCACAGCAACGCCATGTGTTAGACCAGGGGCATTAGATTTCTACCGTCCAGATTCTTACACTACAAACAGTGCAAGTTTATATTGGAACAATGCAATTGGTGATCCAGCGTCTTACGACATCGACTGGAGTACTAACTTTGCTGATTTAGAAGGTACAGGTACTATTGTAAACGTTCCTGCAGGAACTACAGGTACTCCTTTATATACACAAGGTGACCTATCTGGTTTACCAGATAACTTAAACTTCAGATACTTCGTAAGATCAAACTGTGGTGCAACTCAAAGTGCTTGGCAAGGTCCTTACTTCGGTTATTTAGCAGCAGTACTTCCTTATGCTAATGATTTCGAAAGTCCAGACAATAACTATACTGATGGTTTTATCGGTTTCTCAAGATTAAACTCTGATGCTACTGCTACGCCTCCTATCTATGGTGATGGTGATGCAGGATACTTCATGTATACGCCAAACAGTACTACTGCTGCTTCAGACAGATGGGCTTATTCAAGAGCTTTAAGCTTAACGGCTGGTGAAGTAGTTACTTTAGGATTCAAAACTAGAGCTTATACTGCTACTACTGCTTCTGACTTGAACTTAGACGTAACAGTTGGAACAATCCAAACAAGTGCAGGACAAACTACAGTGTTAGATTCATTTGTTGAAAGTGATGATACACAGTATACTGATAGAAGTGTTACTTATACAGCGCCTGCTGATGGTATCTACTACTTCGGTTTCCACAATAACTCTGCTGCAGGTGCTACACAAACGTATTTATTCTTTGATACATTAAATATTTCTTCTGTATTATCTACAAATAACTTCTTAGCTTCTAAGTTAAGTGTTTACCCTAACCCTGCTACAAACGTTATAAACATCTCTAGCACTATCAATACTACAATCAACAAAGTTGAAATGACTGACTTGAATGGTAGAGTGGTTATGACTCAAAATGTAAACGCTACTAGCGGTCAAATCGCTATCGCTGATTTAGCGACTGGTGTTTATATGATGAAAATTTCAACAGACCAAGGTACTGCTGTTAAGAAAATTGTAAAACAATAAGGATTACAACTTCTTTTAAAATAGAAAAACGACTAAGGAAACTTAGTCGTTTTTTTTATGTCTTCTACTTTAAGGAGTAAAGTCGCGTACTACGGCTATAAAAACTTGCTCAGCAATTCGGGTGTCGACACCATGCAAGAATCACTTCTACCATACCATACATATCGATGCTTCGCCACATAATCATAAACCCAATCGCGCACTCCCTTCGGAATCACAAAGAGTAGCCCAGCGAGTTTATACAAGCCGCCCAATCCCGTTATTATCCTAAGTGCAGCATCGCTCTTGATATAAAAAGCCTTCTGGGGTTCATATAATACTATACTGTCAATCGTTAGGTTCTTTAGGTTTAGATGGTCTAAGATTGCTTTTCCTAAGTCAGATTGCAAGGATACAAAGCGATAACAGTCGCGACGGTCTCTTTTCAAGATAAATTGTACCGAGGTAGTACACAAATTACATACCCCGTCAAATAGGATTATTTTTTTATCTAAGGGCAATTCCTCCAGGGTCATACTACTATTTTGCTTGTACATATTCTAAGCCATCCAAACTTACCTTGGAAGTAAAGACGCCATAATTAACTACCGCCTTATTTTTCTCAATTTTATCGATAGTGCCCACCGCTTTCCCGTCTATCATTCTAACACGATCACCCACTTTCAAAACAACATTCGGTTGCTCCGCAGCGACCTTTTGTGCTTTTATCTTTTTCTCTTTCTTGACTTGACGTATTTCCTCCACTTTGACTTTAACCTCTTCAATAACAATCTTTTGGATAACCGCTTGTTCCTTTTTCTCTTTTACACTGGTTTTCTTACGCTTCGAATTCTCTATCTCTACTACCTTCAAGAACTCTCCTATCAAGGTTTTCTTGTCCTTGTTGTTAAAGTACTTCTCCGCAATATCATCTAGTTTTTGCCCCATGTAAATAAGTCGCTGATTTGCATCATATAATTCTTGATAGCGTTCGAGCTTCTCTTGAATTTTATGATTAATCGTTTCCATTTTTTTGCTTTCCTCTCGGGCCTTGCTTTCTTCTTCCTTGAGGTTTAAAGAGGTTTTTTCTAGTTTTGAGCGCTCTTTTTGTAAGGTGGCTATCGTCTTGTCAAAACGCACTTTACCGCCTTCTATTTTCTTTTTAGCTCTATTGATTAAGCCATAGGGTATGCCGTTCTTCTGCGCTACTTCAAAGGTAAAGGAACTTCCCGCTTGCCCCAATAATAATTTATACATTGGTTCCAATGACTTTTCGTCAAATAACATATTGGCATTGGAAGCATAAGGCAATTCATTAGCCAGTATTTTTAAATTCGAATAGTGGGTCGTAATGATTCCAAAGGCTTCACGATGATAAAACTCCTCCAAGAACGTCTCTGCCAAAGCACCACCCAATTCTGGGTCTGATCCGGTACCAAATTCATCAATCAAGAATAAGGTCTTAGCATTACATTTCTTCAAAAAGTAATTCATATTCTTTAAGCGATAACTATAGGTACTCAAATGATTTTCTATGGATTGGTTATCCCCAATATCCGTTAATATACGGTCAAACAAGAAGGTCTCACTACGCTCATGCACCGGAATCAAAATACCACACTGCAACATCAATTGCAGCAACCCTACCGTTTTTAAGGAGATGGTTTTACCCCCAGCATTTGGCCCCGATATTACAATAATGCGGTTCTCATTTTGCAATTCTATCGTTTGGGGAAACGTTTTCTCTTTCTTCTCTAAATTGTTTAAATACAAAATAGGATGGAAGGCTTCCCTAAAGTACAACCGCTTTTCTTCGATGATTTGGGGTAGTATAGCATTGATTTTATAAGCATATTTTGCCTTGCCTGCCGTAACATCCATACTGCTCAGAAAGTCCTGATATTGATACAATAAGTCAATAAATGGCCTTATATCAGTAGACAGCTTCTTTAAAATCCTTGTGATTTCTTCCCGTTCTTCATATTCTAAATTATGCAGTTCTCTCGAATATCGCAAGGTGGCCTCGGGTTCAATATAAGCGATACTTCCCGTTTTAGAACTCCCCAGTATAGAACCCTTAACCTTTCGACGGTACATCGCCATCACGGCCAATACACGTCGGTTGTCAACAATACTCTCCTTAATTTCATCCAAATAGCCTAAGCCATTATACTGACTCAAGGCTTGTCCAAAACTTTGATTCACCTTGCCCCGAACCACACTCATGTCTCTCCTAATGTTAATCAAATCGGGCGAGGCATTGTCTTTTATTTCGCCATATTTATCCACCACTTCGTCAATCTTTTGAATAAGGTATTTAGTATATTCAACTTGATTAGAGTGTGCATATAAGGTCGGATAGTATTCCTGAAACTTTTTAAGAAATACCAATAATTGATTAACCGTTTCAGAGAGGGTAGCTATTTTTCTAAAACTGCCTACCTCCAAAAAACTATCCTCTATACTAAGAAATTTAATGTCAGTAGTGAGATTGTCAAATCCATGATTTGGAATCGCATTGTTGTTTGTAAACGACGATAAGTATTCAGAGGTTTGCTGTAACGAAGTAAGGAGTGTTTCTTTGTCTTTAAAAGGAACAATAAGCAAGGCTTTCTCTTTCCCAATTTCAGTAGTACATCGGTCTGATATAGTTTGTAAAACGGTCTTAAATTCTAAATCTTGTAATGTTTTATCAGTAATCGAAATCATTCCTTTAGTGTCTTTGCTTCAAAGTTACAAAGGATAAAATCCATATTGCAACAGAAAATAGTATTTTTGATAAAATTTTAAGAGATGTTTATTAAAATTCATTCTTCTTGGCAAAACCCGCTGTCAGATGAGTTCCAAAAGCCCTATTTTGAGCAACTAACGACCTTTTTGAACGCCGAATATGCAACCAATGTTTGTTACCCAGAAACGCATGAAATAGGTGCTGCTTTTCAGTATTGTCACTTCGATAAGGTCAAAGTAGTAATCATAGGACAAGATCCCTATCACGGTCCAGGGCAAGCCAACGGCCTATGTTTTTCAGTCAATGACGGGGTACCATTTCCGCCCTCTTTACTTAATATTTTTAAAGAAATCCAAACCGATTTAGGACAACCCATCCCACTGTCTGGAAACCTTGAGCGCTGGGCTAACCAAGGGGTTTTACTCCTTAATGCAACGTTAACTGTTAGAGAAAGTGATGCAGGAAGCCATCAAAATCAAGGATGGGAAATCTTTACCGATGCCGTAATTAAATTGATTTCAGATACTAAAGAACAGGTGGTTTTTCTTCTTTGGGGAGGTTTTGCTAAAAAGAAAGGTGCCAAGATCAATCGAGAGAAACACTATGTCTTAGAATCGGGTCACCCGTCTCCCTTAAGTGCAAATAGAGGACTTTGGTTTGCTAACCATCATTTTAGTAAAACAAATGCCTACCTGATTAGTACAGGTAAAGCACCCATTGAATGGTAATTAAAAAGCCACTGCGGTTAACAGTGGCTTTTTATTATAGAATATTCGCAGGCCTAATTGGTCACTGTGAAATTATAAAATCCGCTAGCATCCAATCCAGCTACAGTCGTGTTCAGGTTTAAAATTACATGTGCAGGCATACTTTGTGATCGTATATTCACTCGGTCAGTAGCTTCGCCATTATAGCCAAAACCTAGACGATAAGTTCCCGTACTTAACAAAGGAAAACCAACTTCATATTCAAAACTATCAGAAGCAGCAACATAATCACATCCGGCTAAAAGATACTGGTCATTCCATAACGACCCCTTAACAAGATCTAATTGGCTGTTGTCAACATAAACGATGTCCCAATTAGTCCCATTTTGCTTTTCAATAACATAGGAAAAAGTAAATTCGGTGGCACCAGTGGTTTTAACCAAGTCTAATTGAGTAGCCTGCCCAGTTTCACTAAGCAACCTCGGAATGCTTGCTTGTACAATTAACTTTTCGTTAAGAGTATAAGTGGAAGAATGAGGTGCGATAACAATCAAACCATTGGTTTCAACAAATTTATTAAGATAAAATCCATCATCGTTGGTGTTACAATTCGTAACTAATAATCCCAACATCAGTAGTGCTATATAGTGTATTTTTTTCATAATCTTTAATTAAAAACGGTAACCTAAATTAATTCCTACTCTCGATATCACATCCGGGCTTTTTACTTTATTAGTTAGATTGGAACCAAATCCTACTAGAAATTCTAAAGCAATACTGTCTTTAAAATACATTTTATATCCTAATGCTCCACCCAGAGCCAAATCAGTGTATTTAGATTTTAAAGTCGTGTAATACCCCATATTATTCGCATCTACCAATCGTATTATTTCTTTGTAATCACCTCCATTGTAGGACCCAAATACTTCTGCAAAATAATACCTTGAAGTGCTTTTGGATAAGGCATAGCGTACATAGGGATTAAACTCAAACTTAGGGACGTTGTTTCGATAGCCTTGGTCAAAGTCATCATTAAGTTTCTTGCTGTTAGAAAAATTAACATTGGCTCCAATAGAAAAGCTATGATTTAAAAATCGCTCATAACTTATACTTGCTTTAGTAGAAACCAATATTGCCAGCAAATCCACCCGAAACTCATTCTTCTTATTAGCAATTATAGTGTTTTCCTGTGCTTTCGATGCTAGAGAAAAGAACATCAAAAGAATCATTATTTTTTTCATCAAATAGGGGTTTATAATTTCTAACGAATATAGTAAATAATATTTTGACTAAAAGTAAATATTTAGGGTCTTTATTAATCCAAGGTCAAAGCTCCCAATATCTCTTCGCTCATAAAACGACCACCCGGATAATGAGCTGTGTAGTCAAGGTTTAGCCATATCTTACCTCTTTCGTCTATGTGATAATGAATGGTTTTGTTTTTGCTTTCAATAGGGAATAGAACTTTTTTTATCACATAATTAATCCGATCTAAATCTTTTCTGGTGCCAATATAGAGTTCAGGATAGATATGCCCCTTAGTGTGAATAAGTCTGGTTGTACCTCCTATCGACTTTATGCACGAAACCATCAAAACAGAGTGATCATCACAATCCCCCGAAAGATAACGCAACGATTCGGTGGCACTCGCAATATAATCATGCCCTTTTGGATCACTAACATAGTTCCATCGGCTGTTAATTTCTTTAAAGATCGCAAAGGATTGTATGAGCGTCCAATCATCATAGTACCCTTTTATATGTTTGAAATGTTTGTTTATGGCCATGATGGCAAAGTCCCTCACTTTTGGGTTTTGATACTCGACGGCATCCAATATTTTTGATTTGTTAGGAAATGGCAATAGCTTAGTAATGATAATATCTTGTGGATAAGGATCATCATTCATAGTATATACCATAGAACGGTAATCTTCAAAGACACTTTGAAAGCTGTAGTCACTGAATAGCGTGCCGTATAATAACATTAAAACATATAAGATAACAGAAATCAAGGTCACTCTTCGAAGTGCTCTTAAAAGGAGTTGTATGGCAAATAGAATGATGAGGAAAAGTAGCATTCTGTCTACGTGAAATGGCCAGTTTAAAATAATAAAATTATGATGGGCAACAATAAAGATAGGAATGGTGATCAGTAAGTTTAAGACAAATATGATGATCAAGTCCCACGGACTCTTAATCCTGAATATTTCTTTCAGTTGCTTATAAGTTAGCTGTCTTATTTTTATCATATACTGATAATAAAAGCTAAACGACTTTTACTATTCCAGCAAAAGTACCTTTTTTATCGATAATTTTGAGGTCAAACAATTGATTTTGAATTTTGTTTAACATTGTAGCTTCCAATGGCTTTTGTGACCATACGGTCTTTGATAACCAAGATTGAATATCTTCTATTTTTTGATTGTATTTTGAGGCTAGTAGAAGGTCAATTCCAGGAATATTTTTAAATTCCCTCGTAGCATTATTAATAATGTGCAATAGTGTGGAAACCACCTCCCCATTGTTTTCTAGAAACTCATTTCTAACTGCAATCACAAAGCAAGGCCAAGGGGTCGGGCAATCAGCTACACGTCGAAATGTGCCATTGTCAACCAAAGGTTTGGTCATAAAATGTTCCCACATAAAGTAATCAGAGGTACCTCGGGTTAAGGCCTCAACAGCTCCGTCTATAGTATTTACAATTTCAAATTGCAACTTTTCAGTACGCCAATTTTCGTTTTCAGCATTGATATAAGCCATTAAGTGTGATCCCGAACCTAAGCGTGATATCGCTACTTTAGTATGCTCTAAATCGGATAGGGCATGGTAATTCGAATGAGCCGCAACGTGTATACCCCATATCAACGGACTCTCAACATAGACTTGTACGATCGAACAAGGATTCCCATTAGTAATGTCTTTTATGATGCCTTCTGTTAATAGAACCGCTACATCAGCTTCATTGTCTCGTAACATTTGACACATTTTACCCGTGCCCTCTGGTATATCGCTCCACAGTAAGTCTATTCCAGCTTGTTTAAATTCACCGGTTTCCATCGCCAATTGCCATGGGAGATTGAAATGTTCTGGAACTCCAATAATTTTTACCACTTTCATTAGACTTATAGATTAGGATTGTTCATAAGCCACCAATTCCATGTTACTCCCTCTTTATCGGGATAAGGTTCCATAAAGGTCATGCCTATTTTATTTAATATGTAATTAGAGGCAGCATTCTCATGATGGGTATAGGCATTCATTTTATCGATTTTCATTTGATTAAAACCATAAGCTAACCAAGCAAACGAGGCTTCAGTTGCATATCCTTTACCCCAAAAAGTTTCGTTTAAACGATATCCAAAATCATAGAAATTAGTATTTCCATTTTCTACATGATCGTCAACAAATTTGATGCCCGTCCAACCTATGAATTCGCCCGTGTCTTTTAGTACGGTTGCAAATCTTCCAATAGAATTCCTTAAATATTGCTCTTGTACTTTTTCAATGATTTTGATTGTTTCTTCAATGGTTTGCGTAGGTTTCTGCCATAAATATTTATGGACACTGGGATTGCTGTCCATCGCAAACATGTCGGCAGCATCTGTTAGCTCTAGGGGTCTAAGTAGGAGCCTGTCTGTTTCTAAAGTTAAATTCATGATTCTTTTATTCTATTACTAAGCTACATCGGTAACGACTTATTTTACTTTGCTAATTTATCCAACGTGTACGCTATTAAAGCATCCACTGCTTTATAAGGGTCTTCACTGAAAGTGCCTGTAGCGCGATTGGCTATAATGGCATTTAAGGATAAGCATTCATGACCTAATAATTTCCCTAAGCCATAAATAGCAGCAGTTTCCATTTCTAGATTGGTCATTTTAATTCCTTCATATTCAAAGTTATCCATTTTACTGTTCAAGGTTGGGTCCTGAATATCCAAACGCAATACTCTTCCTTGTGGCCCATAAAAGCCTCCGGCAGTACCCGTAAAACCTTTGTAAATGGAGTCACTTTCTAATCGTTTCTCTAATTGCTCACTTCCTTTGATTACATAAGGACGTCCTTTTTTTAAATCCCAATTGGTTTGCTTAATAAAGGCATCCTCGATTTCTTTTTCACAAATAGCATCCATTAAATAGGAACGTAGCATATTGTCTAATCCTAAGCCGTACTGACTCATCACAATACTATCACACGGAATATCCGCTTGTAACGACCCCGAAGTTCCAATCCGAATGATAGTCAGGGAGGTTAAGGTCTCTTTAGGTTCGCGTGTTTTTAAGTCGATATTAACTAGGGCGTCCAATTCGTTCATGACGATATCGATGTTATCAGGTCCGATGCCCGTAGAGATTACGGTCATTTTTTTTCCTTTAAAATAACCCGTTTGCGTTTTGAATTCTCGTTTTTGTGTTGAAAATTCAATGGTGTCAAAGAACTGAGTTATTTTTTCTACTCTGTTTTGATCGCCAACAAAGATGATGTCATGCGCTATATGTTCTGGTTTCAAATTTAAGTGGTAAACACTGCCATCTGGATTTAATATTAATTCTGAAGATTGTATCATTATGATGAGTAGTTTTTTTGTTAGTTTTTATCCCCCAACGCGCTTGGTCTTGAATCCTTTCAATTGTAAAAGGGTCATTATTTTATCTCGATAATCTCCTTGAATAATGATCGTTCCCTCTTTAAAAGTTCCACCAACACTTAGTTTTGTTTTTATTTCTTTGGCTAATAGCTTAAAATCTTCATCACTACCTTCATACCCTTCAATGATAGTAGTGGCTTTCCCTTTGCGTTTTTCATATTTACAAATCATAGGCTCTTTTTGAATAAATAGTTCATGATTTTCAATGACAATTTCTTCTGGTTCGTTAGAGGGTTCGTGTTCCGGGAATAGTTTTTTTAATTGCTCTTGTAAATCCATATTGTTTTATTAAAAACCAAAAAAGACATTAAGTGTCAAACTCAATGTCTTTAATGAAATTATTGAATTAACCTTATTTCTTTTTTAATCCTAGTTCTACTAGTCTTTCGTCCAGATATGCTCCAGCAGTGATGTCCTCAAATGCTTTTGGATGATTGGAATCAATACACTTTTCTAAACAATTTAATGGCATATCACTTACAGGGTGCATGAAGAAAGGAATAGAAAAACGAGAGGTTCCCCATAATTCTCTTGGCGGATTTACCACTTGATGAATAGTAGATTTTAATTTGTTATTCGTGTGACGCGATAACATGTCTCCTACATTAATCATCAATTCGTCGGGTTGCGCCATAGCATCAATCCAATCACCTTCATGATTTTGTACTTGTAATCCTTTCCCTTGAGCTCCCATTAAAAGGGTTATTAAATTAATGTCTCCATGAGCAGCCGCACGAACGGCACCATCTTTAGGCTCGTCAGTAATAGGAGGGTAGTGTATAGGTCTTAGAATGCTGTTACCGTCTTTGATGTAGTTATCAAAATAAAATTCATCCAATCCTATATACAAGGCTAAAGCTCTCAAGACATAGACCCCCGTTTTCTCTAACATTCTATAGGCTTCTTTGCCTATAGCGTTGAATTGTGGTAATTCAGATACGGTAACGTTATCTGGGTATTCTGAAGCGTATTTTGAGCTTGGATCAACATACTGTCCAAAATGCCAAAACTCTTTTAAGTCCCCAGCAGAACGTCCTTTGGCATGCTCTTTACCAAAAGAAACATAACCACGCTGACCACCAATGCCTGGGATTTCATATTTTGCTTTAGTTTCTAGCGGAAGCGTAAAGAAGTTTCTAACCTCTCCATATAAATCTTCCACTAGTTTGTCATCAAGAAAATGACCTTTTAATGCTACGAAGCCAATATCTTCATAAGCTCTTCCGATTTCATTTACAAATTTTTGTTTACGTGCCGGCTCATCCGACAGGAAATCACGTAAGTCAACACTTGGAATTTGTTGCATACTAAACGTTGTTTTGTTAATAACTTTAATTGGAATAATTCCAACCATAGCTACAAATGTAACTAATATTTAAATATAAAAATCCAAAGTTGTTAACAATTACTTGCGTTTTGATATAGAAAAATGCATTAACTCTTTAAGCTCTTTTTTACTTAAAATAATCGCTTTTTCTATTGTCTATTTTTCTAATAACTAAACACTTTTTACTACTTTTGGTCGACTTTATAATACACAAACCAACATGAATTTCGATAGAAGAGAATTGTCCAATATTCAATTATTAGATTTATATAAGAGGTTACTTAAACCTAGATTAATAGAAGAGAAGATGCTGATCCTTTTACGACAAGGAAAAGTATCTAAATGGTTTTCAGGTATCGGGCAAGAGGCTATATCGGTTGGTATTACCGCTGCTTTAGACCAGGATGAGTATATATTACCCATGCACCGGAATTTAGGGGTATTTACAGGAAGAAATATTCCTTTACATCGTTTGTTCTCACAGTGGCAAGGTAAAAAAAGTGGTTTTACCAAAGGGAGGGATAGAAGCTTTCACTTTGGCACACAGGAATATAAAATTATCGGAATGATATCTCATTTGGGTCCGCAAATGGGTATCGCCGACGGTATCGCTTTAGCCAATAAATTAAAACAAAACGGAAAAGTAACTGCAGTGTTTACCGGTGAAGGAGCTACTTCTGAAGGGGATTTTCATGAGGCATTGAATATAGCTGCTGTATGGGATTTACCGGTTTTATTTGTTATTGAAAATAACGGATACGGTTTGTCAACGCCAACCAACGAGCAATATCGTTGTGAAAACCTAGCCGATAAAGGGATAGGATATGGCATGGAAAGTCATATCATTGATGGCAATAATATTCTAGAGGTTTATGCTAAGATAGCAGAATTGAAAGCTTCCATGATCGACAATCCAAGACCGGTTTTATTAGAATTTAAAACCTTTAGGATGCGTGGTCATGAAGAGGCTAGTGGCACTAAATACGTACCTCAGGAATTAATGGATATGTGGGCTATTAAGGATCCCATTTCAAATTATAGAGAGTACCTACTTAGAGTAAGTGTCTTGTCTGAAGAAGAAGATGAGAAAATTAAAAGTGCTATTAAGCATGAGATTGATGAGCATTGGGCTATGACTCAAGCAGAACCCGATCTTGTAGCTGACTTGCAGGAAGAACTTAACGATATGTTTGAGCCCTACGATTTCGAAGCAATAAATCCTAGTGAGTCGGTAGAAAATATCAGAGTAGTGGATGCTATATCGAATGCATTACGTCAGTCGATGGAGCGTCATCAGAACTTGGTTATCATGGGACAAGATATTGCAGAATATGGTGGTGCCTTTAAAATCACCGATGGATTTGTGGCTCAATTTGGTAAAGACCGTGTTAGAAATACGCCAATTTGTGAAAGTGCTGTAGTATCTGCGGGTATGGGTTTATCCATCAATGGATTTAAGGCAGTGGTAGAAATGCAATTTGCCGATTTTGTATCCACCGGTTTTAATCCGATTGTAAACTTACTGGCAAAATCACATTATCGATGGTTAGAAAAAGCCGATGTGGTGGTGCGGATGCCTTGTGGCGGAGGTACTCAGGCAGGACCTTTCCATTCACAGACTAACGAGGCTTGGTTTACTAAGACACCCGGTCTTAAAGTGGTGTACCCAGCATTTCCTTATGATGCCAAAGGACTATTAAATACGGCCATTAACGATCCAAATCCGGTGATGTTCTTTGAACACAAACAATTATACCGTTCCGTGTATCAAGAGGTTCCTGTTGATTATTATACTATACCTTTTGGAAAGGCTGCGCTTATAAAGGAAGGAAATGATGTAACGGTTATTTCTTTTGGAGCGGGTGTGCATTGGGCCTTAGATACGTTAACTAAGCATAGTGCTATCAGCGCTGATTTAATTGACTTGAGAACTTTACAACCCCTTGATGTGGAAACTATTTTTGCTTCAGTTAAGAAAACAAATAGAGTAATTTTACTTCAAGAAGATACTTTGTTTGGAAGTATCAGTAGTGATATTGCAGCTATGATTATGGAACATTGTTTTGAAGATTTAGATGCACCAATTAGACGAGTAGGAAGCATAGAAACGGCTATTCCATTCGTAAAAGCGTTAGAAGATCAGTACTTGCCTAAAGAGCGATTTGAGCAAGGCTTGTTGGAATTATTAGCTTATTAAACACTTCCAATTATAATAGAAAAAGGCCTTACTAAGGCCTTTTTCTATTCACGGTTTACGACTGCTTTGTTAAGATTTGTTTTATTCTTAGGTAGTTTGTTTACTTTAATACCATTACACCAATATTCTTTACCTAATAACGAACCGTCTTTCTTTTTTAATACAAAGGTTCCATTCTTTTTATCTTGTTTAAATTCTCCTTGTTGGTATACTTTTGCATCGTCATAGTATTCAATAAACGGCCCTTCTTTGAGGTTGTTTTTATAATGAACAATATAATTTACATTTCCATTTTCAAAATAATAAGTCCGTTTACCGTCCAATTTAGAATCATCTAGGTCTAAACTGTAAGAGATTAAATGGCTCTTATTCGTAGATTTATAATAGTAAACGTGGATGTATTTATTTTGAATAATGTAGGGACGAACTTTATAAATCTCAGCTTTTTCTTTGATGGTCACTTTATAATCACAATCATACCAAATAGTGTCTACTGAAGCAGTACATATAGTCTTACCAAAGATTGAACTGCAAAAGAAGAGAACTGAAATAAGCACTAATTTCTTCATTTAGTAGGTTTTAGATGATTTAAACAACAAACGAAACTATTAAATTTTATTAACAACTAGAAAATAAATGTTAATAAAACATCAGTCTTATCACTTAAGCGGTTACTTTTTCATGATTATTATCATAAAAGAAGGTGTATTCTTATAGTTTTCTTGAATGTGTTAAAAAAAGACCATCGTTATTTAGCATAAGATGGTCTTTTCGAATAAAAACGTAACTAACAATTAAAAGCAATAACTATTTTCAGCAACCATTTTGGTAGTGATAGTTTCTCTTAAGCCTACAATGTTTGGCATATTAGTATATTTTGTGAAGCGGCGTAATCCCATTAGCATCATGCGTTGTTCATCCCCTTCAGCGAAGGAAATAATGCTTTCTTTACCTTTCAAATTAACTACATCCACCGCTTTATACAAATATAATTTAGCCATAGCGATTTGTTCAACTGCTTTGGATTCTCCTTGGTTTTTAGCAAGTTTTTCGGTTCTTAGGAGGGTACTTTCGGCTATGTATATTTCGATGAGCATATCGGCGGCGGCCATTAACAACTGTTGGTGATGGTCTAAGTCCATACCGTATTTTTGTACAGCAGCACCAGCCACCATTAAGAAGGCTTTCTTTAATTTGGCAATCATTTCTTTCTCTTCTGAGAACAATTCGGAATAGTCGGGGGTTTCAAATGACGGGATTCCCATTAATTCTTCCTGGACTTTCATGGCAGGACCTAACAAATCTACATGACCTTTCATGCCTTTCTTGATTAGCATTCCTACAGACAGCATGCGGTTGATTTCATTAGTGCCTTCATAGATTCGGGCAATGCGGGCATCACGCCAAGCGCTTTCCATTGGTGTATCTTCAGAGAACCCCATACCACCGTATATTTGGATTCCTTCATCAGCACAGTTTTGTACATCTTCGGAGACTGCTACTTTTAGTATAGAGCACTCGATGGCAAATTCTTCTACTCCTTTTAACTCGGCTTCTTGGTGTGAAGCTCCTTCGGCTTCTCTGAGTTTAATTCGAGTTTCGATGTCTTTTGCAGCACGATAGGTGGCACTTTCTCCGGCATAAGCAGAAGCAGCCATTTCGGCTAATTTGTAACGGATGGCTCCAAAGCTAGAAATAGGGGTATTGAATTGTATTCTTTCGTTCGCATAGTGCACGGCATTGGTAGTCACTCGACGTTGCGCATCCAAACAAGCTGCTGCTAATTTGATACGTCCCACATTTAAGGCGTTCATGGCTATTTTAAACCCTTCGCCCCGACCCGCTAACATATTGTTTACGGGTACTTTGGTTTCATTAAAAAAGACTTGACGGGTAGAAGAAGCTCTAATCCCTAGTTTGTGTTCTTCCTCATTCATAGTGATCCCGTTTGACGGATCGTTTTCAATGATGAATCCGGTGATGTTTTTATCGTCTTCGATACGGGCAAATACGATGAATAGCGAACAAAAGCCGGCATTTGAAATCCACATTTTACCTCCAGTGATTTTGTAATGGGTACCATCTTCTGAAAGCATTGCTTTGGTTTTCCCTGAATTGGCATCCGAGCCTGCACCGGGTTCAGTTAGGCAATAGGCACCAAACCATTCTCCAGAGGCTAATTTGGGTACGTATTTTTGTTTTTGTTCTTCAGTGCCGTAAAGGGTAATAGGCATCGTTCCAATTCCGGTATGTGCTCCGAAGGCGGTTGAGAACGAACCCGTAGCGCCAGAGATGTAATCACAAACTAAGCAAGTGTCTACAAATCCCATTCCCATTCCGCCATAGGCTTCGGGGACAGCTACACTTAAGAAGCCCATTTCACCTGCTTTCTTCATACATTCTTCTGTGAAAGCATAATCTTTGCTTTCAAAACGAATTTTGTTGGGCCATATTTCTTTATCTACAAATTCTTTTACGCTGTCGCGCATCATGATTTGTTCTTCGCTGAAATCTTCGGGGGTGAAGACGTCTTCACATTTTGTTTCTTTAACTAGGAATTGACCTCCTCTTGTGATATCGCTCATGGTTTTTTATTTTAAATTTTAATTTGTTTTTTTAATTGAATCTATAATGAAAGATTAGATTGGTTGCAAAATTATTGTTGACCGAATTAATGCTGTAATTGGTATTCAATCCCATTCCGAAATGCTTGGTAAAATAAAATTTGGTATTCACCCTAAACGGAAATGAAATTGTACCATCACCGCCAATAGTAGGGTCTTTACTGCTTTGATTGAAATGGCCAAAACCAGCAAATCCCTCAAAACGCAACCAATCGAACGCCTGCCATTCTCTTCCGTATAATAAACTATATTCCTCAAAATTATAATTTGGTCCGTCCAGAATTTTAATCGAAGTACCACCTAAGTATGACACAGAAATTAAGTTTTTATTTAAAGAAATAGTAAGGTCAGTAATAATCGAAAGTCCATCATGTCCTTTTATATCTTTCTGAAAATGAAAACTTCCAAAACCAACATTTACGGCATGAACTTTTATTTTAGGGCTAAATTCTTGAGCTTTAGCTGTAAATGTGCTAAAAGCAATTGCAGTAATGATGATGGCTTTTTTCATCTCTTGGATTTATAAAAGTTCGTAAACTCCTGCTGCTCCTTGACCCGTTCCGACGCACATTGAGACGATACCGTATTTATTGCCTCTGCGTTTCATTTCGTCAAAGAGTTGGACCGATAGTTTGGCACCCGTACATCCTAGTGGGTGTCCTAGCGCTATGGCTCCACCATTTACATTCACTAGTTCTGGGTTGATGCCTAATTCTCTTATTACCGCTAGAGATTGTGATGCAAAAGCTTCGTTTAATTCGATTAGATCGATGTCTTTTAAGCTCAAACCTGCTTGGTTTAGCGCTTTTGGAATGGCTTTTACGGGTCCGATACCCATAATTCTTGGTTCGACTCCGGCAGCAGCATAGCTTACCATCCGGGCGATAGGGGTTAGGTTCAATTCTTTAACCATTGCTTCGCTCATGATTAGGACGAAGGCAGCTCCGTCACTCATTTGCGACGAGTTTCCTGCGGTTACACTTCCGTCTGCGGCGAATACAGGTCTTAATTTGCCTAAGGCTGCTGCATTCGTGTCGGCTCTTGGGCCTTCGTCTTTGGAGACCGTATAGCTTTTGGTTTCCTTTTTACCGTTTTCATTAATGAAGGTTTGTTCGATGGTAATAGGAACTATTTGTTGGTCAAACTTGCCTTCTGCTTGTGCTTTTATGGCTTTTAGGTGGGAGTTTAAGGCAAAGGCGTCTTGGTCTTCACGGGAAACATTGAACTGTTTGGCAACGGCTTCGGCGGTAAGTCCCATGCCCCAGTAGTAGTCTTCGTTTCCTTCTTTGGCGACGGCATAGTCGGGGGTGGGTTTGTAGCCTCCCATGGGGATAAAGCTCATGCTTTCGGCACCACCTGCGATGATGCAGTCGGCCATACCACTTTGTATTTTGGCAGTGGCCATGGCTATGGTTTCTAGTCCGGAGGCACAGTATCTATTTACGGTTACTCCGGGAACGTCGGTTACTTTTAGTCCCATTAACGATATTAAGCGCGCTACGTTTAAACCTTGTTCGGCTTCGGGCATGGCGTTGCCTACCATAACGTCGTCGATGCGTGTTTTGTCGAAGTCGGGCAGTTCATTCATCATGAATTGAATCGTTTCTGCTGCTAGTTCGTCAGGTCTTTTAAAACGATACACTCCTTTGGGAGCTTTCCCTACGGCGGTTCGGTATGCTTTTACTATATAGGCTGTTTTCATGGTATATGTTTTGAGATGATAGACGGAGAGATGATAGATGATAGACTTTTTATCTCTTGTCTACTAATCATTTATTTATTAGTCTATTATCTATTAGTCTATTATCTATTATCTAATTTCTTAATGGTTTTCCTTTGGTTAACATGAACTGGATTCTTTCTAGTGTTTTTCTTTCGGTGCATAAACTTAAGAAGGCTTCTCTTTCTATGTCGAGCAGGTATTGTTCTGACACTAGTGTTGGTTCTGATAAGTCACCACCCGCCATGACGTAGGCTAGTTTGTTGGCGATCTTTAAATCGTGTTCTGAGATGTACTTACCAGCTGCCATTTGGTTGGTTCCTACTAAGAACATCCCCAGTGCTTGTTTGCCGAGTACTTTGACATCGGTTCGGCGGATGGGTTGGGTGTAACCCGCTTCGGCTAGTAAGAGAGCGTGTTTTTTGGCTTCGGCTATTTGGCGGTCTTTGTTTACTACCACGATGTCTTTTCCTTTTTGGAGCACACCGGTATCGAAGGCTTCGTAGGCAGAAGTTGATACTTTGGCCATGGCTACGGTTAGGAAATATTCTTGTAATACGTTTAGTTCCACATCGTTTTTATGGAAGAGGTCGGATGCCCTTAGCGCCATTTCTTTGGAGCCACCTCCGCCTGGGATAACGCCTACACCAAATTCTACTAATCCAATATAACTCTCGGCAGCGGCTACTACTTTATCGGCGTGTAGGGTCATTTCGCAACCCCCGCCTAAGGTCATGCCGTGAGGGGCAACAACAACCGGTATGGCAGAGTAGCGCACACGCATCATGGTATCTTGGAACATTTTGATGGCCATATTGAGTTCGTCGTATTCTTGCTCGACAGCCATCATGAAGATCATGCCGATATTGGCACCCACGGAGAAATTGGCTCCTTGGTTCCCGATGACTAAACCACTGTATTCTTTTTCAGCTAGGTCGATGGCTTTGTTGATTCCGGTTAGGACATCGCCACCTATGGTATTCATTTTGGATTGGAATTCGAGGTTTAGGATACCGTCACCCAGGTCGTGGATTACTGCACCGCTATTGCTCCAAACTTTTTTACTTTCGCGGATGTTGTTGAGGATGATGAAGCTGTCTTGACCTGGAACTTTCGTTTGTGCTTTGGAAGCTGCATTGTAATAGTACGTAGCGCCTTCTTTGATGGAGTAGAAGCTGTTGTTTCCTGCGGCAAGCATTTCAGTAACCCAAGCGGCGGGTTGGTACCCTTCAGCTTGCATTAATTCAATTCCTTTGGCTACGCCTATGGCATCCCATATTTC
This sequence comes from Flavobacteriaceae bacterium, assembly GCA_947371275.1. Classification (GTDB taxonomy): domain Bacteria; phylum Bacteroidota; class Bacteroidia; order Flavobacteriales; family Flavobacteriaceae; genus Flavobacterium. Next base: position 2,013 of record CANBOV010000041.1, on the reverse strand, counting down.
GAAGGGACCATTTTCCCAACCGAAGCCCGCTTTCATGGCGTCGTCTATTTTGTAGAAGTCGTCGGTGATTTCGGGTACCCTGTTAGAGCAATAGGCAAACATGGCACTAAAGTTCTTGCGGTAGAAGTCGCCCGCTTTGTCTTTTCCTTTTACTAGTACTCGGAAGCGGTCGATGGGTTTGTCTATCGTTTTGGTTAACTCTAAGGTCGCAAAAGAAGCTTTCTTAGCGGGGCGGTATTCGAGGGTATCTAAGTCTAATGATAAAATGTCTTTGTCTACTTTTTTGTAGAAGCCTTGACCGGTTTTACTACCCAGCCATTTGTTTTCCATCATTTTGGTGATGAAGTCGGGCAATCTAAACAGTTCGTGTGCCTCGTCGTTGGGGCAGCCTTCGTATAGACCGTTGGCTACATGCACGAGGGTATCTAAGCCGACCACATCCACGGTTCGGAAGGTGGCTGATTTAGGGCGGCCGATTACGGGTCCGGTTAATTTATCTACTTCTTCTATGGTAAGGCCCATTTCTTTTACGAGATGAAATAAGCTTTGAATGCCGAATATCCCGATACGGTTACCGATGAAGGCGGGAGTATCTTTGGCTACTATGGCCGTTTTGCCAAGGTATTGCGAACCATAATTGGTTAAGAAGTCTAAAACTTCGTTGCTGGTTTGTGGGCCTGGGATGATTTCGAATAATTTGAGGTAGCGTGCTGGGTTGAAGAAGTGCGTGCCGCAAAAGTGTTTTTGGAAATCATCACTTCTACCTTCGCTCATGAATTTGATGGGAATCCCCGACGTATTGGAAGTCACTAGGGTACCCGGTTTGCGGTACTGGTCTATTTGTTCGAAGACCAACTTCTTGATGTCTAGGCGTTCGACTACTACCTCGATGATCCAATCGTATTGCGCTAGTTTAGCCATGTCATCGGAGGTATTTCCGGTGGTGATGCGGTTGGCAAACTTTTGGTTGTAGATAGGCGAGGGGTTTGATTTTAGTGCGTTGGCCAGGTGCTCATTTACGATGCGGTTGCGCACGGCTTTGTGCTCTAGGGTTAGTCCTTTTTTCTCTTCGGCTTCGGATAAAGCATTGGGTGCAATGTCTAGTAGTAATACTTCCACACCGATGTTGGCAAAATGGCATGCGATACCTGAACCCATGATTCCGGAACCTACTACGGCCACTTTTTTGATTATTCGTTTCATTTATATTTTGTTTAGATAGTAGACTAATAGACTAATAGATGATAGACTGTTTTTGTTTTTGTTTTACTATAGAGGGTTTATTAAAATATCTTTTTTTCTGTTATGAGTTCGTTGATGATGTCGGCTACTTCGATGAAGGTTTGCAGTTTATCTTCGGGGACATTTTTTTTGATGGCTTCGTTGAATTTGAGAACGGTATTTTTGGATAGTTCTCTTTTCTCTTTACCGAGTTTGGTTAAGTGGATTAGTACGCCGCGTCCGTCTTCTGGGTTTTTCTTGCGGGTGATTAGTCCTTTTTCTTCTAGGGTTTTTAGGGTTCGTGTTAGGCTGGTAGGTTCCATTCCCATTCGGGTGCTGACCCTTGTAGAAGGAGTGCCTTCTTCTTTGTCTATGCTCAGTAACGCAAATCCGATTGCCATAGAACCTTCATACTTAGAACCTTCTTCGTTGTACATGCGCGCAACGGCTTGCCAAGTTTCTCGGAGTATATAATCAATGGTTTTTTCTTTCATACTTAATCCAAATGAAAATCAAAGATACAAAAAATATATTATGCACGCATAGTATTTAAGTTAATTTATTACGAGGGGAGTATTAAGTAATAAGAATTAAGTAGTAAGACATGGGGGACTTGCTGGTTTTAAGTTTTAAGTTGGGTTCTCTCTTTTGCTGTTTTGGCAAGGGTTTGGATATGATGGGGTTAAACCTGTATAGTTATTTTAGGACGGGTCAGGATGCGTCAAGAATGATATTTGTTTAACTAAAACAGGATTTATTTAATAACCTGTATAGTTATTTTAGGACGGGTCA
>CANBOV010000040.1 GCA_947371275.1 Flavobacteriaceae bacterium | reverse complement strand
TGATTTCAGGGTACATGGTAGCATCCGTTCAAACTTCTGCACACGTGCAATCGTTTATCGAAGTGGATGTAACCAATATTGTAAAATGGAGAGACCGTGTTAAAAATGCATTCGAAAAACGCGAAGGTGAAAAACTAACTTTTACCCCAATCTTCATGGAAGCCGTAGCCAAAGCATTAAAAGATTTCCCCGGAATGAACATTTCAGTGGATGGTGAATTCATCATCAAACGCAAAAATATTAACTTAGGTATGGCAGCAGCGCTGCCAAATGGAAACCTAATTGTTCCCGTAATTAAGAATGCCGACCAATTAAACTTAGTGGGTATGGCCAAAGCGGTAAACGATTTAGGAAACCGTGCCAAAGCAGGTAAATTAAAACCAGACGATACACAAGGTGGAACGTATACTGTCACCAATGTAGGGACTTTTGGGTCGGTTTTTGGTACTCCTATTATCAACCAACCTCAAGTAGGAATCCTAGCCTTAGGAGCCATAAGAAAAGTGCCTGCAGTAATTGAAACCCCAGAAGGAGACTTCATCGGTATCCGTCAAAAAATGTTCCTGTCCCACAGTTATGACCATAGAGTAGTAGATGGTGCCTTAGGTGGAAGCTTTGTAAAACGAGTAGCCGAATATCTTGAAGCATTTGATGTGAATAGAGAATACTAATTACAAAGAAATAGACATCAACCCTTTCCGATGCTGAAAGGGTTTTTTGTTTAAAAAAAATCACAAAACTTTTAAAATTATCGACCAACGGTAATCGCAATATTTTATATTTGTGAGCTAACATACTATCATGGAATTAAAACTCAACCGACCTATTTGCTTTTTTGATTTAGAAACCACCGGCATTGAAGTGGCTAAAGATAGAATTGTCGAAATATCGATTTTTAAAGTCTTTCCTAACGGAAATAAGGAAAGCAAAACTTGGCTAGTCAACCCTACGATTCCAATTCCTCCTCAATCAACAGCAGTGCATGGTATTACTAATGAAAAGGTAGCCAATGAGCCTACTTTTAAAGAGTTGGCGGGACAAGTACACAATATGATTAAGGACTCGGATTTAGCTGGCTTTAATTCCGACCGATTTGATATCCCGTTGTTAGCAGAAGAATTGTTACGAGCAGAAGTAGATTTTGACATGAAAAATAGAGTGTCTGTTGATGTGCAAACCATCTTCCATAAAAAAGAAGAACGAACGCTCAGCGCAGCCTATAAATTTTATTGCAATGAAAGTCTTGAAAATGCACACAGTGCAGAAGCTGATACCATGGCAACCTATGAAATACTTAAAGCGCAACTAGATCGTTATGAGGATTTAGAAAACGATATGAAGACGCTTTCTGAATTCACTACTCGTAAAAAATCAGTTGACTTCGCCGGCTTTATTGCTCTTAATGCCGAAGGTCAAGAGATTTTTACTTTTGGCAAACATAAAGGCGCATTGGTTGACGAAGTTTTAGACAAGGAACCTGGGTATTTTGGTTGGATTCAAAACGCTGAATTTCCCTTATACACCAAGAAAGTATTGACAGGGCTAAAACTAAGAAAGCTGAATAATAAATTCAATTAAGTAGGGTTAGTAAAGTATAAATTGTTTCTATTTCTATGAAAATCATTTGCATCGGACGAAATTATGTAAATCACATAACAGAACTCAATAACGAGCGTCCTGAGGAACCCGTTATTTTCATGAAACCGGATACCGCGATACTCCCCAATAAAACCCCTTTTGTAATACCCGAATTCAGTAACGAAATACATCACGAAGTGGAGATTTTGGTCAAAATAAATAAAGTGGGTAAATATATTGATCTAAAATTTGCGCATAAGTATTATGATCAAATTGGTTTAGGTATAGATTTTACAGCGCGCGATCTTCAAAATAAATTAAAAGAAAAAGGCCTTCCTTGGGAAAAAGCGAAAGCTTTTGACGGTTCAGCGATAATTGGTGAATTTCTTCCGAAAAATGATTTTGTTTCGGTTGAAAATATTACTTTTGAGTTGACCAACAAAGGAGAAACCGTTCAAAAAGGAAATACCAGTCACATGCTCTGGAAAATTGATGAAATAATCTCCTATGTTTCTCAATATTTCACATTGAAAGCAGGCGATATAATATTTACAGGAACTCCCGAAGGCGTTGCCAAAGTTTCACCAGGCGATTTGTTAGAAGGATTTATAGAAAATAAAAAAGTATTAAGATTACAAATTAAATAATGGCAATAAACTACAACCTCGCTAAAGTATACGCACTTTCAGATAATGACCCTGAATTTGTTATGCAAATCATCACTTTATTTGTTACAGAAGTCCCTTTAGACATGGAACAAATTGACCTAGGAATTAAAACAAAAGACCATAAACTGGCTTATTCGTATGCGCACAAGATAAAACCAACATTGGATTTATTGGGCATGACGGTTGCCTTTGAAGAAATTCTCCAAGTGGAAGCTTGGACAAAAACAGAAGGTAAACGCAAAGAAATAGTGGATACTTTTGAAAGCATTCAAAGCCAAGTAGAAAAGGCTGTAAAAGAAATTAAAAAAGATTTCGAATTATAATAAAGTAAGCTACAAAACAAGGAATTGTCTACTAAGGCAATTCCTTGTTTTAGTTTTATTCGCTTCAATATTTATCTTCAAATTAACTACTTAAACTGAATTCCATGTACGGATATTACATTTAAAAAACGTATATGGAATGCCGCAGTTTTCGGTTTGGGACCTTGTAAACCGAAATTTATATTCTCAAATTTATCAAAATGAAAGCAGCTATTGTTACCATTGGAGACGAAATTCTAATCGGTCAAATTGTAGACACCAACTCGAGCTATATTGCAAGTGCTTTAGATAAAATTGGAGTGCAGACACACGAAATGCTTTCCATATCAGATGATAAAAAGCACATTTTAGACACTTTTTCTTTACTGCAAAATAACGTTGATCTGGTCTTAATAACGGGAGGATTAGGCCCCACTAAAGACGATATAACCAAAAAAACATTTTGCGAATATTTTGAAGATCATTTAGTAGTCAATGAAGCCGTATTGATGCATGTAACTGAAATAATAGAGGGTTTTTATAAACGGCCAATTACGCAGTTAAACAAAGATCAAGCGCTTGTTCCATCAAAGTGCCACGTACTTTTCAATAAGTTGGGAACAGCGCCTGGAATGTGGATGAAAAAAGAAAATACCGTCTATATTTCTTTGCCAGGTGTGCCCTATGAAATGAAGGATATAGTGGATAATGTGATCATTCCTAAAGTGGTTAAAGAATACAACCGACCTTTCATCATCCATAAGACGATATTGACCTATGGTCAAGGGGAAAGTCGAATCGCGGAGCGCATTGAAGATTGGGAGAATAATCTGCCAGCATTTATTAAATTGGCGTATTTACCCAATCCGGGAAAAGTGCGCCTACGGCTAACGGCAAGAGGTCCAATAAAAGAGGTTCTGGAAGAAGCAATTGAAGAAAATGTTACTTCATTAACAAAAATAATCCAAGATATAATTGTGGGTTTTGATGAAGGAGAAACTATTGAAAACGAAGTTGGAAAGTTACTCTATAGTCAACTGCAAACGATTTCAACGGCTGAAAGTTGTACAGGTGGTAAAATTGCACAAATGTTGACTTCTATTCCCGGTGCTTCAAATTATTTCAAAGGAAGCATTGTAAGCTACGCTGAGAGTGTTAAAGAAGATGTCCTCGGTATAGAGGCCGATGTTATTAGAAAACACCATGTAGTTAGCGCTGAAGTGGCAACACAAATGGCTTTAGGTGTGCAAAGATTAATGAAAACAGATTATGCAATCGCAACCACTGGAAATGCTGGTCCAGGAAAAGAAATAGGGGAAGCAGGAATAGGCGAGGTGTTTATTGCCTTAGCTAAGCCAAATGGAGTAGTAATAGTTGAGGGTTTTAATTTAGGTCAACCCCGTGAAAAAGTGATAGATAGAACAGCAAATAAAGCTTTGGAAATTTTGCGTAAAGAAATTTTAAAAAATCTGCGATAATTTTTTTGTTACTACAATAAATTTTACTTAAGTTTGCACCCTCGAATTGAATAACGATAAAAGAAAAGCATAATGTCAAGAGTTTGTGACCTTACAGGTAAAAGAGCGATGGTAGGAAATAACGTTTCTCACGCTATGAACAAAACTAAGAGAAAATTTTCTGTTAACTTAGTTAAAAAACGTTTCTATCTTGCTGAAGAAGACAGATGGATTACGCTAAGAGTAGCTGCGTCTACAATTAAAACAATCAATAAAAATGGATTGGCTGCTGTTTTGAAAAAAGCAAGAGTTGAAGGATTTATTAAATAATCTATTCCAGTAAAAAATAAAGTAAGATGGCAAAGAAAGGTAATAGAATACAAGTTATTTTAGAGTGTACTGAGCACAAAGGAACAGGATTACCTGGTACTTCTCGTTACATCACAAACAAAAACAAAAAGAACACTCCAGATAGATTAGAGATTAAGAAATTTAATCCAATCTTAAAGAGAATGACTGTTCATAAAGAGATTAAATAATTAGAGATTTTTTTAAATCTAAATAACATTTGAATCATGGCAAAAAAGACCGTTGCAACGTTACAAACATCTTCTAAAAGATTAACCAAAGCAATCAAGATGGTTAGATCTCCTAAAACAGGTGCATATACTTTTGTTGAAAGTATTATGACTCCAGAAGAAGTAGATAGTTTCCTTAACAAGAAATAATTCATCAAACTCAATATATCAAAGCTACTTTCAAACGAAAGTAGCTTTTTTATTTTTATATTTGTCCTCGATATTTGTTAAGTTTTAGGTAGAACCCTAATTCCTAATTCCTTAATCCTGAATTTAAAATGAGTTTTTTCAAAAGAATATTTTCCTCCGAAAAAAAAGACCCAATTATAAGCGAAGAAGCTAAACAATCCTTAGATAAAGGATTAGAGCAATCTAAAACTTCGTTTTTTTCCAAACTTACTAAAGCAGTAGCAGGTAAATCAAAGGTAGATGATGAGGTTTTAGATAACTTAGAAGAAGTTTTAGTTTCTTCTGATGTTGGAGTAGAAACTACCTTAAAAATAATTACCCGAATAGAAGAAAGAGTGGCCCAAGATAAGTACTTGGGAACCGATGAGTTAAATCTAATCCTAAGAGAAGAAATCGCTGGTCTATTATCTGAAACTAAATCAGGGGAAGAAACAGAATTCACCATACCTGCTGATAAAAAACCCTACGTAATTATGGTAGTAGGCGTCAACGGGGTAGGCAAAACTACGACCATTGGAAAATTAGCATACCAATTCAAAAATGCAGGGTATAATGTCGTATTGGGTGCAGCAGATACGTTCCGTGCAGCAGCCATTGATCAATTGCAAATTTGGGCCGATAGAGTAGGGGTTCCAATAGTAAAACAGCAAATGGGTAGCGATCCTGCCTCGGTTGCCTTTGATACCTTACAAAGTGCCGTTACTCAGAACGCCGATATTGTGATTATTGATACCGCTGGAAGGTTGCATAATAAAGTAAACTTAATGAATGAATTAACCAAAGTAAAAAGGGTTATGCAAAAAGTTATTGAGGATGCACCTCACGACGTATTATTAGTGTTAGATGGCTCTACGGGTCAAAACGCTTTCGAACAAGCAAAACAGTTTACAGCGGCTACCGAGGTTACTTGCCTTGCTGTAACTAAGCTAGATGGAACTGCCAAAGGAGGTGTGGTCATCGGTATTTCCGATCAATTCCAAATACCAGTAAAATACATCGGTGTTGGAGAAAGTATTACTGATTTACAAGTTTTTAATAAAGTTGAATTCGTAGATTCGTTTTTTAAATAAAAGCATATGAATAAAGTTATAGGATTCTTTACAGAATCATCCCCACTTAAATTAATTGTGATAAGCCTTGCAATAGTTGCCTTAAGCTATTTTATTGAAAAACCATTACCCAATTTCTTTATGGGATTGCGTCTATTTGCCTTTGTCTTATTTGTTTACGGAACCATCCGCTTGTTAAACAAAAAATAAATTATTGATACAAAGCGCTTATTTTGCTCCAGAGCGTTTGATCAAAATCAGATAAGGCCAAGTTTACCGTATCAGCTGCATCTCCCATACGTATTACAACCATTTTTTTACTCGGAATTACGTAGATTTTTTGGTCGTTTTTACCCAAAGCCATGAACATATCAGTAGGTCCAGTTGGAATTATACTTCCCGGAAATTGAAGCTGAGATTGAGGCATGTGGTAACTCGACTTCCCATTTAACCACCATAAATACCCATAACTCATATTAATGTTTTGCGAAGTGGTTGTAGCAGCTGTAAAATAGGTAGGATTTACAATCTGCTCGCCATTCCAACTGCCGTTATTCAACGCCATCAAACCAAAACGAGCCATACTTCGGGTAGTGCTCCAATACACTACATTATTGTTTGATTGAATCCACGACCCAGTCATACCCAATTTGTCTCTCAGCTTGGTATTAAAGTAAGCACTCCATGTTTGTCCCGTAGCTTGTGCAATTACATCTTGTAATTTTACATACACATTACTATAAGCCCATCGTGTCCCTGCATCAGCCTTATAATTTAACATGGAAGGGGTAACATCATCACTATACACTCCATTCACATAATCATCAATTCCTGAGGTCATTGACAACAGATTTTTGCATGTGATTAGATTTTCTTGCGCCAATGTTTCGTTAGTCCATCCCGTTCCAATATAGTCGGATACTTTGTTGTTAATATTTACAAAACCTTCTTGGGCAGCAATTCCAGTCATGGTTGAGGTTAATGTTTTACCTGCACTAGCCCAATACCAAGGGGTAGTATCACTATGTCCATTAAAATAATTTTCCATTACAATTCTACCATTTACTAAAATCATAAACGATTTAGAGTTCTTAAGGGCTAAATAATCCAATAACGGTTGAACGGCACTTTGATTCCAACCTAAATCAGCCAAGGCTTTAGTGTCCCAAGTAGTACTACCATCGTTAGGAGGAAAATACATAGCTTCAGTAGTGATGCAACTTACTTCATTACCATACCCTGTTCCAACACTATTAGTAGCATAAGCTCTTATGTAATACGTTGTGTTAGCAGTTAAATTAAGTAAAGTAGAAGTAAAGGATCCCATTCCAGTTCCATCAACAGTCTTATTGTCCAAAATGGTAGGATTGTGGTTGGTACTCCAACAAACACCACGTTGGCTTATAGCAGCTCCGCCGTCAGAAGTTATAGTCCCTCCTGAAATTGTAGAAGCATTTGTAGTTTCAGTGGATGGGCTTGTAATGATTGTGGCTAAAATGGCAGAAGCACCATCGTTACTATCTTTAGAACATGACCATAAAACTAAAAGTGACACAAATGAAATAAGGATTTTTTTGTTCATAATCAATAAGATTTTGCTTTATATAGTAAAAGTATAAAATGATTTGGTGTTTATAATAAAATAATTACAGAATTGTTTTTCTTTATAAATGTAATTTATTTTATATTTATTCCCAAACAATTAACTTTTGCATATGAAATCAAATCTTTTAAATGTCTTGTTTATCCTAATGACATCATTAATTTATGCGCAAGCAAACTATGAAAAAGGATATTATATTGACAATACGGGAAAGAAAATTGACGGTTATTTCAAGATTATTGATTTTGAAAAAGTTAATTCGCTTACTTTTTTAGACTTTAAAAATGAATTGTCATCTAATGTAATTCGAGTGGACCCTAATTTGATTACCGAATTTGGTATTGGGATAGAATTAAAATTTCAAAAGGTAAATATTGAAATAGACGATTTTGATTTAAGTGGCACATCGCCTAGCAAAGACTTAAATGTAAAGGCAACCACTTTGTTCCTTAATATAGTTCTTGAGGGAACACAAGCAACGCTCTATAAATATGACAGTGGTAATGGGGTTAAATATTTTTATAAAATCAATGGCAAAACCAACAATACAACCAGTAGCATAACGCAGTTGATTTACAAGAAATATCGTAATGCTGAAGGACAAGAAAAGGTTAATAATTCCTATCGTGAACAATTGTTTAAGGATGTTAAATGCGATGATCAGACTTTTAATGATTTCATCAATTTACAGTACGATAAAAATGAATTAGAAATCGTTTTTCAAAAATATAACCAATGTAAAAATAGTCAAACCATCAGTTATAAAAATAAATTTGAAAAGAAAATAATAATACATGTTGCTGGATTAGCTGGAATAAGTATGCTTCATAATCCAGATGGTAATCAGTTCGCAGCAGGTGCCGAAATTGAATTGGTGATGCCTTCGGAGAAAGTGAGTTTTTTTATAAAGTCCCTGTATGAAAACAACAAAGTCAAGGTAGTAAATCAATACTATACCGCTAATAATTTTGATTTTCATGAAGATACTTACCAAATTAATTCAAATTCTATAGATTTAATTTTCGGACTAAGATATTTTGTTAATATGAGTAAAAAACATAAAATATTTGCTACTTTAGGCCTTGGTGCAAATAACCAACTGAGAGGTCTAAAAATCATCCCAAAAATAACCAACGGAGCAGGGCAGTTTGTTTCGGGGCCCTACTATCAATCTCTCGAAGGTAGTGCTTTTTTGACTACCGGAATTGGGTATCTTTTCAATGATAAATTTGGAATTGAATTTAGCTACGATACAGCAAAAATGATATACCAAAATAAGGATACTTCCTTTAAAATTAAATTAAATAAAATAGGCATAACGGCGAGATATAGATTCTTTTAAAAACTAAATAACTAAATGAATATAATATAGAATTCATGAAAAAAATCGCTTTATTTTTTGTTGCTTATCTAGTAATATCCTGTCATTCAAATGTTAAAAAAGAAGACCTCACTAAACTTAATGGCTATTGGGAAATAATGTCGGTTGTCCAAGCCAATGGAGAAAAGAAAGACTATAAGATAAATGAAACGATTGACTATTTTGAAACAAAAAATAATAGCGGATACCGGCAAAAAGTAATGCCTCAATTTGACGGTAAATACAAAACTAATGGCATCAAAGAAAACATAAAAATCATATCCAAAGACAAAGAGTTCTATATTGAATACAGTACACTCTACGGTAAATGGCAAGAACAAATTTTAGAAGTTAAAGATTCTACCTTAGTACTTGAAAATAAAGATAAATTGCAATACCAATATAAACGTTTCACACCCTTTTCTCTTAAATAATGGCTAAACGACAGAGTAATGAAAGTCCAATAAGCGACGTGCTCAAAGAGTTTATTCAAGTAAATAAACTCCAAGGGGGTATGGATAAAATTGACGTACAAGAAGCTTGGAAATCATTAATGGGAAACGGGGTAAACTATTATACTAAAGAAGTTGTCTTAAAAGGGTCTACACTTTATGTATCATTAACTTCAGCGGTCTTGAGAGAAGAGTTGAGTTATGGCAAACAAAAAATAATCCAAATGATCAACGAGGAATTAAAAAAAGAAGTAGTTACCGATGTGGTACTTCGTTAAGTATTAACTTCTAAATCGTTCATGTAGTCCTTGTATTCATAAAAGAAAAACTCAAACTGGGTCATCATCTCACTAAAAAAAGCAAATATTTCAGGCCAATAAGCTCTGTTGTTCAAACTAACCCCCAGCTTCTCTACCCAAATACGACTAATTACTTTCCCGTTTTCTAAATAGAAGTTTCGCTCCAATACCGCTTCCGGTAAATATTCCTCTAGTAAAATGGTTTTTAAGGATTCCACTTTTTCATAATATATTTTTCGCTTTTCATCATCTTTAGGCTCAATGTCTAAAAGTACTTGTGCCTTCTTATTGTCTATATAAAATTTAAAGGCCACATCTTTAATTTTGGTATCATACAACAACCATTTTCTTGGATAAGCTTCGGCAAAAGCGGTCCAAAATTCTTTCTTGATGTATAAGGATTCCTCTTTACTGTACATTTTCTAGTGTTAATTGGGTGTGCATTGTTTTTTTAAGGTAACTTTATAGTTCCAAACAAATTATCATGCACTTTGACGAGTTCTTAAAATACACGCCAAAAATACGAAATGTCGAGCTACCGGCAACACAGGCACATGCAAAAATGGCTCCATCCAATCGCTTGGATTTATTAAAAAGCATTGATTTCAACCAAATAAATCCCAAACAAGCAGCCGTGCTGATGCTTTTTTATCCTAAAAATAATAAAACCCATCTAGCACTAATAGTACGCAATTCTTATAATGGTGTGCATTCATCTCAAATTGCATTTCCTGGAGGAAAAGTAGAAAATCAAGATGCCAATTTTAGTGAGACCGCACTAAGAGAAACTCATGAAGAAATTGGTATACATCCCAAAAAGATAAATTTAATTCGCCCTTTTACTCAAGTTTATATTCCTCCAAGTAACTTTATGGTATACCCCTATATGGGATACAGTAATGACGAACTTGAATTCACACTCCAACAAGAAGAAGTAGCTGGATTAGTTGAATTGCCAATGGCTGATTTTCTAGATGATCGTATAGTCGAACATAAAATAATGAAGACTTCCTATGCCGATGCTTTTGAAGTGCCGGGCTTTAAAGTAAATGAACATTTTGTATGGGGTGCTACTGCCATGATGTTAAGTGAGTTGAAAGAAACCATCAAAATGGTGTTGTAAAGACTAAGTTTTTGTAAATTTGCTCTCCTTTAAAATGAATACTATGGGATGGTTGAAAAGAAATCCATTCGGACATATCCTCTTTATTAAAAAATGGTTAATCCGTATATTCGGAGCTATCACGCATAGACGTTACCGCGGATTTAATGAATTACATATAGAAGGCTCTGAAATAATCAAAACATTACCCGATAAGAATGTCTTGTTTATTTCAAATCATCAAACCTATTTCGCCGATGTAGTGGCCATGTTTCACGTGTTCAATGCCAGCCTTTCGGGACGAGTGGATAACATAAAAAATGTGGGCTATTTATGGCAACCCAAAATGAACATCTATTATGTAGCGGCTTCCGAAACAATGAAGGCCGGACTCTTACCAAGAATATTAGCCTACGTTGGAGCCATCACAGTGGAACGCACCTGGCGCTCAGGCGGAAAAGATGTGACCGAAAAACGAGAAGTTAATCCCAATGACACCGAAAATATCCGCATCGCATTAGAAGATGGCTGGGTAATTACTTTCCCTCAAGGGACTACCAAATCTTTTAAACCTGTGCGTAAAGGTACAGCGCACATCATTAAACAACACAGACCCGTCGTAGTACCTATAGTGATTGATGGATTCCGACGCTCTTTCGATAAAAAAGGACTCCGTCTCAAAAAGAAAAACATCTTGCAGTCATTTATTATCAAAGAACCTTTGGTGATCGACTATGAAAATGAATCCATAGAGCAAATAGTTGAAAAAGTAGAATATGCAATTGAACAGCATCCTTCGTTCTTAAAAGTAATACCCGCAGAGGAAATAGAGGAAAATGAACGCCTCAACAAACTCCGCAAATGGCAAGTAGATAAAAAAGGAATTTCGGTTTAATAAATTATAGTTAACCTGACAGGTTTTTAAAACCTGTCAGGTTTATTTTTTTTAGTCTACTAGGGAATAGTAATTAGCAACAGGCAATGCCACTTTACTTACTTAAAAGTAAATAAGTATTAAACACCTTCAACTGATATCCAAAGTCCTAGATAAATGAACGTAATAGATATTGTAATCCAATTAAAAATGTTACTCCAATTGTAACATTTCTAAATGTTCTTTAGTAAGCGGTTTACTCAAAAATCCTGAGACCAACGGATTGTTTTTAGCCTTCTTTTTGTCATCCGGATTAATAGTGGAACTCAATATGTATAGCTTATAATGCATAGTAATTTCGTTTTTAGCTTTTGATAGTTTTTCTAGAAATTCCCATCCATTCATAATAGGCATGTTCAAATCAAGAAAAATAAGGGCGGTTTCGTTCCCATGTAACCGTTCGTTTATTTCTAAAAAAGCAACCAATCCTTCCATGCCGTTTTTGGTAATAGCAATTTGTTCAGCAATGCCCGATTTTTCGATCAATCGATTGTGAAAATAATTGATGGTCAAATCATCATCAATCAATAGTACAGTGTTGATTTTTTTTTCCATACTATAACATTTTGGATATTGTGAATAAAAACGTGCACCCTGCTCCAGTACTAGATTCTAACCAAAGCTCGCCATTGTGTAATTCTACTATTCTTTTACAATGCGCAAGCCCTATGCCATGACCCGTATAATCGTCTTGATTGTGAAGCCTTCTAAACATAATGAATATTTCAGTCTGACTCTTTTTACTAATGCCAATACCATTATCCTGAACTTTGAATAACCAATCCTGCTCTCGCTCTTCATAGCTAATGGTAATTTGAGGGGGTGTATCTTTTTTAGTAAATTTTATAGCGTTACTAAGTAGGTTTTGAAATAACGAACTCATATAGATCGGACTACAGTTAATTGTCGGTAACGGAACCACCGTAATCTGGGCGTTACTACTATTAATCTTATCTGTTAAATTACTAATGCAATCATGAACTAAGTTGTTAAGATTAGTCGGAAATAAATTTTCTGCAGTCGAGATTCTGGTGTATTCTAGTAAACCTTTAATTAAAGAACGCATTCGAGTGGCCGATTGACTAATGAATTGTAAAAAGAGTTGACCCTCTTGGTCTAAAACGGTGTCATATTCCTCTTTCAATAAATTAGAATAACCTATTAAAGTAATCAAAGGCTCTTGTAAATCATGGGAAGCAATATAATTAAATTGTTCCAACTCTTTATTTTGTTTAATCAAGGCCTTGTTCTGTTGCTCTATTTCAATTTCTTTTGCCTTACGGTTACTAATGTCTCTAATGAATAAACAGTAATGTAACTGATGCTCTTTTTCATTGATGTTGACCAAAGTCAATTCAATAGGTAACTCTTGCCCGTCTTTTCTAATGGCTATAAATTCATTGCGTTTTTCAATATTTCTACTTTCATTTTTCTGGATAAAGTCATTGCAACTTTTATAGTGAACCAGCTCTTTTGACAATATCGTACGAAGTAGATTTTTACCAATAGCTTGCTGAGAGTCCCAGCCAAATATTTTTTCTGCCTGCGGATTCCAAAACGTAATTTTATGATTTTTGTCAATCATCACTATCGCGTCTAATGCCGATTTAAGAATGAGTTCATTTTCTTTTTCCGCCTCACTCAAATGAAATTGAGCCATTTTCAACTCAGTGATGTCTATACCATAGCCTATCATATAAACAAATATCCCATCCACATAAAAAGGATAAAAACGCCGCAGCATATATAGCGATTTATCATCTCTTTTTATGATGTCAATCCAATCTACTTGTTCTTTATTTTCTTTGGCTTGATTAAAATAAAACCTCCTTTTATCCGCCAAAGCATAATCTAGTCCTCGATAATCACAATAATCATAATCCGTTTTGCCTACCATCCAGTGACGTAATTCATCATTAGCAACCCCTTTAGTGTTTAAAAATAAATAACGATGATCTTGATCAAATACCGCTATGTCTGCCGGAATATTGAAAAGTACTGAATCATTAAAGGCGCGTTTGCGCTTAATTTCAAATTCAGCCTCCTTACGAACCGTTATGTCTAATACGATACCGTCAAAGGTCAACTCGTTATTGTGAAAACTCGGAACCGCATTTACCTCGCACCAGATGACCCTATCCTCAACTAGCAAACGTCCCATGTAATTGAATTCGGTAAAGGTTTCAAGGGATTCATACATAGTATTGCAAAAGTCAATCACGTCTTCTGGATGAATCGATAAACTCTTTTGCCATTTTACATCGTTAATAGGTAATTTGAATCCAAACAACCGCTCAAAAGAACCACTTATATAGGTTAAATAATTTTCACTTTGCTCGTTAACAACCAATTTAAAGATAGCCGCAGGGATATTGCGCTCAAATAAATCGATCTGATTGCTTTTCTCGGCTATCGAGATCTTATCTTGGGTAGATTCACTTATGTCACTGTACAAAAGCATATTGTAGATTACATTGTCTACTTTTTGCTGGTGCAACTCCACCGATAAATAACCACCGTCTTTCTTATACGTAAACTGATATTTAGGTTTTTTTTGAAGCAAACTTGTCGTATTTTCCCAATCTTCAAAATCCTTAAAATGTGTAATTAATTCCCATGCAGTTTGATTTTTCAATTTGCGTGGATTGATTTTGAATTTTTTGGTGGCACGCTCATTAGAATACAATAACTTACCATTATCATTAAAGACAAGAACTCCTTCGTTTATCTTATCGATAAAGGTTTCAAAAATGGCAATCCTTTTTTTGTAATAATCTTCCTTTAAGATATTTGGACGCTCTTCCTTCTTCTCAACAGCAGAGGAAATATAAAGTACAATATTGCCCGATTTACTATCATAAACATCAATAGTAACCAGTAGTAAATGTTTCTTTAAAAACTTATCCCTATAGATAAAGGAAGTCTCTTTATATCTGGAGATGATATCTAAATTCAAGGATGGAAATAAAGTACTTATTTTTTTTGAATTGAAAGAATCAAACGGCAGGTCAAAAAATTTCAATCCACTATAATTGATATAAAGTATGCTGTGTTCCTTATCCAGTAGGATGGCAGGTATGGGTAAGTATTTTATAATGTTATGCATCGACAGGGGACTTTGTTTCCTAAAAATATTACTTTTTTTTAATTTTAGAAACCGCATTGAAAGTTAAATAATAGTAAACCGATGAAATGCAAAATACAATAGATGAAAGCAATAATTACGTTACTAAAGGTTAGGAATTTAGCTATTAAAATAGATTTCGTCTTTTATTTTGAGGTTGTTTATCAGAACTTTAATGCTATTCATAGCAGGAGATAAGTGTAGGTGAAAGTGCGTTTTTTAGAAATTAATTCCAATAAAAAAGCCCCGATTGGGGCTTCTTCTATAAATCGATTTTCTGTAACTCTTTATAATTCTTGTTGAGCTTACGCAAAAGGATACCATAGAGTAAGCGGTAAAACAACCAAAAGATACCAAAAAACAGTAGAACAAATCCAAGCATCATCAGTATAGTAATGAGTAATATATGATGATTGCTTTCGTGTGCAATTTTATATTTTAAAACACCCATTCGCGGATTATACTCAAAAGCTATAAATAAACCCGCAATGAAACTCAAAACAATCATTGTAAGATTATAATAAACATAATACCGAACCGTTTTTCTAGTTTGTAAAATGTCTTGCATCAATTGCTTGGTATTAGCAGTTGTAGATATTTTAAGATAGTTTTTATAAAACTTATAGATGAAAACTAAGATTACAGCATAGTTTACAAACGTTAGTCCTTTAAAAAACGGATTTAAGTCCTCAGCATGCAATTTCTTCATATAGTCATCAGTATTAAAGACAATACTAGTTAAACTCCAAAAACATACTTCAACGATGCTAATAATCAAGATCCATTTTACAATAGAGGATGATCTTTTATGGAACATGTTGTAAATCTCACTTTCAGTCACTTGTTGAAAAGAATGGGTTTCTTTTTGCCAAGCTTTTTTCAATAAATCCAACTCTTTCATAATCCGTAGGGATTTAATATTTTTTTTAATTTTCCTTTTATTCGATTCATTTTTACTCGGGCATTTACTTCACTTATTCCAAGCGTTTCCGAGATTTCTGTGTAATCCTTATCCTCAAGATACAAGAATACCAAGGCCTTCTCTATATCATTAAGCTGTTGCAATGCTTGATACATTAATTTAATTTGCTCCTCTTCTTCTAGATTATAATCTTCCTGACTCAGGAAATGTTTCTGCCCTTCATAGGTGACAGTGGCGATGCTCCGTGTGTTCTTTCGATACAACGTAATTGCCGTGTTCAAGGCTACACGATAGGCCCAAGTAGAAAATTTTGACTCTCCCCTAAACTTCGGAAAGGCTTTCCATAACTGTATCGTAATTTCTTGAAACAGATCATTATGCGCATCCTCGCCATTAGTATACAACCTGCATATCTTATGAATGATATTTTGGTTTTCCTTTAGCTGCTTTACAAATGATTGTTCTAATGTTTCACTCATAATCTCGTTAGTGTAATAAGTAGTGATTTTGTTACACCTCGTAAAACTACTAATTTTCTAGTTCTTCTGAAATGCTTCGCTGAAGTAGATTGTTCAGCTGTGCTCTAAAGCTTAATTTCTATAAAATTGATTTTTTATTACTGCTTTCAAAACAAAACCTAAATCGCTACAGAAAGAATTATCTATCTTTGCCAAGCATAAATCAAGAAGCAGCCAAATGAATATCGGACATTACAATACACTAACCATCGCACGTGAAACCAAAGTCGGACTTTTTCTAACCGACGGTAAAGACGATGTGTTACTACCCGTTAAATACGTTCCTCAAGAATATACTATCGGACAAGAACTCATAGTATTTGTATACCTAGACCACGAAGAAAGACCAGTAGCTACCACGCTGGAACCTTATATATTAATGGACGAATTCGGATTGCTCCGCGTGAATTATATCAATCAATTCGGTGCCTTCCTAGATTGGGGACTAGAAAAAGATTTATTCGTTCCCTTCAAAGAACAAGCGCGTCCCATGGAAAAAGGCAAACGTTACCTAGTCTTTGCCTACCTAGACGAAAAAACAAACCGCCTTATGGCCTCCAGTAAAACCAATCAATTCCTAAATAACGACGAACTAACCATAGCCGAAGGAGACGAGGTAGACTTAATCATTTCTCATATAACCGAGGTAGGAATAAACGTCATCATAAATGACATTCATAAGGGCCTACTCTATAAAGACCAAGTATATAAAGACATCCGCACCGGGGATCGCATGACGGGTTTCATCAAAGCAATACGCCCCGATAAGAAAATCGATGTAACACTCCAAAAACAGGGGTATGAAAATGTCGAGCCCAATGCAGAGAAGATTCTCGACGAACTAAAAGCAAGCAGGGGATTCTTAAGATTAAACGATAATAGCCATCCTGAAGACATTAAAACCGTACTTCAAATGAGTAAAAAGACCTTCAAAAAAGCAATAGGGGCACTCTATAAAGATAAATTAATAGAGATAAAAGAAGACGGAATTTATTTGGTAAAAGCCTAGTTGTCGCCGGCCAATTCTAATTCACAAGGAATTTCAGTGGCATGAACTTGTTTCGGTTTCTTGTAAAACAAGTCACTTACCATGTTCAAGGTAGTATAAGGACGGTTAGAGAATTTATTCCCTAAACAAACTACCGTAATAGTATCTTTTCTAACCGGTACAAACGAAGTATTGTTACCATGCCACCAACCATTATGGAAAATCATTTTTTCACCCGATGGTTGTAAAAACTTCATGCGCATTCCCAATCCATAATCTTTCACCGCCTTAGAAGAATTACCATTACTATAACCATAATAAGCTTCTTGTAATAATTTTTGGTTGATGAATTCAGGAGAATAGGTGGCCAAATCAAATTTAACTAAGTCTCTTGGCGTTGAATAGATATTCTTATCCCCATACAAAGCATCAAATTGATCCCAAGCGAATTGCTTAGATCCTTTATAAGATTTTGAAGCCGATACGCGGTCAGTGTCATAATTAAAGACATAAGTGCTCTTCATTCCCAAGGGCTTGAAAATTAACTTCTGCATGGCTAAGCGATAATTCATCCCAGTAGCGCGCTCAATAATTAAGGCCAATAAAACATAGTTCGTATTACAATAATCAAAACGAGTATTGGTATGAAACAACTGTTTGAATTTATATTTGCTAAGCATATCCAAGATGTCTTGGTTGCATAGTACTTTATGGTTATCCCAATTTTTTTTCATCAACGCACTAAAACTTGAATACGGCTGCAATCCGCTGCGGTGATTCAATAACATGCGTATCGTAATATCTTGGTAAGGAAATTTAGGAAGCCAATCGGTCACTTTCTGATCCAGCATGATGTTATCATTCTCAACCAGTTTCAATACCGCTGTAGCAGTAAGCACTTTACTTACAGAGGCTAAGTGAATTCCAGTAAGGGAGTCAATAGGTGTTTTGGTGCGTTCATCAGCATAACCTTGGTAGTCCTCATATAAGATACGACCATTTTTTGCCACAATAAAACCACCACTGTAATAAGGCGATTTAATCCATTTGTTATAAAAAGAATCTATTTTCGGAGTTTTCTCTTTGATGAAGGATTCAGATACCCCTCCCATTTTCAAAGGAAAAGGAACGGTAATAAAAGTACTGTCTCTATTTTCTTTAGTTCCAAAAAAAGCAGTAGGTCTTTTGTCTCTTGGTCCTGAAAAATAGAAAAATACCGATAAGAAGAATGTGACTAGGGCGACTTTCATAAATCTTAATTCATTGCAATAATAGTAAATATTTGATACATACCAAAATAATTGGTAAAACGAATGCGAAACCAAGGTTGTATATGTCTCTAAAACAAACTATTTTTGCGCCAACAACAACACATCATAATGAATACTATTACTACAACCGATTTTAACTTTCCTGGTCAAGTTTCTGTTTACCGCGGAAAAGTACGCGAAGTATACAACATCAATAACGACCTATTAGTGATGATTGCAACCGACAGACTCTCTGCTTTTGATGTCGTTTTGCCCAAGGGAATTCCCTATAAAGGCCAAATTCTAAACCAAATAGCCACCAAGTTCATGCACTTAACACAAGATATAGTGCCCAATTGGTTAATTGCAACACCCGATCCAAACGTCGCAGTAGGACACCTATGCGAACCCTTCAAAGTAGAAATGGTCATCAGAGGATACCTCTCAGGACATGCCGCAAGAGAATACGCGGCAGGAAAAAGAACTATTTGCGGGGTGAACATGCCCGACGGACTAAAAGAAAACGATAAGTTTCCTATTCCTATAATAACGCCAACCACCAAAGCCGATAATGGCTCTCATGATGAAGATATCTCCCGTGAAGCTATTTTAGCAACAGGTATAGTGACCGAAGAGGATTATCTAGTGCTAGAAAAATACACCAGAGCACTTTATCAACGAGGAAGCGAAATTGCCGCAAGTCGAGGCTTAATTCTAGTGGATACCAAATACGAATTCGGGAAAACCAAAGACGGAGTGATTGTCTTGATTGACGAAATTCACACCCCCGATTCCTCCCGTTATTTCTATGCCGAAGGCTATCAAGAACGTCAAGATAAGGGAGAAGAACAAAAACAACTGTCCAAAGAATTCGTGCGCCGCTGGCTAATCGAAAACGGATTCCAAGGAAAAGAGGGCCAACAAATACCGAATATGTCCAACGCCTATATTGAAACCGTGTCGGAACGTTATATTGAATTGTTTGAAAATATTATAGGAGAAGATTTCGTCAAAGCGGATATAGCCAACATTAATAGCAGAATCGAACAAAACGTCCTGCAGTTTTTAAATTCTTAAACCGCTGCAGTAGCTATAAGTTAAAACCACGCCTACGCGTGGTTTTTTTTGTGCCAAATGTTAAAGTTTTGTTATAGTTAAGGTTTTGATGCAACGAAAGTTAGGGTAGGAACGTCTTACCTTCAATCAATAACTTTTAAAATCAATCATCATGAAATCAAAAACGAACGACCAACCCAATTGGAATTTCAACAAGAGTACCAAAACAGTTATTTTAGCCGGTTTAGCACTTGTAACGGTAACACAAGCAACACTTGCTGCTGCAATGCCAAAGAGTAAATTTGCTACCGAAGTAGCGCTCAACGGGAATACTCCGCTGTGCACCGCCATCTTCAAAGGTGATTTTGAAACCGTTAAAAAATTCATCGAATACGGTGCCGATGTTAATGAAGTTTCCAACGGAATGACACCACTTATGTTCGCCGCTCGCTATAATAAAGTAGCGATAGTGAAATTCTTATTAGATAATGGTGCCGACAAAAAGGTTAAAGATGAAAAGGGGTACACCGCCATCAAATACGCCGAATTGTCAAATTCCACCGAGGCTTTAGCCATTCTAAAGCAAGCCTAAAAAAACTAAAGCATCGTCTGTTCAGCAGGATAGACGATGCTTTTTAATTCAAAATCAATAGGTTAGTCAAATTTAAAAGTTAAAATAATGTTAAATTTAAGTACTATGCAATACAAGATACTAGTTTTTAACCATATATTTGCATAGGATATTAATAACAATACCCATCACAATCAATAAAATAACAATCATCATGAAATCAACAATCATCATTTTAGGGATCGCTGCTTTACCTTTCAACACTTCTTACGCAGCTAACGATTGCAAAGTACAAAACGTAAACCAACAAGAAGTTACCTTGGTTAACGCCGACAGCACCAATCAAATCACTTGGGCTACAGCCAAACACAAATTGTTAAATTCTGGAGTGGATATCACTACCGAGGAAACCGTCTTTTTCAATCCTACTGCAGTAATAAAAGTAACGCACTCAAAATCAATCGAAGAGACCGTAATCGAAAACAAATTAATCACCGAAAGTCAAGAGGAAACAACCCAACCTCTTTCAATAGAGAAAACACAATTGGATTATATCAATGAAGATAACCAAATCATTGAGAGCAATCCAAACAACCAAGTGTATCCTCTAGATTTTGAAGCCATCAATCGCTCCATGAAAAACGAAAAAGTGGCTAGCAATAACCTAGCAGTTACGGTCGATTTAAAATTATAAGTTTAGGTTAATTGCATTTGCTTTTAGGAGTAAATAAAAAAAGCATCCGTTAAGGATGCTTTTTTGTTATGTATTATTTAAAATAAGAGAAACTGTCGTTATTCTCAATCTTCAGCAAACTCTCATAAATCAATTGAATAACGTTTTCAACATCCTCACGATGCACCATTTCTACCGTAGTATGCATGTAACGCAACGGTAACGAAATCAAAGCAGAGGCCACACCTCCATTACTATACGCAAAAGCATCCGTGTCCGTACCCGTTACCCTCGAAGTGGCATGACGCTGAAACGGAATGTTGTTCGCTTCCGCAGTGTTCACTATCAAGTCACGTAAAGTATTATGTACCGCTGGGGCATAGGCAATCACCGGACCTTTACCCATCTGTAAATCGCCCTCAATCTTTTTGTCAATCATCGGGGTCGTGGTGTCATGACATACGTCCGTAACAATCACCACATTGGGCTTAATGGTTTTGGTAATCATCTCAGCTCCACGCAAGCCTACTTCCTCCTGAACAGAATTTGTAATGTATAAACCAAAGGGTAATGTCTTTTTATTTTCTTTCAATAAACGAGCAACCTCCGCAATCATAAAACCTCCCATACGGTTATCAATCGCCCGACAAACAAATTTATTGCCGTTCAAGACCATAAATTCATCCGGGTAGGTTATGACACAGCCCACATGGATGCCTAGTTTTTCAACTTCTTCTTTTGTGGTGCAGCCACAATCAATAAAGATGTTGTGTATCGTAGCCGATTCTTCCTTACCTCGATTTCGAGTATGAATGGCTGGCCATCCAAAAACACCCTTTACAATCCCATTCTTAGTATGAATATTTACGCGCTTTGAAGGAGCAATTTGATGATCTGAACCACCATTTCTAATAACATAGATAAGCCCTTCTGCAGTGATGTAATTGACATACCACGAAATCTCATCCGAATGGCCTTCTATAACTACTTTATATGGGGCATCAGCATTAATAACCCCCACAGCAGTCCCATAAGTGTCGGTGATGAAACTATCCACATAAGGGGTTAAATATTCCATCCAAAGCTTTTGTCCACCAGATTCATAACCAGTAGGGGAGGCATTATTTAAATAACGTTCTAAAAATGAAAGTGATGTTTCAGTCAATATCGATTTTGTAGCCATAATTTTTTTTTCGCTAAAATATAAATTTGGCATTACAGTTGTTAGGGATATTATATATTTTTACCCTAATAATTATACACCATGAAATCAAAGATGCAACAGCACCCAAATGACAATCTGATGACCTCTTGTATAAAGCTGTTTTGCATACTGGCAGTTGGCACCCTTTCCTATAATGCACAAGCGCAAGTTAAAACCGATTCTATCGCAAAAAAAGAAGTGGTAACCGAAGATAATGATACCATCCTCGACGAACCAGTCCAACTCGAAGAGGTAATCGTGTACCGTCAAAAACTGTCCGCCGAAGACCGTAAAGCGTTCCTTCTTCTGCAAAACAGAGTGTATAAAGTATACCCCTTTGCCAAAACAGCCGCAGAACGCCTCACCATGCTCAATAAAAATAGAGACAAACTCAAATCCAATCGCGAAAAAAGAAAATACTTCAAGATTGTAGAAGACTATATCGAAAATGAATTTACGGGCCAACTTAAAAAACTATCCCGCAAACAAGGCCAGATTCTTGTGAAATTGATTCACCGTCAAACAGGCTCCACCACGTTTGAATTAATCAAAGACTATAAAAGCGGCTGGAAAGCGTTTTGGTCCAATAATACTGCCCGCTTATTCGATATCAACCTAAAAACAAAATACGCTCCCTACGAAGTTAATGAGGACTTCCTTATAGAAACCATATTAGATCGAGCCTTTACGAGCGGCCGTTTAATACCTCAAAAATCAGCCAACCCAGTAGATATCGATGAACTATCCGATTTTTGGGAAAAGAAAGTGCTGAAAAAGTAATTTTATCCAGCAAGAACAACCCTGCCTTGAATTTAAATCTAGGAGCCATCTCCCGCTGTCCACTGTATCTTTTTCCTTGTGCAAGGAAAAAGGATGCCATTCCCATCGGGGCTAGGGTAGGGTTTCTTGTTTTTTAAAAAGCTATAGAGTGTGCTTAGAGTTTATATAGAGTTTACTTAAAGCCTACTTAGAGTTTACTTAGACTCTAGTATATAGTGACCCGTCCTAAAATAACTATACAGGTTATTAAATAAATCCTGATTTAGTTATACAAATATAATTCTTAATCCTAAAGTTACTATACAACTGTTTTTTGTTGAGTAAAACATCTACTATAGTTCTTCCATCGTTTGTTTAATTTTTCTGATTGTAAATGAGCTATAGTAGGTGTTAGATAATCACAACTGGCA